>NZ_JBVITE010000051.1:0-53586 GCF_055575155.1 Kitasatospora sp. NPDC034533
CCGCTCCTGTTCTTGTCCCCCCCACACTCCGCTCGCCACACCACCCCCTCAAGCCCCGCCCAAAGCCGACACCCCCGTCCCCTGATCCGCTGCCTTTTTCCCCTTCCCCCCGACGCCTGTCCACGGCCCGACGGCGGCAGGTTTCGGACACCCAGCCGGAGTGCGCACACATCTTCGAAAGAAGGCACCGCCCTACCGGCACAAGGCCCGGTATGGTCTGGGGTAACCGTGGACGCGGGGTATCGGAGTCCCCTGCGCGAGGAGCCCCCAACGTGCTGATCACCCATGACACCGAGTGCGCGCTGAGCATCCTCGTGGAGCTGCTCAACACCGCACCCGAGGTGTGCGGTGCCGAACGGCTGCCGGACGTCGCCGCGCTGGACGCCTTCGTGGTCCGCCAGGAGATCAGCGAGATCGACTCGCTGACCGAGGACGACCTGCACCGGGTGCACCAGCTGCGCACGCGGCTGCGCGAGGTGTTCGGGACGGAGTCGACCGCCGAGGCCGCCGAGCTGGTCAACTCGATCGTCGCCGCCGCCGGAACGACGCCCCGGCTGACCAACCACGACGACCACGACTGGCACATCCACTACTTCGCGCCGCACGCCGCCCTCGGCGACCACCTGGCGGCCGAGCTGGGCATGGCGCTGGCCTTCATCCTGATGGCGGGCGAGCGGGAGCGGCTGCGCCGCTGCGAGGCACCGGACTGCGCGCGGGTCTTCGTGGACCTCTCCCGGAACCGCTCGCGGCGCTACTGCGACAGCCGCACCTGCGGCAACCGGCTGCACGTGGCCGCCTACCGGGCGCGGCAGCGGTCGGCGGAGGCCGTCCCCTCCGCCTGACCCGCCCCCGCGGCCTGCCCCGCCGAGCCGCCCGCCCCGCGCGGGACGTTCAGATCCCGCGCCTGCGAAGGATCTCCTCGATGTCGGCGAAGTCGCCGAGGCCGTCGTCCGGCTTGCCCGAGGCCGGCCGCTTCGGGGCCTTGGGCGCCGGCGCCACCGCCGGGCGCTCGGGCGCCGGACCGGCCGCGGCCGGGTGCTCCCGCACGCCCTCCACCGGCGCCGCGCCGCGCCGGCCCAGCCAGCGGGTGGTGACCAGCAGGACCACGGAGAGGCCGAGCAGCCCGATGCCCGTCCACACCCGCGGGTCGAAGACCAGCTTGGTCGCCCAGTCGGCGAACTCCCGACCGATCCTGCTCGCCAGCGGGAACAGGCCGGTCAGGTAGAGCCCGGCGGGCAGCAGGGCCACCGCGAACCAGCGGGTCGCCGACAGGAAGCGCCGCCGGTAGGCCCGCAGCCCCGCGAAGGCCACCCCGCCCGCCGTGAGGATGAAGCTGATCGCCGCGCTCAGCACAGGACCACCCCTTCGTTTCCGGTCGTCCCCGTCATCGCTGCCTTCCTCTCGCTCCGCCCTCGGGCGCACCTCCGGCCGGAGCGGGCACCCAGTAGTGGAACACTGGGGGAATGATCGATGGTTCCCTCCCCCGCCTCGAGTTCTGGTGCGACCTCCAGTGCCCGGACTGCCACACCGCGCTGGACGACGTACGGGCGCTGCGCGCGCAGTACGGCGACGCGCTGCGCGTCGAGGTGCGGCACTTCCCGCTGGAGAAGCACAAGCACGCCTACGCCGCCGCGGAGGCGGCCGAGGAGGCGTTCGCGCAGGGGCTGGGCTGGCCCTTCGTGGAGGCGCTGCTGGCCCGCACCGCGGAGCTGGCCTCGGGCGGGCAGCAGGTGCTGCTGGACGTGGCCCGGGAGGTCGGGGCCGACGTCGAGGAGGTGGACACCGCGCTGATCGACGGCCGGCACATGCTGACCGTCGACGCCGACCAGGCCGAGGGCAAGGCGATCGGCGTCACGGGCACGCCCACGTACGTGATCGGCGGGAAGCGCCTGGACGGCGGCCGGAGCCAGGACGGGCTGCGGGCCGAGATCGTCGCCGTCATCGAGGCGGCGAAGGCTTCCTGACGCCACGCCGGCTCACAGCTGCTTGCCGTAGAAGCGCTCGGTGACCTCGTAGCCCAGCGACTCGTAGAGCCGGACGGCGGTCCCGTTGCGGGTGAAGACGTTGAGGCCGAGGTTGCGCACCCCGGCGGCCAGGCACTCGCGTTCGGCGAGCAGCATCAGGGCGCGCCCGTGGCCCCGGCCCCGGTGGGCCGGGGCCACCTCGATGCCCATCACCCAGGCGAGCGGCTCGCCGTCCGGCAGGTCACGCAGGCGCAGCTGGACCCAGATCGAGCCGTACGGGCCCTCGCCGCCGCCGGCGCCGTACAGCCTGCGCAGGACGACGCCGGGGGTCTCGACGCCCTGCGGGACCGGGTTCGGCGGGTCGTCCCCGCCGGTCCTGGCGCGGGCCTGTTCCTCGGTGAGGCCGGACTCGACGAGCGACCGCCGGTAGCGCTCCGCGGACCGGGCGAGCCAGTCGTCGAGGTCGGCCGGGTCGAACGGGCGGGCGCTCACCCCGGCGGGCAGGGCCGGGGCAGTGACCAGCCGCTTGGACATGCTCAGGGCCCGATCGACGTAGCCCAGGGTGGTGGCGAGGCCGCGGGCCGTCTCGGCGCCCTCGGGGATGCGGACGTCCACCCGGACGCAGCCCCAGCCGCGCAGCACCTCCTCGGCGGCCAGCCCGCCGAAGGTGCCCCGGCCCCGGCCGCGGCCCTCGGTGATCTCCAACTCGGATATTCCGCCCCAGAGTTGGCTGCCCTGCGGCTCGGCCGTGGTGCGCAGCGCGCCGACCGGGTGGCCGTTGGCGAGGATCAGCCAGCGTCTGGTGCGGCCGCCGGCCGCGGTGGGTGTCTCCGGGCCCTCGGGGCGCAGCGTGGTGGTCATGTGGACCTCCCTTCCCCTGGGTCAGGGGGTTATCCATCCCCCCGGGAGCTCACGGGTCGAGGTCGTCGGCGCTGCGCTCGGCGAAGACGGCCATGGCCTTGGCGGTGACGGGGCCGGGGCCGGACAGGTCGCGGTCGTCGACGCGGGTGACGGCCTGGACGTCGCGGGTGGTGGACGTCAGGAAGACCTCCTCGGCGTCCTGGAGGGCGCTGAGCGGGAGGTCGGCCTCCTCGGCGCCGCACCAGTCGATGACGAGCTGCCGGGTGATGCCGGCCAGGCAGCCGGAGGCGAGGGTGGGGGTGAGCAGGCGGCCGCCGAGGACCACGAAGACGTTGGAGCCGGTGCCCTCGCAGAGCCGCCCGGCGGTGTTGGCGAACAGGGCCTCGGAGGCGCCGGCGCGGTGGGCGGCGGCCAGGGCGACGACGTTCTCGGCGTACGAGGTGGTCTTGAGGCCGGCGACGGCGCTGTGCTCGTTGCGGCGCCAGGGGACGACGGCGACGGCGGTCAGGTCGGGGCGGCGGCCGATCGCGTTGAGGGCGACGACCAGGGTGGGGCCGGTGGTGCCGCGCTCGGAGCTGAGCGGGCCGTTGCCGCCGGTGTAGGTGACGCGCAGGCGGCCGAGCGGTGCGGGGTTGGCGGCGAGGACCTGGGCGCAGGCCTCGCGGACCAGGTCGTGGTCGGGGTCGGGCAGGCCGAGGCCGCGGGCGGAGCGGGTCAGCCGGTCGAGGTGGCGGGTGACCGCGAAGGCCCGGCCGTCGACCGTCTTCAGGGTCTCGAAGACGCCGTCGCCGGTGGTGAGGCCGTGGTCGAGGACCGAGACGGTCGCGTCGGTGGAGTCGACGAGTGCGCCGTTGACCCAGCTCGTGGTGCGGTTGTGCATCGGGTGCTGCTCCTAGGCGGTGGGGGCTCAGGCCCCGGTCGGGTCGGGCTCGCTGCCGGATTCGCTGCCCGACGCTATCGCGACCAGGCGGGCGGCCTTCAGCTCGGTCTCGGCCCATTCGCGCTCCGGGTCGGAGCCCCAGGTGATGCCGGCGCCGGTGCCGAAGCGCAGGACCGGTGCGCCCGGGTCCTGCCGGTCGATCCAGAAGGTGCGGATGCCGACGGCGAGTTCGGCCTCGCCACGGTCGGCGTCGACCCAGCCGACCGCGCCGCAGTACGGGCCGCGCGGGGCGGTCTCCAGGGCTTCGATGATCCGCAGGGCGCTGGACTTGGGGGCGCCGGTGACGGAGCCGGGAGGGAAGGTGGCGTCGAGGAGTTCGGGCCAGCCGGCGTCCTCGCGCAGGGTGCCCTCGACGGTGGAGACCAGGTGGACCAGGCCGGGGTGCTTCTCGACGGCGCAGAGGTCGGGGACGGTGACGCTGCCGGTCTCGCAGACCCGGCCGAGGTCGTTGCGGACCAGGTCGACGATCATCACGTTCTCGGCGTGGTCCTTGTCGAGCAGGTCGGCCTCGGTGCGGCCGGTGCCCTTGATCGGGCCGGAGGAGACGGTGCGGCCGGTGCGGCGCAGGTAGAGCTCGGGTGAGGCGGTGGCGATCTCGACGCCGTGTCCGGGCAGTCGGATGGTGCCGGCGTACGGGGCGGGGTTGCCGCGGGCGAGCAGGCCGGTGAGGGCGTCGACGTCGCTGTGGTCCGGGTCGGGCAGCGGTGCGGACAGGACGCGGCAGAGGTTGGCCTGGTAGACCTCGCCGGCGGCTATGTGCTCGCGGATGCGGCGGACCCCGGCGGTGTAGGCGGCGCGGTCGAGGGAGCTGTGCCAGCTGCCGGCGGCCGGTCCGCGCCAGCGGGCACCGGAGGGTGGGGCGGGAGCGGGGCGGACGTCGTCGAAGCGGGCGCAGGTGAGGCGGCCCTCGAAGTCGTGGGCGACGGCCCAGTGGCCGGCGGAGTCGAGGGCGGCCGGGTCCGAGGTGACGTCGCGCAGTCCGGTGGCCAGGCGGCCGGCGAAGCGGGCGAGCGGGGTGCGGGGGTCGGGGTGGCCGGACACGGTTCTCCTGCGCGGTGGTGCTGGGGGCGGTGCCTGAAGTGTAGGTCGGGGGGCGTGGGCCGGGTCGGGCTCGCGCCCCCGCGTACGAGCAGGCGTGCGCGTCGCGCGGGTGTGCGCCGGGTGACCTGCGGGTGATCGTCCGGGAGCGCCGCAGGTGGCGGCGCCCGTCCGACCGGGCGGGCTGACGGCACGGCACTCACCGGCCATCCCCTCGGCATGCTGCGGGAACGGATTTTTAGCTGGCCCGGGAATCCGCTAGAGTTCAACACGTCGCCGGGGAGCGCAGCCGAGGAAAAGCGGTGAAGATCCCGGGAGACAGGCGGACGTGGCTCAGTTGGTAGAGCATCACCTTGCCAAGGTGAGGGTCGCGAGTTCGAATCTCGTCGTCCGCTCGATGGAGAACGGTGTAAGATCCTTCTTCATGCGTTGCCTGGTGGAGTGGCCGAGAGGCGAGGCAACGGCCTGCAAAGCCGTGTACACGGGTTCAAATCCCGTCTCCACCTCCAAGAGGTCCCCCGGTTCTCCGGGGGCCTCCCCGCGCGATTAGCTCAGCGGGAGAGCACTACCTTGACACGGTAGGGGTCACTGGTTCAATCCCAGTATCGCGCACGTCGGATCCTCCGGGATCTGCTGCAGGACCGCCCCATCAGGCGCGATTAGCTCAGCGGGAGAGCACTACCTTGACACGGTAGGGGTCACTGGTTCAATCCCAGTATCGCGCACAGTAACGGGCCCTCCGGGGCCTGCTGCAACACCGCCTCACCAGGCGCGATTAGCTCAGCGGGAGAGCACTACCTTGACACGGTAGGGGTCACTGGTTCAATCCCAGTATCGCGCACGTCGGATCCTCCGGGATCTGCTGCAGGACCGCCCCATCAGGCGCGATTAGCTCAGCGGGAGAGCACTACCTTGACACGGTAGGGGTCACTGGTTCAATCCCAGTATCGCGCACAGTAACGGCCGGGGCCGCGATCCGTGAGGGTCGCGGCCCCGGCCTTTGGTCGTTCCGTCCCGGCGTCTCCGGGGCCCTCGGGCGTCTTCGGACTGCGGGGAAACGGGAAGAGCCGCGTACGGACGCCCTCACCGACGTCCGTACGCGGCACCTCCGCCTGCCGGGGCGCTCTGCGCGCCGCTCTCGCCCGTCCGCGTGTCATCGCGGCCGCGGCCCTCCCCGGCGGCACCGCTCCCCGTCCCCAGGGGATCGGTGCCCGTCCTCGGCCGGCCCGTGGGGGCCGGTGTCCCACCTCCCGCTCAGCGGGTGATCAGATCGGCGACGGCCTGGGCCTGGCTCGCCATCTGCTCCCATCCGCCGAAGAGCAGCACCAGGAGCACGGCGCACGGCAGGGCCATCGCCAGTGCCACGGCCGGGTGGCGCGTGGGCTGCTCGGTTGACCGGGACTGGACGAAGGGCTGCCGGCGGCGGCTGGGGTTTCCCGTGAGCTGCGGTGGCATGTCCTTGCTCCTGATCCGGTCGAGTTGGCGCGGTGGACGGCTTACCTCGGGGGACGAGCTCCCCGTCCACCGCTGAACACAACGCTATTGGCCGGGGGGTTGTCCGGGCGTCATGCCGTCGTACTGTTCCTCGGACGTTCCGGAGGATGACGATGGGACCCGAGGCCTACTACCGCAGGGGGACGGAAGTCTCATCCGGCCCCCGGGGGAACCCTGAGGGGCAACCCCGAGAAGCCCTTCGGCGGGTCTGTGACCTGCGATCCAGTGCAAGATCGGACAATCGCACGGCGGCTTGAGGTGTTGCGTATCAGCACACCGCAGCGGGCAGTCCGTAAGCTGTGCCAGACAGGAACTGACGATGGCCCAACCGACGGGGCCTCACCCACCGGCTGACGGGGAACGAAACATGGCGATGATGCGGCTGAGGCGTGAGGACCCCCGCATCGTCGGGCCGTACCGCCTGCACCGGCGACTGGGCGCCGGCGGGATGGGCGTGGTGTACCTCGGGTCCGACCGCCGGGGGCAGCGCGTCGCCCTCAAGCTGATCCGCGCCGAACTCGCCGAGGACCAGGAGTTCCGCACCCGGTTCGCCCGCGAGATCGCCGCCGCCTCCCGGATCCGGGGCGGCTGCACCGCGCGCGTGGTCGGCTCGGACATCGAGGCCGACCGGCCCTGGCTCGCCACCGCGTACGTGCCGGGGCCCTCGCTCTACAAGCGGGTCGGCGACGAGGGGCCGCTGAACTGGCCCGAGGCGGCCCGGATCGGGGCCGCGCTGGCCGACGGCCTGGTCAAGGTGCACGAGGCGGGAGTGGTCCACCGGGACCTCAAGCCCTCCAACATCCTGCTCTCGCCCCGGGGCCCGCGGATCATCGACTTCGGCATCGCCTGGTCGCGCGGTGCCAGCACCCTCACCCACGTCGGCACCGCGGTCGGCTCCCCCGGCTTCCTCGCGCCCGAGCAGGTGCGCGGGGCCGCCGTCACCCCCGCCACGGACGTCTTCGCCTTCGGGGCCACGCTCGCGTACGCGCTCACCGGGGACACCCCGTTCGGGTCCGGCGCCTCCTCCGAAGTGATGCTCTACCGGGTCGTCCACGAGGAGCCCGACCTCTCGGCGGTGCCGCCGCAGCTGGCGCCGCTGATCCGCGCCTGCCTGGCCAAGGAGCCCGCCGAGCGCCCCGGGGCGGCGGCCCTGCACGAGCGGCTCAGCGAGCTGGCGGCGCGCGGCGCGGCCGCGGGGTCCTCCGGCGGTGCCCGCGCGGCACGGCACGGGCGCGGCGCGGCGGCTCCGGCCCCCGCCCCGGCGCCCGCGCCGGCCCCGGCACCGGGTCGGCCCGAGGGCGGACGGCAGGGCGTCCCGGCCCCCGGGCGCTCGCCCGAGCCGCCCGCCGCGGCACGGGCCCGGGCGGCGGCGGGCCGCCCCGGTGCGCAGGCGGCCGGGGCCGCCGGACGGCGCCCGCAGGGGCCGGGCGCGCCCCTCCCCCGGCCCGAGACGACGCCGGTCACCCGTCCGCTGAGGCAGCGTCCGGACCGTCCTCAGACTCCGCCCCCGAACCGCCCCGGCCCCCACGACCGGGGGCGCCCCCAGGAGCGGGCGCGCCCCCGGGACCGGCAGCACACCCCCGCCCCCGGCGGACGGCCCGGCACCGCGCGGCAGCGGCTGCTGCGGCAGCGGCTGGTGGTCTTCGTCACGGTGACGATCGGGGTGGCGCTGGCCATCGCGGCGGCGCAGGGGTGCGAGAACCGGGGCAACCAGAGCGTGCGCCCACCGGCCGGGGTGGTGACCACCGCCGGTACGGGCGGCGGCGCGGCCACCGGTACGGGCGGCGGCCGGCAGGCGGTGCCGGGGACGTCGGTCGACGTCGCGCCGCAGTCCTCGGCCGCGCCGCTCCCTGCGGCCGCACGCGGCGGTGCGGACGCCGGGCTGACGCCCCCGCAGGTGCCGGTTCCGGCGGTGGACTGGCCGAACCGCAGCTACCCCGACGGGTCCGGCGGTCAGGCCATCGTGCTGCAGAACGGGCACTCGGTCGGCGGCGGGCCGCAGGTCACGCTGAGCGCGGTGCTGCCGGCCCGCTACAAGGGCCTGCCGGCCGCGGTGGTCGTCCTGCGCCGGGCGGAGGGCTCGGCTCCGGTCGACCTCGTCCAGCTCTACACCTTCAACGGGGACTCCCCCGTGGTCACCGCCTCCCGCACCTCAGTGGCGGACCCGCAGGCGGCGGCCGGCTGGCGGCTGGACGGCAGCACGGTCGTCCGCGAGGAGCGCGCGGCCGCCACCGGCGCGGTCACCTCCACCCGCTACGCCGTCCGCGCCGACGGCACCCTCGACGAGTCCTGGCCCGGCGCCGGCACCCAGCCCCCCGCCGCCGCGCCCGCCCCGCCCACGGCCCCGGCGGGCTGAGCACCGCCGGCCAGGGCTGGGCGAAGAGATCCGCTGCGCACGAGAAGTCGGGCCCGCCGACTTCTCGTGCGCAGCGGCGCGCGGGTGGGGGCCAGGGGGCGTCTCTGCGGAGGCCGGCATCAACGGAGCGGAGCGTGACAAGTCGGGCGGGCCGACTTCTCACACCGGGGTGCCGGCATCCGGCAGGCCCGGCCAGCAGCCAAGCCCCGGCACCAAAACCCGCACGGAGAAGCCAGGCCAACCGACCACGCGGGAACGGGCGAGGGGAACCGGCGTCTGAGCGACGTGAGAAGTCGGGCGGGCCGACTCCTCGTGCCGGGCTGTCGGCGACCGACCAGCCGAGACGGCCCCGGCATCGAAACCATGCGGGGAGTCGGGCCGACCGACCACACGCGAACGGGCAACACGACCGGGGCGAGGGAAACCGGCGCCTGAGCAGCGTGAGAAGTCGGGCGGGCCGACTTCTCGTGCCGGGCTGTCGGCGACCGACCAGCCGAAACAGCCCCGGCGCCGAAGCCATGCGCGGAGTCGGGCCGACCGACCACACGGGAACCGGCGCCTGAGCGGGGCGGGAGGGTCAGCGGCGATGGGTGCGGCCGGCCTGGAAGCTAGGGGGCGGGGGTGGTGACGGCGTAGAAGGCCACGGCGGCGGCGGCGCCGACGTTGAGGGAGTCGATACCGTGGGCCATGGGGATGCGGACGGGGTGGTGGGCGGCCGCGATGGCGCGGGGGGTGAGGCCGTCGCCCTCGGCGCCGAGCATGAGGGCGGCCTTGGGGAGGCGGTGCGGGGTGAGGGTGTGGAGGTCGACGGCAGTGTCGGCCGGGGTGAGGGCGAGGAGGGTGAAGCCCGCGTCACGGACGGTGTCCAGGGCGGTGGGCCAGGGATCCAGCCGGGCGTACGGGACGGCGAAGACGGCGCCCATGGAGACCTTGACGGCGCGCCGGTAGAGCGGGTCGGCGCAGTCGGGCGAGAGCAGGACGGCGTCCATGCCGAGGGCGGCGGCGCTGCGGAAGATGGCGCCGAGGTTGGTGTGGTCGACCAGGCCCTCCAGGACGGCGACCCGGCGGGCACCGGCCAGCACCTCGGCGGCGTCCGGGAGGGGCTTGCGCTCCATCGAGGCGAGGGCGCCGCGGTGCACGTGGTAGCCGGTGACGGCTTCGGCGAGCGCGGGCTCGACCACGTGGACGGGAGCGTCGGCCCCGGCGATGACGTCGCCCATCACCTCCAGCCACTTGGGGGTGAGCAGCATCGACCGCATCCGGTAGCCGGCGGCGAGGGCGCGGCGGATGACCTTCTCCCCCTCGGCGATGAAGAGGCCTTCGGCCGGTTCGCGGCGGCGGCGCAGCTCGACGTCGGTGAGGCCGGTGTAGTCGGCGAGGCGCGGATCGGCCGGGTCGGTGATGGTGCGGGGTTCGGACACCCTGCGATCTTGCCAAGCCGGGGCAGGGAAGGCCAAACGGCCGAGCGAGCTGGGTGGTCCACGGCTGGCGGTGGTGCAAACATGACCGTATGGCCCGATTTCCGGGCCGATCCCGGGCTCCGTCGGCCTCTGGCGCCTCTGGCTCCACCGGCTCCTCCGGTGGGCGCCCCCACGGTCGGCCACAGCTGCCACGCGCCAAGCGGCGGTGGTCGGTGTGGCACCGGTCGTTGGCCGGGCAGGTGTTCGCGCTCCAGGTCCTGGTCGTCCTGCTGCTGGTGGTGGCGGCGGCGGTGGCGCTGGTGGTGCAGTCGCGCAACGACTCCGAGCACGAGGCGCACAACCGGTCGGTGGCGGTGGCGCAGGCCTTCGCCAACTCCCCGGGCATCGTCGACGCGCTGCGCTCCCCCGATCCGACGGCCGTCCTCCAGCCGAGGGCGCAGGCCGCGCGGGTCGGCTCGGGCGTCGACTTCATCGTCGTGCTGAACGACCAGGGCGTCCGCTACACCCATCCGAACCCGGCGCGGATCGGCGAGAAGTTCGTCGGCACGTACGCCCCCGCGCTGCGCGGGCAGGTGGTGACGGAGGAGCTGACGGGAACGCTCGGTCCGCTGGTGCAGGCGGTGGTCCCGGTGTACGCGCCGGACGGCTCGGTGGCCGGGCTGGTCTCGGCGGGCGTCACGCTGCGGAACGTGAGCAGCGCGAGCGAGCGCCAGCTGCCGGTGGTGCTGGGCACGGCGGCGGCCGCGGTCGGGCTGGCCACGCTGGGGACGGCGCTGATCAGCCGGCGGCTGCGGCGCCAGACGCACGGGCTGGGCCCGGTCGAGATGACCAGGATGTACGAACACCACGCGGCGGTGCTGCACGCGGTGCGCGAGGGCGTGATGATCGTCGGCGGGGACGAGCGGCTGCTGCTGTGCAACGACGAGGCGCGCCGGCTGCTGGACCTGCCGCCGGACGCAGAGGGCCGGCCGGTGGCCGAGCTGGGCCTGGAGCGGGCGCCGCTGGAGCTGCTGACCGCGGGCCGCCCGGTGACCGACGAGGTGGTGCTGTCCGGGGAGCGGCTGCTGGCGGTGAACGTGCGGCTGATCGACCAGGGGCTCGGCCCGCCCGGCTGCGTCGCCACGCTGCGCGACTCCACCGAGCTGGCGGCGCTGTCCGGCCGGGCCGAGCGGGCGCAGCGGCGGCTGCGGCTGCTGTACGACGCCGGGGTGACGGTGGGCACCACTCTGGACGTGACGCGGACGGCGGAGGAGCTGACGCAGGTCGCGGTGCCGCGGTTCGCGGACTTCGTCACGGTGGACCTGGCGGACCAGGTGCTGACCGGCGAGGAGCCCCCGCCGGGCCCGTCGATGGGGCGGATGCGCCGCGTCGCCGTGACGGGCGTCCGGGAGGACGCGCCGTTCCACCCGGTGGGCACGGTGCTGGACGTGGTGCCCGCGACGCCGCTGGCCGGGGCGCTGCGCGGCGGCGAGCCGGACATCGAGCCTCGGCTGGCGGAGGCCACCGAATGGCGCCGGCAGGACCCGGAGCGGTCGGCGCTGGTGCTGGCGTACGGGGTGCACTCGCTGGTGCGGGTGCCGCTGCGGGCACGCGGGGTGCTGCTGGGGGTGGCCCGGTTCTGGCGGGCGCAGCGGGCGGAGCCGTTCGAGGCGGAGGACCTGGCGCTGGCCGAGGAGCTGGTGGCGCACGCGGCGGTGTGCATCGACAACGCCCGCCGCTACACCCGGGAGCACACCATGGCGGTGACGCTCCAGCACAGCCTGCTGCCGCGCAGCCTGCCGGACCAGAGCGCGCTGGAGGTGGCGCACCGCTACCTGCCGGCCCAAGCGGGGGTGGGCGGGGACTGGTTCGACGTGATCCCGCTGCCGGGCGCGCGGGTGGCGCTGGTGGTCGGGGACGTGGTGGGGCAGGGGCTGCACGCGGCGGCGACGATGGGCCGGCTGCGCACGGCGATCCACAACTTCTCGACCCTGGACCTGCCGCCGGACGAGTTGCTGGGGCACCTGGACGAGCTGGTGAACCGGATCGACCAGGAGGAGGCGGCGGGCGGCGAGCGCACGGGGCCGGCCGGGGCTACCTGCCTGTACGCGATCTACGACCCGGTGTCGCGGCGCTGCACCATGGCCACCGCCGGGCACCCGCCGCCGGCCGTGGTGGACCCGGAGGGCCGGGTGGTGTTCCCGGAGGTGCCGACCGGGCCGCCGCTGGGGCTGGCGGTGCTGCCGTTCGAGACCGTCGAGCTGGAACTGGCCGAGGACAGTCGGCTGGTGCTGTACACGGACGGGCTGGTGACGGACCGCGAGCGGGACATCGACGAGGGGCTGGAGCTGCTGCGGGCGGCGCTGGCCAGGCCGTCGCGCACGCCCGAGCAGACCTGTGCGGACGTGCTCGGGGCGCTGCTGCCGGCGCACCCGAAGGACGACATCGCCCTGCTGGTGGCGCGGACGAAGGTGCTGGCGCCGGACCGGGTGGCGCAGTGGGAGGTGCCCTCCGACCCGGCGGCGGTGGGCGAGGTCCGGGCCGCCGTGGCGGAGCGGCTGACGGCCTGGGGGCTGGAGGAGACCGCGTTCGTCACCGAGCTGATCCTGAGCGAGCTGGTGACCAACGCGATCCGGTACGGCTCCGCGCCGATCCGGGTGCGGCTGCTGCGGGACAGGTCGCTGATCTGCGAGGTGTCGGACGGCAGCAGCACCTCGCCGCACCTGCGGTACGCGGCGACCGAGGACGAGGGCGGGCGCGGGCTGTTCCTGGTCGCGCAGTTCGCGGACCGCTGGGGGACGCGGTACACGGCGACCGGCAAGGTCATCTGGACGGAGCAGCCGCTGGAGTAGGAAGTCGGACGGGCCGACTTCCCACTCCGTACGGCCGCCCACTCCGTACGGCCGCGCGGTCAGTGCCGGAACGCGGCGGCCAGCACGTTGACCACGTCCCCGACGACGATGACCGCCGGGGGCTTGACGCCCTCGGCCTCGACCACCGCGGCGACGGTGCCGAGGGTGGCGTCCACCCGGCGCTGGGCGGCGGTGGTGCCCTCCTGGACGATCGCCACCGGGGTGTCCTCGGGCCGGCCGTGCTCGACCAGCCGGGCGGCTATCGCGCCGATCTTGTCCACGGCCATCAGCAGCACCAGGGTGCCGCTCATCTTCGCGGCGGCCTCCCAGTTGGTGAGCGAGCGCTCGTCGTCCGGGCCGACGTGTCCGGAGATCACGGTGAACTCGTGCGTCATGCCGCGGTGGGTGACCGGGACGCCGGCCGCGGCGGGCACGCTGATCGAGCTGGAGATGCCGGGCACGACGGTGACCGGGAGGCCGGCCTCGGCGCAGGCGAGCAGTTCCTCGCCGCCGCGTCCGAAGACGTACGGGTCGCCGCCCTTGAGCCGGACCACGAACTTGCCGGCCTTGGCGTGCTCGATCAGGGTGCGGTTGATCGCCTCCTGGGCCATGAACCGGCCGTACGGGATCTTGGAGGCGTCGATCACCTCGACGTGCTCGGGCAGTTCGGCGAGCAGTTCGCGCGGGGCGAGGCGGTCGGTGACCACGACGTCGGCGTCGGCGAGCAGGCGGCGGCCGCGCACGGTGATCAGGTCCGGGTCGCCGGGGCCGCCGCCGACCAGGGCGACGCCGGCGCCGTGCGAGCGGTACTGGCGGGCGGCGAGCGAGCCGTCCCGCAGGCCGTCCACGATGGCGTCGCGCAGGGCGGCGGAGTGGCGCGGGTCGCCGGTGAGGACGGCGACGGTGGCGCCCGCGTCGCGGCCGGAGGCCGGGGTCCAGGCGGTGGCCGCGGCGGCGTCGTCGCTGCGGGAGCAGAACACCCGCTCGCGCTCGGCCTCGGCGCTGACGGCCTCGTTGACGGCCGGGTCGTCGGTGGCGACCAGGGCGTACCAGGTGCCGGCCAGGTCGCCGTCCCGGTACGGGCGGGCGTGCCAGGTGAGCTCGCCGGCGTCGGCCATGGCCTGCACGGCCGGGGTGGTGGCCGGCGAGATCAGGTGCAGGTCGGCGCCGGAGGCGATCAGGGCGGGCAGCCGTCGCTGGGCGACCTGGCCGCCGCCGACCACGACGACACGGCGGCCGGCCAGCAGCAGGCCGACCGGGTACGGGGTGCGGCCCTCGGTGCTGGGGTGCGGGGTGGGCGCGGTCATCGGCGGTGCTCCTGATCGGGGGTGAGGGCGGGGGAACGGTACGGCACGACACCGCTCCGCGGTCCGGCGCGCCCTCGGGCCGGACCGCGGAGCGGTGACGGGATGCGTCAGGCCTTCTCGGTGACTCCGGCGGAGTCGAAGGTGGCTACATCGTGCATCGCCCGGGCCGCGCTCTGCACCAGCGGCAGGGCCAGCAGGGCACCGGTGCCCTCGCCGAGCCGCAGGTCCAGGTCGATCAGCGGCCGCAGACCGAGCTTCGCCAGCGCGGCCTGGTGGCCGGGCTCGGCGGAGCGGTGGCCCGCGATGCAGGCGGCCAGCACCTCGGGGGCGATGGCCTTGGCGGCCAGCGCGGCCGAGCCGGCGATGACGCCGTCGAGGATCACCGGGGTGCGCAGCGAGGCGGCGCCCAGCAGGAAGCCGGCCAGGGCGGCGTGCTCCAGGCCGCCGACGGCGGCGAGGACGCCGACCGGGTCGCTCGGGTCGGGCTGGTGCAGGGCCAGCGCGGCGCGGACGACCTCGATCTTGCGGGCGTGGGTCTCGTCGTCGATGCCGGTGCCCCGGCCGGTGACCTCGGCCGGGTCGAGGCCGGTGAACACCGAGATCAGGGCGGCCGAGGCGGTGGTGTTGGCGATGCCCATGTCGCCGGTGACCAGCGCCTTGTTGCCCGCGGCGACCAGGTCGCGGGCGGTCTCGATGCCGACCTCGATGGCCTTGAGGGCCTCCTCGCGGCTCATCGCCGGGCCCTGGGTCATGTCGGCGGTGCCGGGACGGACCTTGCGCGGCAGCAGGCCGGTGGCACGGCCCTGCTGGACGGCGTCCGGCAGCTCGGCGGCGACGCCGACGTCGACCACGCAGACCTCGGTGCCGATCTGCTTGGCGAAGGAGTTGATCACCGCTCCCCCGGCCAGGAAGTTCCCGACCATCTGGGCGGTGACCTCCTGCGGCCAGGGGCTGACGCCCTGGGCGTGCACGCCGTGGTCCCCGGCGAAGACGGCCACGCAGGCGGGCTCCGGGATCGGCGGCGGGCACTTGCGGGACAGGCCGCACAGCTGGGCGGAGATGATCTCCAGCATGCCGAGCGAGCCGGCCGGCTTGGTCATCCGCTTCTGCCGGTCCCAGGCCTCGCCGAGCGCCTTGGCGTCCAGCGGCCGGATGCCGCGCAGGGTGTCGGCGAGCAGGCTCTGCGGCTCCTCGCCGGGCAGCGCGCGGTTGCCGTACTGCTCCTCGTGGACGACCCAGGACAGCGGGCGCTTCTTCGCCCAGCCCTGCTGCTCCAGCTCGGGCTCGTCCGGGAACTCGTCGACGAAGCCGACGCACAGGTAGGCGACGACCTCCAGGTGCTCGGGCAGGCCGAGCTCGCGGACCAGTTCCTCGTCGTCGAAGAAGCTCACCCAGCCGACGCCCAGGCCCTCGGCGCGGGCGGCCAGCCAGAGGTTCTCGACGGCCAGGGCGGCCGAGTACGGGGCCATCTGCGGCTGGGTGTGGCGGCCCAGGGTGTGCCGGCCGCCGCGGGTGCGGTCGGCGGTCACCACGATGTTGACCGGGGTTTCGAGGATGGCCTCGATCTTGATTTCCTTGAACTGCTTGGCCCTGCCCTTGGGCAGCGAGTCCGCGTACGCCTCGCGCTGGCGCTCGGCCAGGGCGTGCATCCGCTTGCGGGTCTTGGCCGAGCGGATCACCACGAAGTCCCAGGGCTGGGAGTAGCCGACGCTGGGCGCGGTGTGGGCGGCTTCCAGGACGCGGATCAGCACCTCGTGCGGGATCGGGTCCGGACGGAAGCCGTTGCGGATGTCGCGGCGCTCGCGGATCACCTGGTGGACGGCGTCGCGGCCGGCCTCGTCGTAGCCGGGGGCGGCCGGGCCGCGCGGCTCGGCGGGCTCCTCGGGCTGCTGCTCCGACTGCTCCGGCTGCTCGGCCTGCGGTTCCTGCGCCTCGGGAGCCTCCGCGGCGGCGGGCTGTTCGTCGGTGGCCTGCTCCTCGGTGGGCTGCGCGCCGACGGTGGCCTGCGCGTCGGCGCCCTCGGTGGGTGCCGCCTCCTCGGCAGCCGGCTGGGCGGCCTCGGCCGGCGCCTCGGCGGCGGGCTCCTGGACGGGCTCGACGGCGCCGGGCTCCGCGACGGGGGGCTCCGCGACGGGGGCGGACTCCGCTTCGGCGGCGACGGGCGCGGCCGGGGCCTGCTCGGCGGGGGCCTCGGCCTCCGGGGTGGCGGCGGGCTGCGCTTCGGCGGCCTGCTCCTCGGTGGGCTGCGCTTCGGCGGCGGGCTGCGCGCCGGCGCCCTCGGCGGGTGAGGGCTCCTCCGCGACGGGCTCGGCGGCGACGGGCTCCGCGACGGCCCCGACGGCTGCCTCGGCCACCGGCTCGACCGGCTCGGCCACGGCAGCGGCGGCCTCGGGCGCCCCTGCGGTCTGCTCCGCGAGCGGCTCGGCCTGCTCGGCCTGCTCGGTCTGCTCGACCGGCTCGGCGGGCGCCTCGGCCGGGACCTCGGCCTGCGGCTGCTCGCCCTCGGCCGCGGCCTCGGCGACCGCCTGGCCCGACGGCATCTCGCCGGTGACCACCGCGGTCTCGGCCACCGGCTCGGTGACCGGCTCCGCGACCTGCTCGGCTGCGGCCTCCGGCGCGGTCTCGGCCAGGGGGACCTGCTCGGCGGCCGGAGCGGCCGGAGCCGGCTCGGCACCCACCACGGCCTCGACGACCTGGCCGGGCTCGACGACCTGCGGCTCCTCGACGGCCGCTATCGGCGCGACCTGCTGCTGGGCCGTCTCCGCGACGGCCGGGGCCTGCTCCGCCGCCGCGACCTTGGGCAGGCCGTGGGAGGTGGGAGCGGCGAGGAACGCGGAGATCCGGCGGGGCTGACCGGCCGGGGCCGCGGCCTCGGGCTGCTCGGCCGGAACAGCGGCGACACCCTCGGCAGCGACGCCCTCGCCCGCGACGGGCTCGACGGCGACACCCTCGGCGACGGGCGCGGCAGCCGCCTCGGCCACCGGCTGGGCGGCGCCCTCGACCGGGGCCGGCTGGGCCACGGCAGCCTCCGTGGCGGCCTCAGGAGCCGTCACGGCATGGGCGGCCTGGGCGACCTGGGCCGTCTCCGGCGTCTCGACCACCTCGATGACCTCGATCGCCCCGACCGTCTCGACGGCCGGCAGGGCCTCGACCGGCGGCGAGGCCTGCGCCACCTGCTGGACCTGCTGGGTCTGGTAGCTCTGGTGGGCCTGCTCGACCTGGTGGACCTGCTGAACCTGCTCGGCCTGCGGGACCTGCTCCGCCTGCGGGAAGTCCTGAGCCTGCGGGAAGTCCTGAGCCTGCGGCACCTGCTGCCCGTCCGCCACCGGAGCCCCGGGAACCCCCGGAGCGACCGGGACGGCGGCCTGCGGCACGGCGGGCTGCGCCGGGGCCACGCCCTCGGCCACCGGCGGACGGCCGACCACCGGGATGCCGTGCGCGGGCGTGCCGCCCTGCGAGGGGCCGCGGTCGGCGAGCGAGCGGACCGGCACCTGGCCGGTCATCAGCGACGGGTCCGGGATCGGCGGGCCGGCGTGCAGCGGGCGGCGCGGCTGCTGAGCCTGCGTCACCGGCTGCTGGACCTGCGCCTGCGCCGGGACGGGCTGCGGCTGGACGGCGTGCTCGGTGCCGAACACCGGCGGGTCCACCGGCGGCCAGGACGGCTCGACCGGGGTGCCGTCCGGCTGCGGGGCGGGCGCCACCGGCTCGCCCCAGGAGCCCTGCGGGCCGGGCATCAGCAGCACGTCGTCATCGTCGTCCAGGCCGTCCGGCGTGTCGGGCTGGTCGAGGAAGTGGAAGGCCGGGCGCGGTGCGCCCTGGTCGACGGCCCAGCCCTCGCCGGGAACGCCGTAGCCGTGCTGGCCCTGCGGCGGGATGACGCCGGCGCCCGGGGGCACCGCGCCGGGGACGCCCCCGATCGGGGCCGCCGGGTTCGGGATCACGCCGCCGTCCGTCGCGACGCCCTGGAGGGGTGCAACGCCCGCGACGCCCTCCGGTCCGCCGAGCACGTCCGGCCCGGCGTTCAGGTGCTCCGGCAGTCCCTCGCCCGGGACGTGGCCGCCATCGGTCATTGTCAAAGCTCCTTCCAGGCCGCTGCCGCGCCCTCGGCGGCGCGATCACCGATCGCAACGCCCATCCGCGCGGGCCGAACCTGCACCGACCCGCCCCTAACCACGTGCGGCCGCCGCGCCGTGGCGCTGCGGCCCAAGTCCATCCGGTGCGCTGCGGCACCCCTGCCCGGCGCACCGCCCACCCGGGGCGGCACATCGTCTGAAACAACGACAACCCGGGGCAACCGGCACGACCGCACCGGACCCTACGGCATTCTCCAGGTCCGGCACGAGGCCCGTCGAATCGCCCACACTCCGAACAGGGCCGGGTTGCACCACGTCAAAAAGGTGACAAACCGACTGAATCGGGTGGGGCGCCGACCGCTGCGGCCACCAGGACGTCACACTACCGGCCCGGCCCGGTCACCTCTCGAATCGGTGTCCGGATGCGACCTGGATCACCGTCGGTGCCACCGGGCGGCCGCGGGACGCGCCCCGGGCGGGCCCCGGGTGTGCGCCGGGCGCGCGCGAGGCCTTCACCCGATCTGCTCACCCCAGAGCACCAGCGTGCCGCTCCCGGCGGCCCCCAGGGCCAGCCCGTCGTCCTCCCCCACCGGCCGCAACGCGGTCGCCTGGAGCAGTGTGCCGTCCGCTCGGTAACCGGCGCCGACGATGGCCCGGTGGACCTCCTGGGCCTCGCCGAGGGTCCGGGGCAGCGCGACGAAGCGCTCGGGGCGGCGGGCCAGCACCGCCCGCACCACG
Organism: Kitasatospora sp. NPDC034533; assembly: GCF_055575155.1. Lineage (NCBI taxonomy): Bacteria > Bacillati > Actinomycetota > Actinomycetes > Kitasatosporales > Streptomycetaceae > Kitasatospora > Kitasatospora sp. NPDC034533. The sequence goes on from NZ_JBVITE010000051.1 coordinate 19,024, forward strand.
TCGAGGCCGCCGCACTCCACCACCGCCGCGTCCGGCTCCGGCAGGCCGCCCAGCACCTCGGGGCCGCTGCCGTACACGGCCTCCACCTCGACGCCGTAGCGGCGGGCGTTGACGGTCAGCCGGGCGCAGGCCGAGCGGGAGCCCTCGACGGCGACGACGGCCGCGCCGAACCGCGCCGCCTCCACCGCGAGGGCGCCGCTACCGGCGCCGACCGACCAGACCAGGTCCCCGGGGCGGGGCCCCAGCCGGGCCAGGACCAGGGCGCGTACGTGAGCGGGCAGTGCCTCCGGCGCGCCCGTCTCGCCCTCCGTGCGCCCGGCGGCCGCGTAGGCATCACCGGGGAGCGCCCAGCCGCGTTCCGCGCCGGGGTAGCCCACCGGGCGCCCGGCGAGCCAGCCGGCCGCCTCGTCCACCGCGGACTGGGCGGCGCCGCCGATCACCAGAACCACGTTGGGGTCGCGCCACACATGGTCGGCGATCCGGTCGGAGGTGAGGACGGTGACGGCCTCGTCCGGGGTGCCGAGGGCCTCGCAGACCACGAAGGTCCGGTGCACCCCGCGCAGCATCAGGGCGAGTTCGATGGGCCCGGCGCCCGGCGCGGTGAGCACCGCGACCTTGGGGTGGGCCCGGCAGATGTTGGCCGCGCGGCGCAGCCGTCCGCCGTGCGCGCTGACCACCTGGGCGTCCTCCCAGGGCATGCCGGCCCGGGCGAAGGCGGCGGCCACCGAGGAGACGGCGGGCAGCACTTCCAGTTCGAGGCCGTACTCGGGGCGGCGCAGGGTGCGCACCACGCCGAAGAAGCCGGGGTCGCCCTCGGCGACCACGACGGCCGCGCCGCGGTGCTCGGCGATCCGGCGTGCGACCTGCCGGATGTTGCCGAGGGCGATCCGCTCGGCGGACTCCGGCACCGGGAGGGCGCTGAGTTGGTAGGGGGCGCCGGCCACCAGGGTCGCCGCGGCGAGCGCCGCGCCGGCGGCCTCGGTCAGCGGTGTGCCGTCCCACCCGATGACCGTGATCCGGTCAGCCATCTGCGGCCGTTCTCCCTCGACTCGGTGCGGCACTCGATCCGCCGTCCTGCGGTGCCGGTGCCGAGGCTACCGGGTGCGATCCCCGGGAACCCGACATCTCGCACACATGTCCGCGCCGGGTGAACAGACCGGTCGTCACGGGCGCGGACAGCCGGGCGGACGGACCGGAGGGAGCCGGGCGGGCTCAGTCGCGCAGCACGTAGCGGTCCTCGCCGTGCCAGCCCGCGTGTTGCGGCTCCGGCGTCTCCAGGTCCTCCGGGAGCAGGCTCCACAGGATCAGGTCACTGCGGCTCTCCGCCCCGGCGCGGCGGCCCGCCGGCTCCCCCGCGGCCGCCTCGCCGGACCCCTCCCTGACTATCCAGGCGCTGCGCAGCACGCCCTCGCTGATGCCACCGACCTTCTGGGCGACCTGCTGGGCGGCGGTGTTCCCGGCGGCGGTGCGCAGCTCCAGGCGCAGGAATCCGCGGTCCTCGAACAGCCACTGGGCGACGCCGAGGACGGCCTCCGGGGCGTAGCCCTCGCCGCGCGCCCAGACGGCGGTGACGTAGGAGATCTCGGTGCTGCGCAGCCGCCAGTCGGTGTTGCGCAGCTCGACCAGGCCGACCAGGCGCTGGGTCAGGTGCTCGGTGACGGCGAAGACGATGCCGCGCCCGGCGGCCCGGTGGGCGGGGGCGAGGGTGCGGACGAGCTCGGTCGCGTACTCCTCGGTGAAGGGCTGCGGGAGGTCCGTCCAGGCGAGCACGAGGTCGTCGGCCATCATCGTGGCCAGGCCGGGGGCGTCGTCCTCCACAAGGGGTCGCAGCAGCAGCCGATCGGTGCTGATGGCGGTCTCGGGGAAGCTCGCTGCCATGCCGTCTCTCCTCGCCGGGTCGTGAACACAACACCGTACGCCTCGGTCGTGCCCCGGGTGCCACGCGGTGCGCCCGCCCGCACGACGGTACGTCAGATCGAACGACGGCGTGTCAGGTGGCGGCCCGGCCGGAGCGTCCCCGGTGCATACTGCCCGACCGGGCCCGCGCCGAGGTGCGGCGGGGCCCGGTCGGGGTCAGGACGTGGTGCGGAGCGCGGCTCAGAAGGCCGGGATGACGGCGCCCTGGAAGGTGTCGTCGATGTACTTCTTGACCTCGGCGGAGTGCAGCAGCTCGGCCAGCTTCTTCACCCGCGGGTCGTTCTCCTTGCCCTTCTTCACGGCCAGGATGTTGGCGTACGGGTTGTTCTCGGCCTTCTCCAGCACCAGGGCGTCGCTGGTCGGCTTCAGACCGGCCTCGATCGCGTAGTTGCCGTTGATGACGGCGGCGTCCAGGTCGGAGACGGAGCGGGGCAGCTGGGCGGCCTCCAGCTCCTTCCACTTGAGGTTCTTCGGGTTGCCCGTGACGTCGGCCGGGGTGGCGGCGGTTCCGGCGCCGTCCTTGAGGGTGATCAGCTTGTTGTCGGCGAGCAGCTTGAGCGCGCGGCCCTCGTTGGTGGCGTCGTTGGGCAGGCCCACGGTGGCGCCGTCCGGCAGGTCGGCGAGCGACTTGACCTTCTTGGAGTAGGCGCCCAGCGGCTCCAGGTGGACGGTCTCGACCGAGACGATGTCGGTCCCGTTCTTCTTGTTGAAGTCCTCCAGGTACGGCACGTGCTGGAAGTAGTTGGCGTCGGCCGAACCGTCCTGCACCGCCGTGTTGGGGGTCACGTAGTCGGTGACCTCCTTGATGTCGAGCTTGAGGCCCGCCTTCTCCGCGAGGTTGTCCTTGACGAACTTCAGGATCTGGCCGTGCGGGGTGGGGGTCGCCGCGATCTTGAGCGGTGCGTTCGGGTCCGAGGAGGAGGACCCGGAGCTGCCGCAGGCGGCGAGCGAGAGGGCGACGCCGGCGGTGGCGAGGATGCTGGTGAACTTCAGGGCGTTGCGCACGAAAAGTGCCTTTCTGCGTGGAACGGGGAGCCGCGTCCGGGGTCGGACGAGGGAGGTCTAGGGGGCGACGAGGTCCTTGTCGGCGGGGGCGGGGGCGGGGGCGGCGGCGCGCTGGCGGGGCAGCAGGCGGGTGCGTCCGCCGCCGCGGCCCCGGCCGGCCAGCCGGCGCACGGCGTAGTCGCCGGCCAGCTGGATCACGGTGACGATGACCGCGATCTCCGCCACGATGATCCACATGAAGGAGGTCTCGAACCGCAGGTAGCCGTACCGGTACGCGAGGTCGCCGAGGCCGCCGCCGCCGACGGTGCCGGCCATCGCCGAGTAGCCGATCAGCGCGATGACCGTGGTGGTGACGGAGGCCACGATGCCGGGCAGCGCCTCGGGGACCAGCACCTTGCGGACCAGCGTCCAGGTGCCGCCGCCCATCGCGTGGACGGCCTCGACCAGCCCGCGGTCGACCTCGCGGACGGAGGTCTCGACCAGCCGCGCGAAGAACGGGATGGCGCCCACGGTCAGCGGCACGGTGGCCGCCTGCCAGCCGAGGGAGTTGCCGGTCACCCAGCGGGTGAAGGAGATCAGCGCGATCATCAGGATGATGAACGGCATCGAGCGCGTGAGGTTCACGACCGCGCCGAGCACCTTGTTGACCGGCTGGTTCTGGAGCACGCCGCCCTTGGAGGTGAGCACCAGCAGCACGCCGAGGGGCAGCCCGAGGAGGACGGTGCAGAGGGTCGACACGCCGACCATCTGGAGGGTCTCCTGGGTGGCGGGCCACATCAGCTCCTGCATCTGGTCCCAGGTCATGCCACCACTCCGTTCGCCGTGCCGATGCCGTTCGAGTCCAGGACGTCCACCTGGAGGCCCTGCTCGCGCAGGTAGCCGATCGGCACCACGTTGTCCTGGTGGCCGCCGGGCAGCTCCACCCGCATCCGGCCGACCATCCGGCCGGCGATGGTCTCCACCGCGGCGCCGAGGATGTTGATGTCGATCTGGTAGGTGCGGGCGAGCTGGGAGACGAACGGCTGGGCCGAGCTGTCGCCCTGGAAGGTGATCTCCAGCACGGTGGACCCGGCCCGGCCGGTGCCGAACTCGCTGAGCGGGAACAGCTCGCGGGCCAGTTCCGAGCCGGGCTCGGCCAGCAGGTCGGTCAGTTCGCCGGACTCGACCACCCGGCCGCCGCGCATCAGGGCGGCGGAGTCGCAGACGGACTTGATGACGTCCATCTCGTGGGTGATCAGCAGGACGGTGAGGCCCAGCTGCTGGTTGAGCTCGCGCAGCAGCTTGAGGATCGAGCGGGTGGTCTCCGGGTCGAGCGCCGAGGTGGCCTCGTCGGAGAGCAGCACCTTGGGGTCGCCGGCGAGTGCCCGGGCGATGCCGACGCGCTGCTTCTGGCCGCCGGAGAGCTGCTGGGGGTAGCTGCGGGCCTTGTCGCCGAGGCCGACCAGGTCGAGCAGTTCGGCGGCCTTGCGGCGGCGCTCGGTGCGGTCCAGTCCGATGATCTCCAGCGGGAGTTCGACGTTCTCCTGGACGGTCCGCGAGGAGAGCAGGTTGAAGTGCTGGAAGACCATGCCGATCCGGCGGCGGGCCTCGCGCAGTTCCTTGCCGGCCCGGTTCTCGCCACCGGGCAGCGCGGTCAGTTCGACCCCGTCCACGGTGACCGTGCCGGAGGTGGGTCGCTCCAGCATGTTCACGCAGCGGATGAGGGTGGACTTGCCGGCACCGCTGGTGCCGACGACGCCGTAGACCTCGCCCGGGCGGACGTGCAGGTCGACGCCGGCGAGGGCGGTCACCTCGCGGCCTCGGGAACGGTAGACCTTCGTCAGGTCCGTGGTGGTGATCACAGCGGCTTTCCGTGGGTCGGGGGCGCGCGGGGCGATTCGGCCGGCCGACCGGCGAACCGTGGTCGGCGGCGGCGTCACGGCGCTGCGCCAGGGGGGTCCGGACCTGTCACCCCGGGAGCGCGACGGCGTGGCCCTGGCGGGTCACGGCGCCCGCGGGTGGGCGGGGACGCCGGGGGGGGACGGGTACGGGAGGTGGGGCGCGCTCGCACGGGCGGGAGCGGCGCCGGAGTCTCGCTTCGGGGCGCGAGGAGGGGGCACCCTCGACGGGGTGCCGGGGGCGATGGCCCTCAGCGGTGACACATTCGACGGCACATGGCACACTCACCTGCCGGCAGCGTGCCGGTGGGGGTCCAGTTCGTCGTCGCAGTCATGTGAACCAGTAAAACAGATGGGCCGAATTCCGCCCAATTCTTTTGGCGTTGCTGTCCGCAATGCGGACATCCGGGGCTGTGACCAGTGCGGATACGTTTCGGCGCCGCCACCGCTGATCCGGATGGCGGCGCCGAGGAGCATGCGGGGCGGCGGGCTCAGGCCGTCGCGGCGAGCGGCGGCGTGGCGTCCTTCTCCAGGTGGACGACGCTCAGCCGGCTGCTGACCTGCTCGATCCGGGTCTGGCGGTACCCCTGCCGGGCGTAGAGGCGCAGGTTGCCGAGGCTGCGGTGGCCGGTGAACAGCCGGTAGGCGCTCACCGGGCCGTCCTGGGCGAGACGCCGCTCCAGGGCGTCCAGCAGCCGGCCGCCGAGGCCGTGGCGCTGCATCCGCGGATGGACGACCAGGCGCCCTATCCGGCCGACGCCGTCGGCACCGATGTGGCCGCGGACGGTGCCGACCACCTCGTCGCCCAGCCGGGCGACCAGGACGTGCTGCTCGGACAGTTCGGCGCGCAGGCTCTCCAGGCTCTGCGTCAGGGGCTCGATCGCCCAGTCGCCGTACAGCTCGGCCTCGGGTTGGTAACCGAGGTACTGGAGCTTGAGGATCTGCTCCGCGTCCTCGGCCTCGGCAGCCGAGATGATCACGCTCATGCCCATGTGGAGGGGCCTCCCCAGTCGTCGTGCCCGGCGCGCAGAGGGTGGCGCGCTCACGCTCAGTATCCGAGCGATCGCGCCACCGTCAAGAGCTGCGTTCGCCAGCGCTCTACCCGGGTGTCAGCTCCGATCAACCTTCGCGGGAGCAGACGTGAGGAGGGTCACCCCTTGCGCCGCACGGGATCCGCCCTGGCCGCCGGGGCTGCGCTCAGGGGTAGCGCTCCGAGTGGAGCAGCACCCGCAGGCAGGCCAGACAGCGGGAACGGGTGGGGCCGATCGAGCCACGGGGCATGCCGAGCCGCTCGGAGAGCTCACGGTAGGTGGGCGGAGGGTCCTCGGCGAGGGCGGCGACCAGCTGCGGGCAGCGGCCGGGCAGGGCGGCGACGGTCTCGCGGACCACGCGGCGGCGCCGGTCGGCGAGGTAGACGTCCTCGGCGGACGGGACGGGTGGGAGGGCGGTGCACACACCGTGCATGACGGACCGGCGCGGGGCCGGTTACGCCCGGGCCGGGGCGCGGACGCCGCAGGGGCGCGGCGGTCGGACCGCCGCGCCCCTCGCGCGCCGTGCCAGGGGTCGGCCCTGACGGGGTGGTTCAGCGCTCGGCCCACTCCTGCTGCCGCGCCAGGTCCGCCTTCACCTCGGCGAGCTGGACCGCGACCGCCGAGGGGGCGGTGCCGCCGCGCCCGTTGCGCGAGGCGATGGCGCCGTGGACGCTGAGCACCGAGCGCACCTCGGGGGTCAGGTGCCCGGAGATCGCGGCGAACTGCTCGTCCGTCAGGTCGGACAGCTCGATGCCCTCGGCCTCGCAGACCTTGACGCAGGCGCCGGCCACCTCGTGCGCGACCCGGAACGGGACGCCCTGCTTGACCAGCCACTCGGCGATGTCGGTGGCGAGCGAGAACCCGGCCGGGGCCAGCTCCTCCAGCCGCTCCCGGTGCACGGTGAGGGTGGCCATCATCCCGGTGAACGCGGGCAGCAGCACCTCCAGCGTGTCGCAGGAGTCGAAGACCGGCTCCTTGTCCTCCTGGAGGTCCCGGTTGTACGCGAGCGGCAGCGCCTTGAGGGTGGCCAGCAGGCCGGTCAGGTTGCCGATCAGCCGGCCGGACTTGCCGCGGGCGAGCTCGGCGATGTCCGGGTTCTTCTTCTGCGGCATGATCGAGGAGCCCGTGGAGAAGGCGTCGTGCAGCGTGATGAAGCCGAACTCCTTGGTGTTCCAGATGATCACCTCCTCCGCGATCCGGGAGAGGTTGATGCCGATCATCGCGGTCACGAAGGCGAACTCGGCGACGAAGTCCCGCGAGGCGGTGCCGTCGATGGAGTTGCCGGCCGAGCCGCCCTCGAAGCCCAGGTCGGCGGCGACGGCCTGGGGGTCGAGGCCGAGCGAGGAGCCGGCCAGCGCCCCGGAGCCGTACGGCGAGACGGCGGTGCGGGCGTCCCACTGCCGCAGCCGCTCGGCGTCCCGGCCGAGGGCCTGCACGTGCGCGAGGACGTGGTGGGCGAAGAGCACCGGCTGGGCGTGCTGGAGGTGGGTGCGGCCCGGCATCGCGGTGTCCGGGTGCGCCTCGGCGAGGCCGACCAGGGCCTCCTGGAGGTCGAGCAGCAGGCCGCCGATGATCTTCGCGTGGTCCCGCAGGTACATCCGGAACAGGGTGGCGATCTGGTCGTTGCGCGAGCGTCCGGCGCGCAGCTTGCCGCCGAGGTCGGGGCCGAGGCGCTCCAGCAGCCCGCGCTCCAGGGCGGTGTGCACGTCCTCGTCGGCGACGGTGCCGGTGAAGGTGCCCGCCTCGACGTCGGCGAGCAGCCGGTCGAGGCCGTCCAGCATGCCGGCCAGCTCCTCGTCGGAGAGCAGGCCGGCCTTGTGCAGCACCCGGGCGTGGGCCTTGGAGCCGGCGATGTCGTACGGGGCGAGGCGCCAGTCGAAGTGGACCGAGGCCGAGAGCCTGGCCAGCGCCTCGGAGGGGCCGTCGGCGAAGCGAGCGCCCCAGAGGCGGACGTCGGCGGACTGCTGGGCGGTCATCGCTGGCTCCTTCACACATGTGCGGTAGATGGCATAAGTATGCACGACACCGTATGGAACACAAAACCCCGGCCGACGGGTCACCGTCGGCCGGGGTTCGAGGGGAGGACTACTGCGCCTTGGCCTGGGCCAGCTGCATGAGGTGGTCGGCGAGCGCCTGGCCGCCGGCCGGGTCGCGGCTGATCAACAGGACGGTGTCGTCGCCGGCGATGGTGCCGATGATCTCGAACACCTCGGCCTGGTCGATCGCCGAGGCCAGGAACTGGGCGGCGCCCGGCGGGGTGCGCAGCACCACCAGGTTGCCGGAGGCCGTCGCGGAGACCATGAGCTCGCCGGCCAGCCGGGCCATCCGGCCCTCGCTGGCCGACTCCCCCATCGGCGCCCGGGGCGTCCGGTCGCCCCCCTCCGCCGGGACGGCGTAGATCAGCGCGCCGTCCCGGTTGCGGATCTTGACCGCACCCAGCTCGTCCAGGTCCCGGGAGAGCGTGGCCTGGGTCACCACGAGTCCGTCGTCGGCGAGCAGCTTGGCGAGCTGGCTCTGCGAACGCACGGGCTGGCGGGTGAGCAGGTCCACGATCCGCCGGTGGCGCGCGGTGCGGGTCTGGGGGACCTGCGGCGTCGCGCCGGTGGCGGATGCGCCGGGGTTGGATTCGGTCATGTGGTCATTCTCCCGGACGGCGGTCAGCTCGCATCGGCCGGGGCGCCCTCGCGCACCGTCCGGAGGATGCCGGGCAGGGCGGCCAGGAAGGCGTCCGCCTCCTGCTCGGTGATCACCAGCGGCGGGACCAGCCGCACGGCGTCCGGGACGGCGGCGTTGACCAGGAAGCCGGCCTCCTGGGCGGCGGCCTGGATCTTGTCCGAGACCGGCTCGGTGAGCACGATGCCGAGCAGCAGGCCGGCGCCGCGCACGTGCGAGACCAGCGGGTCGCCGATCGCCTCGATGCCGGTGCGCAGCCGGTCGCCGATCTTGCGGACGTGGTCCAGCAGGCCCTCGGAGGCGATGGTGTCCAGCACCGCGAGGCCGGCCGCGGCGGCCACCGGGTTGCCGCCGAAGGTGGTGCCGTGCTGGCCCGGGGTGAGCAGGTCGGCGGCCTCGCCGAAGGCCAGTACGGCGCCCATCGGCAGGCCGCCGCCGAGCGCCTTGGCGAGGGTGACGACGTCCGGCTCGACGCCCTCGTGGGCCTGGTGGGCGAACCAGTGGCCGGTGCGGCCGACGCCGGTCTGGACCTCGTCCAGGACCAGCAGGGTGCCGGTGGCCCGGGTGATCTCGCGGGCCTCCTCCAGGTAGCCGTCGGGCAGCGGGATCGCGCCGTTCTCGCCCTGGACGGGCTCCAGGAAGACGGCGGCGGTCTCGGTGGTGACGGCCGCGCGCAGCGCCTCGATGTCGCCGAACGGGACGTGGGTGACGTCGCCGGGCAGCGGCAGGAACGGGTTGCGCTTGCCGGGCTGGCCGGTGAGCGCCAGGGCGCCCATGGTCCGGCCGTGGAAGCCGCCCTGGAGGGCCACCACGTGGGTGCGGCCGGTGCGCCGGGCGATCTTGAAGGCGGTCTCGTTGGCCTCGGCGCCGGAGTTGCAGAAGAACACCCGGCCGCCCTCGCGGCCGTCCAGCTCCAGCAGCCGCTCGGCGAGGGCGATGGTGGGCTCGGCCATGAAGAGGTTGGAGACGTGGCCGAGGGTGGCGATCTGCCTGCCGACCGCCTCGACGATCGCCGGGTGGGCGGTGCCCAGGGCGTTGACGGCGATGCCGCCGACCAGGTCGGTGTACTCCTTGCCGTCGGCGTCCCAGAGCTTGCAGCCCTCGCCGCGCACCAGCGGGAGGCGGGGGGTGCCGTAGTTGTCGGTGAAGGAGTGCTGCCAGCGCTCGGTGAGCTGCTCGTTGCGGGTCATGCCAGTCCCCCGGTCACGGTCGGTTCGTCGCCCGGCACGACCATCGTGCCGATGCCCTCGTCGGTGAAGATCTCCAGCAACAGGCTGTGCGGGACCCGGCCGTCCAGCACCCGGGCGGTGCCCACGCCGGAGCGGACGGCGCGCAGGCAGCCCTCCATCTTGGGCAGCATGCCGCTGGCCAGGCCGGGCAGCAGCTTCTCCAGCTCGCTCGCGGTGAGCTGGCTGATCACGTCGTCGGAGTTCGGCCAGTCCTTGTAGAGGCCCTCGACGTCGGTGAGGACGACGAGCATCTCGGCGCCGAGGGCGACCGCCAGGGCGGCGGCGGCGGTGTCGGCGTTGATGTTGTAGACGTGGCCGTCGGCGCCGCGGGCGATCGAGGAGATGACCGGGATGCGGCCGTCGGCGATCAGCGCCTTCACCGCGCCGGCCTCGATGTTGACGATGTCGCCGACCAGGCCGATGTCGACCTGCTCGCCGTCCACCACCGCGTAGCGCTTGACGGCCGTCATGGTGTGGGCGTCCTCGCCGGTCATGCCGACCGCGAACGGCCCGTGCTCGTTGAGCAGGCCGACCAGCTCGCGCTGGACCTGGCCGGCCAGCACCATCCGGACCACGTCCATGGTCTCCGGGGTGGTCACCCGCAGGCCGTTGGTGAAGCTGGACTCCAGGCCCAGCTTGTCGAGCTGGGCGCTGATCTGGGGGCCGCCGCCGTGCACCACGACGGGGTGCAGACCGGCGTAGCGCAGGAAGACGACGTCCTGGGCGAAGGCGGACTTGAGCTCGTCGTCCACCATGGCGTTGCCGCCGAACTTGATCACGACGGTCTTGCCGTGGAAGCGCTCCAGCCACGGCAGCGCCTCGATCAGCGTCATGGCCTTGGGCAACGCGGTGTTGTTGCGGGCCTGTTCGCCCTTGGGTGCGATCTGCACGTTCCGTGTCCTTGTCGGATCAGTCGGATCAGGTGGAGTAGGCGCTGTTCTCGTGCACGTAGTCGGCCGTCAGGTCGTTGGTCCACAGCGTGGCCCCCGCCATACCGGCGTTGAGGTTCGCGGTGATGACCACCTCGCGGCCCTTCATGTCCACCAGGTCGCGGTCCTCGCCGACGCCGCCGGCCTTGCAGACCCAGACGCCGTTGATGGCGACGTCCAGCTCGTTCGGGTCGAAGGCGGCGGAGGTGGTGCCGATCGCGGCCAGCACCCGGCCCCAGTTGGGGTCCTCGCCGTGGATGGCGCACTTCAGCAGGTTGTTGCGGCTGATCGTGCGGGCGACCTCGACCGCCTCGTCCTCGGTGGCGGCGCCGGTGACGTCGATCCGGATCTCCTTGCTCGCGCCCTCGGCGTCGCCGATCAGCTGACGGGCCAGGTCGCCGCTGACCGTGCGGACGGCCTCGGCGAACTCGGCCCGTTCCGGGGTGACGCCGGAGGCGGCGGAGGCGAGCAGCAGGACGGTGTCGTTGGTCGACATGCAGCCGTCGGAGTCGATCCGGTCGAAGGTGGTGCGGGTGGCGCCGCGCAGCGCGGCGTCCAGGGCGGCGGCGTCCACGTCGGCGTCGGTGGTGAGGACGACCAGCATGGTGGCGAGGCTGGGGGCGAGCATGCCCGCGCCCTTGGCCATGCCGCCGACCGTCCAGCCGGCCGGGCTGGTGTACTGGGCGGTCTTGTGCACGGTGTCGGTGGTCTTGATGGCGATCGCGGCGGCCTCGCCGCCGGCCCCGCTGAGCTCGCCCGCGGCCAGCTCGATCCCGGGCAGCAGCAGGTCCATCGGCAGCCGGACGCCGATCAGGCCGGTGGAGGCGACGGCGACCTCGCCCGCGTTGAGGCCCAGTTCCGCGGCGGCCTTCTCGGCGGTGGCGTGGGTGTCCTGGAAGCCGAGCGGGCCGGTGCAGGCGTTGGCCCCACCGGAGTTGAGGACGACGGCGGAGACCCGCCCGCCCTTGAGCACCTGCTCGGACCAGAGCACCGGCGCGGCCTTGACCCGGTTGGCGGTGAACACGCCGGCCGCGGCGAGCGAGGGGCCGTCGTTGACCACCAGGGCCAGGTCGGGGTTGCCGGAGGCCTTGAGGCCGGCCGTCACCCCGGCGGCGCGGAAGCCCTTGGCGGCGGTCACGCCGACGTTGTCGGTCCGGCTCACGGTGCGACTCCGTTCACGGGCAGGCCGAGCTCCTCGGGCAGGCCCAGGGCGAGGTTCATGCTCTGCACCGCTCCGCCGGCGGTGCCCTTGACCAGGTTGTCGATCGCGCTGATCGCGATGATCCGCCCGGCGGTGGTGTCCAGGGCGACCTGGACCAGGGCGGTGTTGGCGCCGTAGACGCTGCTGGTCTGCGGCCACTGCCCCTCGGGCAGCAGGTGGACGAAGGGCTCGTCCGCGAACGCCTCGGTGTAGGCGGCGCGCAGGCTCTGGGCCGTCACCCCGGGCTTGGCCTTGGCCGAGCAGGTGGCGAGGATGCCGCGCGGCATCGGGACGAGGGTGGGGGTGAAGGAGACGGTGACGGCCTCGCCCGCGAGCGGGGTGAGGTTCTGCACCATCTCCGGGGTGTGCCGGTGGACGCCGCCGACGCCGTACGGGCTGACGCTGCCCATCACCTCGCTGCCCAGCAGGTGGGGCTTGGCGGCCTTGCCGGCGCCGGAGGTGCCGGAGGCGGCGACCACCACGGCCTCCGGCTCGGCGAGCTGCGCGGCGTACGCGGGGAACAGCGCCAGGGAGACGGCCGTCGGGTAGCAGCCCGGCACGGCGATCCGGTTGCTGCCCTTCAACGCGTCGCGGTGGCCGGGGAGTTCGGGCAGGCCGTAGGGCCAGGTGCCGGCGTGCGCGGAGCCGTAGAACTGCTCCCAGTCGGTGGCGGCCTTGAGCCGGAAGTCGGCGCCGCAGTCGATCACCAGGACGTTCGGGCCGAGTTCCTCGGCGACGGCGGCGGACTGGCCGTGCGGCAGCGCCAGGAACACCACGTCGTGGTCGGCCAGCACCTCGGCGGTGGTGGGCTCCAGGACGCGGTCGGCGAGCGGGAGGAGGTGCGGCTGGAGCGCGCCCAGCCTGGTGCCCGCGTTCGAGCCGCCGGTCAGCGCCCCGATCTCCACCTCCGGGTGGCCGAGCAGCAGGCGCAGCACCTCGCCGCCCGCGTATCCGCTCGCGCCGGCGACGGCGACTCGCAATGCCATGGCGTTCCTCCTTAGTCTTGGCATGAATATACGCGCGGTAGAAAATTCATGCAAGGAGTTCGCGGTCGGCTCCCGGCGGGGGCGGGATGGCGGGTGGCGGGGCGTCCCGGCCGGGAGCGGGGCGTGCCCGGTCAGCGCTTGACGGCCCGCAGCACCACGAACTTCGGGTTCCCGGCGACCAGCCGGCAGTTGCCGAAGAGCCGGCGCAGCTTGACGTGATAGCCGAGGTGGCGGTTGCCGACCACCCAGAGCTCCCCGCCGGGCCGCAGCGCCCGCTTGGCGCCGGTGAACATCCGCCAGGCGGTCGCGTCGGTGGTCGCCTGGTGGGAGTGGAACGGCGGGTTGTTGAGCACCAGGTCCACCGAACCGGGGGCGACCACGTCCGCCGCCAGGGCGTCGGCGGTCAGGAACTCGGCCGGGGCGTCCGGGCCCAGGTTGGCGCGGAAGGTCTCCTCCGCGGAGGCCACCGCCTGGTACGACTCGTCCACGAACACCAGCTCCGCGCCGGGCCCGGCCAGCGCGGCGGCCGTACCGACCACGCCGTTGCCGCAGCCGAGGTCCACCACCCGGGCGCCGGGAGCGGGGGTGGGCAGGTGGGCCAGGAAGAAGCGGGTGCCGATGTCGAGCCGGTCCGCGCAGAAGGTGCCCGCGTGGTTGACCACCGTGCGGCCGGAGACGGCGCCGACGTCCGCCGGCAGCGCGTAGCGGTGCGGCCACGGGTTGGGGCCGGCGGTGAGCGCCGGGTCGGGGGTGCAGAAGACCAGCCGGGCCTTGCGGACGGCCAGCGAGGTACGGGTCGGGCCGAGGATCCGCTCGAACAGCCGGAGGGTCGAGGTGTGGATCTCGGTCACCATGCCGGTGCCGACCACCACGGTGCCGGCGTGGAGGGCCGGGGCGAGCCGGTGCAGCTGGTCCTCCAGCAGCGCCAGGCTCTTGGGGACGCGCACCAGCAGCACGTCGATCCGCTCCGGCGGGGCGTCCCGGGTGGTGCGCAGCCGCTCCTCGTCGACCTCGGCGCCGGCCCGGGCCAGGTTGGCCAGGGTCGCCTGCCGGCCGAGGTGGGAGTCGGTGATCTGGATCGGCCGGTGCCCGGCGAGCGCGGTGGTCAGCGCGCCCCAGCGGTCGCCGAGGACGGCCACCGTACGGCCCGCCAGCTCCGTCGCGGCGCCGGCCGCGCTGTCCGTCTCCCCCGCGAGGTGGCGCAGCAGGTACTCGTCGGCGGCGTCCCAGGCCCGCAGCCGCTCGCGCGGGTCCGCGGGGAAGCGGGTGAGCTCGAAGGTGCCCCACGGGGTGGCGAAGGAGGTGTCCGCCGGGGTCCCGGCGCGCGTGGTCTGGGGATTCATCGTGTTCTCAGGCTATCGGACGGCTCCCGGCGGCGATTACGGACGGATACTGGAAGGGCCCGACCGAGAGGGGTGAGGGCGATGGAGTGGAAACTCGAAGTCGTGGTGGTCCCGGTGTCGGACGTGGACCGCGCGAAGCTCTTCTACGAGGAGCAGGCCGGGTTCACCGTCGACCACGACACCCGGGTGCGGGACGGGATCCGCGTCGTCCAGCTGACTCCGCCCGGCTCGCCGTGCTCGATCGTGGTCGGCAAGGACGTGATCGACGCCCCGCCCGGGTCGGTCAAGGGGCTCCAGCTGGTGGTGCCGGACATCGAGAAGGCGCACGCCGAACTGACCGCACGGGGCGTGGAGGTCAGCCCCGTCCAGCACTTCGTGGCCGGGGGCCGGGTGGACGGGCACGGCGAGGCGTGGAACAACTTCGTGTTCTTCAACGACCCGGACGGCAACGGCTGGGCGGTGCAGGAGGCGCCGTCCACCGTTTCGGTAGGCTCCGGGAATGGCTGAACACGAGGGAAGCGTGCGGGTGGACAGCTGGATCTGGTCGGTCCGGCTGGTCAAGACGCGGGCGCTGGCGGCGGCCGCCTGCCGCGCCGGGCACGTCCGGGTGAACGGCGAGCGGGCCAAGCCCGCGCAGGCGCTGAGGCCCGGGGACGAGGTCCGGGTCCGCGAGGAGGGGTACGAGCGGGTCGTGGTGGTGCGGCAGCTGATCCGCAAGCGGGTCGGCGCCGCGGCGGCCGCGGAGTGCCTGGTCGACAACAGCCCGCCGCGGCCGCCGCGCGAGTTCGTCGCGGCGGCCGGGCTGCGGGACCGCGGGACCGGGCGGCCGACCAAGCGGGACCGCCGCGAGCTGGACCAGCTGCGCGGGCAGCACTGAGCGTCGTCAGCCGAGCGTGTCGGTGAGCACCTTGGCGAGGAACTCGCCGAGGTTGTCCACCGTCCGCTCGATCTGCACCTCCACCGGCAGCGACTCGTTCGGCCGGGTGACCAGGGTGGACTTCTTCAGCCCGCGCACGTAGAGCGAGCAGGAGAGGTCGGCGCAGATGTACGCCCCGACCGTGTTGCCCTCGCGCCCGGCCGCCCCGGCCCGGCGGGCGGCCAGCAGCGCGACGCCCGACCCGGCGTGCGCGGTGATGCACAGCGAGCACACGTTGGTCTTGGTGAGGCTGCGCCGGACCATCGGCGAGCGCAGCGTCACGCCGACCAGCTCGCCCTCGTACGGCGCCACCAGATACGCCCGGTCGGGGGCGCCCTGGTCCCGCCAGCCGAGGAAGTCCAGGTTCTCCCAGGGAAGTTCGGCCAGCCCCCGGGGCAGGTTGAGCCG
Organism: Kitasatospora sp. NPDC034533; assembly: GCF_055575155.1. Lineage (NCBI taxonomy): Bacteria > Bacillati > Actinomycetota > Actinomycetes > Kitasatosporales > Streptomycetaceae > Kitasatospora > Kitasatospora sp. NPDC034533. The sequence goes on from NZ_JBVITE010000051.1 coordinate 34,539, forward strand.
GCGGGCCTCGCCCTTGGAGCAGTTGACGAAGGACGCGCGGATCTCGTTCTCACTCAGGGGTTCCATGCGCGGAAGCTAACACCGGCCCGGCCCCCGTGTCGCGCCCTTTTTCGCCCGGTACGGACCGGATGGGCCGCCCGGTCCGGCGCTGGCGGGCCGCCCGGTCCGGCCGGTGGGCGCCCGCAACCGGACCAGGCGGGCGGCCGCTACCGGACCAGGCGGGCGGCCGCTACCGGAGCGGATGGGCGGCCTGGACCGCGAGCCGCCGCGGGGCGTCCTCGCCGACGGCGGTGAGCAGGTCGTCCAGGGCGAGGAACGCCTCCCAGCGCTCCCGTCCGGTGGCGGCGGCCAGGCGGTCGACCACCCGGTCCTCCAGGCCGCGCACCCGCTTGTTCTTCCAGGCCTTGTCGGCGAGGCTGACCAGCAGTTCCTCGACGGTGATGCCGGGCTCGTCCCAGCTCGCGTGGCTGCGCGCGAAGCGGGCGAGGTGCTCCGGGACGCCGCGGGAGAGCAACAGGGCGTGGCCCGCCGCCTCGTGCCGGGAGCCGGGCCCGGACAGTTCCTCGGGGTGGACGGTCTTGCCGATGTCATGGGTCGCGGCGCCGTACCGGACGGCCTCGCGGTCGAATGCCAGGCCCTCGACGGCGCAGAACTCCGCGATCAGCTCGGCCACCTCGTGGACCAGCGCGAGGTGGGCGACGAGTCGGGGCGGGGCGTCGAGGGCCCCCAGCAGCTGGGCGACCTCGGGGGGCAGCGGCGGCAGGGCGGTGGTCACGCCGCAGGGTAGCCGCCGCGATGAGGGATTGTCAGTGGGGTTCCGTAGGCTCTGAAGTCCGGTCCCGGTCCCGGCGCCGGAGGGGGACGCCGGGACCGGCCGGGCCCAACTCCCGAACCGGGCTTCAGCCCTGTGCACCGGGCCCCAGCCCCGCGAACCGGCCGTCAGCCCTTGAAGGCGACCCCGGCGTACGCCGAGACGTCCTGCCAGCCCTCGGGGAGCTCGGCGGTCCGGACGTGGCCCGCGGTCGGGCGCCAGAGCGGGAGCTGGACGAGCCCGGGGCCGGCGAACTCCCAGTCGCCGAAGAAGGGTTCGACGCCGGCCCGGGAGCGCAGCACGAGCGGGGCGCTGGCGCTGCGGTAGATGCGGGTGCCCTCGGCGGCGCTCTGGCGGGAGGCGAAGTCGGGGCTGCCGTGGGAGAGGATCAGTGCGCTGCCCGGGGCCAGCGCGTCGCGCAGGGTGCGGACGATCCGCTGGGCGCCGTCCTCGTCCCGGATGAAGTGGAGGACGGCGACCAGCATCAGCGCGACCGGCTCGGCGAGGTCGACGGCTCCGGCCAGCGCGGGGTGGGAGAGGATCGCGGCCGGGTCGCGCAGGTCGGCCTCGATCACCGAGGTGTGCCCGGCCGGGTGGCTCCCCAGCAGGGCGCGAGCGTGGGTGGCCACGATCGGGTCGTTGTCCACGTACACCACCCGGGCGTCCGGGGCGACCCGCTGGGCGACCTCGTTGGTGGAGCCGACGGCCGGGATGCCGGTGCCGATGTCGAGGAACTGCCGCACGCCCCGGCTCGCCACGAACTCGACGGCGCGGCCGAGGAACTGCCGGTTGGTGCGAGCCAGCAGCGGCAGCGCGGGGTAGGCGGCTATCGCGGCCTGGGCGGCCCTGCGGTCGGCCTCGAAGTTGTCCTTGCCGCCGAGGTAGTAGTCGTACATCCGGGCGGTGTGCGGGACACCGGTGTCCAGTTCGCCCGGCGGCTGCCAGTCGCCGGCGCCGGCCCAGTCCCAGTCCACGTCCGCGGTGCGGCCGCCGGCCGCGCTGTCCTCGTACATCCTGTCCGCCCCCTGTGCACAAATGCCGGAAGAGTACGGCGATCGCCTGTCAACTCTCGGTGCGCCGCGATCGTATCCAAGGACACATCGGCGAAACAGCGGAAGTTCAGGTTTACGCAACACTCCGGTGACGGAGTGTGTGCACGTCAAAGGCGAGCGCGGACGACCGGCCCGGATCGCCCGCCGGGACCGTCCTCTCTATGCTGGCTGCCGATGACTGCCGACCGCCGCACCGTGCTGCGCGCCACCGCCCGACTCGCCGCCCTCGCCGCCACCGGCGGTCTGCTCGCCGCGTGCGGCACCGGCACGCCCCGCCGGGCCGACCCGGGGGCATTCGCCGCGCACCCCGGCACCGTGGACCCGCAGCACACCACCGACCCCGCCTGGAGCGGCGGCGAGGGCCCGGCCTCCGCGGCGCCCGCCACCCCGGCGGAGCCCCAGCCGGGCGGGGAACCGGCCGTCGCCCAGCCCACCGCGCCGCCCACCCCGCCCCCGCTGCCGCCGCTCGCGCCCGGCACCCCGGTCGAGGTCGCGTACGGGCCGCGCACCGGCAGGAACGTGGCGCTCACCGTCCACGGCAGCGGGGACCCGAGGCTGGCCACCGCCCTGCTGGAGGCCGCCGAGCAGCGCGGCGCCAAGCTGACCGTGATGGTCGTCGGCAGCTGGCTCGACCAGCAGCCGCAGATGGCCCGGCGGATCCTCGACGGCGGCCACGAGCTGGGCAACCACACCCAGAACCACCTCGACATCTCCGCCATGACGCCGGACCAGGCACGCGCGGAGATCGCCCAGTGCGCGGAGCGCCTCCAGAGGCTCACCGGCTCGATCGGTCGCTGGTTCCGGCCCTCCGCCGCCCAGTACGCCACCCCGATGGTGCGCGAGCAGGCCAGGGCGGTCGGGTACGAGCACGTGCTGTCCTTCGACGTCGACCCGCGCGACTACAACGACCCCCCGGCCGCCGAGTTGCAGCGCCGGGTGCTGAACTCGGTGCGCGGCGGCTCGGTGGTGGCGCTGCACATGGGCCACCAGTGCACGGTGGACGCGCTGCCCGCCATCCTGGACGGCCTGGCCAAGGCGGGGCTCAAGCCGGTCACCGCCAGCCAGCTCTGCGCCTAGAACGAGCCCGGGGCCGGTCGCCACGCCGCGCCCGACCGGGTGGTCACGCCATCGGGTCGTCGTCCTTGTACGGGCGCAGCCGCAGCGTCCGGGCGTCCGCCGCGCGGATCGCGTCGGCCCGGTTGACCAGCTCCTCCAGGTCGTCCCGGCCGGCGTGGATGAACCGCCCGTGCAGCCCGTCGAACCGGCCGCGGGCGGCGTCCACGGTGACCGCGACCATGTACGGGATGGACCCCCAGGTCTTGGTGTCCCGGAACATCGGCATCCCGGCGGTCATGTCGGTGGCCACCGCGCCCGGGCTGATGTCGAGCACGACGATGCCGTTGCGGGCCAGCGAGTCCGCCATGTTGTCGGAGAGCTGGAGCAGCGCGCCCTTGGACGTGGCGTACGCGGTGTAGTTGCCGTCCGGGCGCAGCGCGAAGCCGGAGTTGAGGTTGACCACCCGGCCGCGCTTGCGGGCGACCATGCCGGGCAGCACGCAGCGCAGCAGGTTGTAGGGGCCGCGCAGGTTGGTCTCGATCACCTGCCACCACTGGTTGGCGTCGGTCTCCCAGAGCGGCACCTCGGCGCGGTCGACCAGGCCGGCGTTGTTGACCAGCAGGTCGATCGGCCCGAGGTCGCGCTCGACCACCCGGACCGCCTCGCGCACCGAGCCGGGGCGGGTGACGTCGGCGGTGACGGCGACGCCCCGGGCGCCGTGCCTGGCGCACTCCTTGAGGGTGTCGGTCAGCGTCTCGTGGGTGCGGCCGACCAGTCCGACGGCCATCCCCTCGGCGGCCAGGCCGATGGCGATCTCCCGGCCGATGCCCCGGCCGGCGCCGGTGATCAGGGCGGCCTGTCCCGCGAGCGATCCCGTCGACACCTGTGCTCCCTTCGCGCCCCCGGTCCGGTCCGCGGTCCGCCCCGGCCGTCTGCGGCATTCTGTCCGCCGCCGGTCGGCACCGGGCCCGGGCACACGGGTCGAGGACTCCGGCTCACTCGTTCGGGTGAGGCCGAGCACTGGCACCCCGCCGGGGAGGGGGTGACCTACTGGCCGGTACGGAGTAGTAACGTCGTCGGGACGGTGTCCGGTGCACCCATTCCGGCACACCGGCCCGTTGACCAGCAGCTCGCTGGGCCACCAGTAGCTGGGCGACCCCCAGCACCACCGAAGGGCAACTGAGTGAGTGACATCGCGCGCGTCGGAGTGATCGGCTGCGGCCTGATGGGGTCGGGCATCGCCGAGGTCTTCGCCCGGGCCGGGCTGGACGTCCTGGTGTCGGAGGCCAGCGGTGAGGCGCTGGAGTTCGGCCGCACCCGGCTGACCAACTCCCTGGAGACGGCGGTCAAGCGGGGCAAGCTGACCCCCGAGCAGCGGGACGAGGCACTGGCCCGGCTGTCCTTCACCGTGGAGCTGTCGGACTTCGCCGACCGGGACCTGGTGGTCGAGGCCGTCGCCGAGCGCGAGGACATCAAGGTCAGGATCTTCGAGACCCTGGACCGGGTGGTCGAGCGCCGCGACGCGATCCTGGCCTCCAACACCTCGTCGATCCCGATCGTGAAGCTGGCCGCCGCCACCAGCCGCCCGGAGCAGGTGATCGGCCTGCACTTCTTCAACCCGGCGCCGGTGCAGAAGCTGGTCGAGGTCATCCCGACCCTGACCACCTCGGCGACCACCACCGAGCGGGTCGAGGCCTTCGCCTCCCAGGTGCTCGCCAAGGAGCCGATCCGCGCCCGTGACCGGGCCGGCTTCGTGGTGAACGCGCTCCTGGTGCCGTACCTGCTCTCCGCGGTGCGGATGTTCGAGTCGGGCGTGGCCACCGCCTCCGACATCGACAAGGGCATGGAGGCCGGCTGCGCCCACCCGATGGGCCCGCTGCGGCTGTGCGACCTGATCGGCCTGGACACCATCGTCTCGATCGCCGAGTCGATGTACGACGAGTACAAGGAGCCGCTGTACGCCGCTCCCCCGCTGCTCTCCCGGATGGTCGACGCCGGCCTGCTGGGCCGCAAGTCCGGCCGCGGCTTCTACGACTACACCGCGAGCGCCTGACACCCTCGGCGGAGTCGGAACGGCGGGGCCCGGTGGCTGTGAACCAGCCGCCGGGCCCCGCTGCTTGACGGCACGTCAGCTGTCGATGCTGTAGCTGTCGCCGTAGACCTTCCACTTCAGCGGCGGGTTGAGGTCGAAGTTCTTGGCGTTGAGGAAGACCAGCTGCTCGGTGTCGACCCGGCTGGTGTCGGAGTGCGCCTCCTCCTTCTTCATGACCACCTTGCGGGCGTCCAGGAAGGCCTTGAGGTAGGTGGCCTCGTCGCCGCCCTGGGCGGGGGTCTTGGCCTTCTTCATGGCGGCGGCGCGGATGCCGCCGAAGCTGTCCGAGCTGTTGCCCGGGCCGTGCATGACGATGGCGTCGTAGTAGGCGAACTGGCCGAGCGCGCGCAGGCCGTCGCTCTTGGCCTGGTTGACGGCGGGGTTGAAGTACACCCGGTCGCGCTCGTCGTTCTGGGCCTGCTGGAAGACGGCGTCCTTGGCGGCGGTGACCCAGTCCTTCTCGAACGCGGAGCCGAGGCCGGCGTGCGAGTCGGTGCCGTTGACCTTCTTCAGGGCCGGCAGGTACTTGGCCAGGATGTTGCCGGGCTTGAGGTCGGTGTAGTGCTGGACCAGCTCCAGCATGTCACCGGTGCCGGAACAGAAGCCGATGATGCCGGCGGTGTAGCCCCGGCCGTCCTTGATGTCCTCGATGTACTTGTACTGGGCCTTCCAGTCCAGCGACGAGTTCTCCGCGCTGGACACCAGCTGCATCGCGATGTCCTTCTTGTGCGGGTCGTCCAGCCCGACGCCCTGGAGCCGGACGGCACCGGCCGGCGACGGGGCGGCCTGGGCCGCCGAGGTGGCCGCGACGGTCAGGGGCGCGGCCACCAGGGCGGCGGCGAGGGCGATGCGGAGGGCACGACGGGGCTGAGGGCGCATGGGAGCTCCGATTCCTCGATGGGTTAGGAAACTTTCCTAACAAGAAGAAGGAAACGCCCTCGGTGGCGCTCCCGCAAGGGTTTTGACGGAACGTCTTCAAGCGATCTTCGAAGCCCCAGGTCAGGCCGCCCGCCGGCGCACCCACCACAGGGCCGCCGCGGCCAGGAGGAGGGCCAGCAGGAACATCCAGCCGGCCTCGATGAACTGGAACGGCCAGTAGCGGCCGGCCGGTTGGTAGACCTCGTGCGCGGTGAACGCGCCGTCGCGCACCAGCGCCCGGCTCTGCGCGTAGGTGTCCCCCCTGCGATAGAACTCGTCCGAGGTGTACCGGTTGCCCGCCACGTCCGAGAACCAGACGGAGGAGACCCAACTCTGCTCCGTGGTGACCGCGTTGAGCGAATGGACGGCCCGCTCCATCGGCGGCAGGTAGTCGAACCGCACCGCCTCCGCCACGAACGGCACCGCCACCGACACCGCCAGGGCGATGCCGATCGCGACGACGGTGCGGCGCAGCACCGCGCCCGCGAGGACGGCCACGGCGAAGGCGAGCAACGAGCGGGCCACCAAACGCAAAGGGCCCCGCCCGGACCGGAGTCCGGGGCGGGGCCCTCCTCGGGCGCTGCCGGTCAGGCGCCGCGCAGCACCGCGCCGGTGCGGGCGACGGCCTCGGCGACGGCCGCCTCGCGGGCGGCGGTGGCCTCGTCGGCGGTCAGCGTGCGGTCGACCGCGCGGAAGCGCAGCGCGTACGCCAGCGACTTCTTGCCCTCGCCCACCTGCTCGCCGGTGAACACGTCGAACAGCCGGATGGCCTCCAGCAGTTCGCCCGCGCCGGAGCGCAGCGCGGCCTCGACCTCGGCGGCCGGGACGGCGGAGTCGACGATCAGGGCGACGTCCTGGGTCGCCACCGGGAAGCCGGAGACGGTCGGGCCGCTGACCCGCTCGGCGCCGTCGGCGGTGAGCAGGTCGATGTCGATCTCCATCGCGGCGGTACGGGCCGGCAGCCCGAGCGCCTTGACCACCCGGGGGTGCAGCTCACCGGCGTGGCCGACCACCCGGTCGGTGCCGGCCACCAGCAGCTCGGCGCAGCGGCCCGGGTGCCAGGGCGCCAGCCGGCCCTGGCGGACGGTCAGCTCGATGCCGGCCGCGCGGGCCACCGTACGGGCCGCCTCGACGGCGTCCGCCCAGGAGGCCTGGGCGCCCTTGCCCCACCAGCCCGACGGCAGCCGCTCGCCCGCGAGGGCGACGGCGATCCGGCGCGGCTGGTCCGGCAGCGCGGCGTCCAGCGCGGCCAGCTCCTCGTCGCTGGGCCGGTGGTCGACGGCCGGACGCGGAGCCACGCTCAGCTCGTCCTTGGGCAGGAAGACGGTGCCGGCCTCGAAGACCGCCAGGTCGGTGTTGCCCCGGCCGACGTTGCGGCGCAGCGCGCCGAGCAGGCCCGGCAGCAGCGTGGTGCGCAGCGCCGGCTCCTCGTCGTTCAGCGGGTTGACCAGCTTCACCGTGCGGCGGCGCCGGTCGTCCGCCTCCAGGCCGAGCGCCTCGAAGGCGGCCTCGCCGAGGAACGGGTAGTTGTTGACCTCGACGTAGCCGGCCCCGGCCAGCGCGACGCCGATCCGGCGGTTCACCCGCTGGGCCTCGGTCAGGCCCTTGCCCGGCGGCACGTTGGGCATCCGGGCGGGGACGTTGTCGTAGCCCTCCAGCCGGATGACCTCCTCCGCGAGGTCGTACGGGTCGGTGAGGTCGGGGCGCCAGGTCGGCGGGGTGACCTCCAGGACGTCGGCGCCGGAGACCGAGCAGCCGATCTCCTGGAGGCGCCGGGTGACGGTCTCGCGGCCGTACACCGTGCCGGCCACCCGGTCGGGCAGGTCGGCGGCGATGGTGATGGTGCGCAGCGGGTGCGGCGCGGCGATGTCGGTGACCCCGGCCTCGGCGGTGCCGCCGGCGATCAGGACCAGCAGGTCGACGGCGCGCTGCGCGGCGGCGCGGGCGGCCTCCGGGTCGACGCCGCGCTCGAAGCGCTTGGAGGCCTCGGAGGGGAGCTTGTGCCGCTTGGCGGTGCGGGCGATGGCGACCGTGTCGAAGTGCGCGGCCTCGATGATCACCTCGGTGGTGCCCGGGCCGGCGGCCGGGTCGAGGATCTCGGTGGAGGCGCCGCCCATGACGCCGGCCAGGCCGATCGGGCCGCTGTTGTCGCAGATCAGCAGGTCCTCGGCGGACAGCTCGCGCTTGACGCCGTCCAGGGTGGTGAGGGTCTCGCCCTCCTCCGCCCGGCGCACCACGATGGGGCCGTCCACGCGCTGCTTGTCGTAGGCGTGCAGCGGCTGGCCGACCTCCAGCATCACGTAGTTGGTGATGTCGACGGTCAGCGAGATCGGGCGGATGCCCGACTTCTGGAGCCGGCGCTGGAGCCAGATCGGCGACTTGGCGGTCGGGTCGACGCCGACGACCGTGCGGGCGACGAAGCGGTCGCAGCCGGTCGGGTCGTTGACCTTCACCAGGTAGCCGAAGGAGTTCGCCGGCGGCACGTCGAGCAGCGCCGGGTCGGCCAGCGGCAGCCCGTACGCGGCGGCGGCCTCGCGGGCCACGCCGCGCATGGACAGGCAGTAGCCGCGGTCCGGGGTGACGGCGATGTCGAGCACCTCGTCGACGAGCTGGAGCAGCTCGATGGCGTCGGTGCCGGCCTCGTACTCCGGCGGGAGCACGATGATGCCGTTGTGGTCGTCGCCCATGCCCAGCTCGCGGGCGGAGCAGATCATGCCGGCCGAGGTGTGGCCGTAGGTCTTGCGGGCGGCGATCGGGAACGGCCCGGGCAGCACGGCGCCCGGGAGCACGACGACGACCTTGTCGCCGACGGCGAAGTTGGTCGCGCCGCAGACGATCTCCTGCGGCTCACCGGTGCCGTTGGCGTCGCCGACGTTGACGAAGCAGTGCCGGATCGGCTTCTTGAAGCCGGTCAGCTCCTCGATGGAGAGCACCTCGCCGACCACCAGCGGGCCCTTGAGGTCCGCGCCGAGCCGCTCGACGGTCTCGACCTCCAGGCCGGCCCGGACCAGGCGCTCCGCGACGTCGCGACCGGTCTCGCCGGCCGGCAGGTCGACGTACTCGCGCAGCCAGGAAAGCGGGACGCGCATCAGATCTCCATCCCGAACGGGAGGGTGAAGCGGACGTCACCCTCGACCATGTCGCGCATGTCAGCGACGTTGTGACGATTCATCAGGATCCGCTCCAGGCCCAGGCCGAAGGCGAACCCGCTGTAGCGGTTGGGGTCGACGCCGCAGGCGACCAGCACCCGCGGGTTGACGACGCCGCAGCCGCCGAGCTCGATCCAGCCCTCGGAGGAGCAGGTGCGGCAGGGCCGGTCCGGGTTGCCGACGCTCTCACCGCGGCACACGAAGCACTGGAGGTCGATCTCCGCGCTCGGCTCGGTGAAGGGGAAGTACGACGGGCGCCAGCGCAGCTCCAGGCCGCCGCCGATCAGCTTCTCGACCAGCACCTCGATGGTGCCCTTGAGGTCGGCGAAGGTGATGCCCTCGTCCACCGCGAGGCCCTCGACCTGGCGGAAGACGGGGGTGTGGGTGGCGTCCAGCTCGTCGGTCCGGTAGACCCGGCCGGGGCAGACCACGTAGATGGGGGGCTCGCGGTCGAGCATGGTGCGGGCCTGGACCGGGGAGGTCTGGGTGCGCAGCACCACGCCGGAGTCGGCGGAGCCGTCCGGGGCCTGGACGAAGAAGGTGTCCTGCATCGACCGGGCCGGGTGGTCCGGGCCCAGGTTGAGGGCGTCGAAGTTGAGCCACTCGGCCTCGACCTCGGGGCCCTCGGCGACCTGGTAGCCCATCGCGACGAAGGTGTCCTCGATGCGCTCGGCCATGGTGGTCAGCGGGTGCCGGGCGCCGCGCGGAGCGCGGTCGTACGGCAGGGTGACGTCCACGGCCTCCTCGACCAGCACGCGGGCGTCACGCTCGGCCTCCAGCTCGGCCTGCCGCTTGGCGAGGGCCTGGTTGACGGCCCCGCGGGCCTGGCCGATCAGCTTTCCGGCGGCCGCCTTGGCGTGCGGGGGCAGGGCGCCGATCTCGCGGTTGGCGAGCGAGAGCGCGGAGCGGTCGCCGGTGTGGGCGACCTTGGCCTGCTTCAGCTCGTCCAGGGAGCCGGCGGCGGCGAACGCGGCGATCGCCTCGTCCCGCGCCTGCTCCACCACCTCGGGCTTGAGGGCCTCGACCTCGACCGGGTCGTACGACTTGTTGGGTGCCGACATCTCTATCTTTCCCGTGCTCCTGCTCGTCCGTGCTCAAGGTCTTTGGGCCATCGCCGAAGGTCGAGTGTAGTCGCAGCGCGTAGCGCCGCTCGGCGCCGCTTCCCCGCGGCCCGCCCCGCGCGGAGCCCTCCGGCGTGCTGTGCCGATCCTCCATGCCCCTCTCAGAGCATGCTGTGCTGATCGCTCATGCGTCTTTCAGAGCATGCTGTGCTTGACCCTTCATGCCTCTTTCAGAGCATGAAGTCGGGCACCCCGGCGGGCAGGATGAATCGGAACCGGGCGCCGCCGCCGGGCGCGCGGTCGACGCGGATCGAGCCGCCGTGGGCCTCCACGATGCCCTTGACGATGTACAGGCCCAGGCCGGTGCCCCCGCGCTTGGAGCCGCGCCAGAAGCGGGTGAAGACGCGCGGCATGGAGTCCTCGGGGATGCCGCTGCCTTCGTCGCTCACCGTGACCGCTGTGCCTTCCACGATGCGGGGCGGGGTGCCGGAGCGCTCCCAGACGGGCGCCTCGACGACCTCCTTGGCCGGTGCCACCTCGATGGTGACAGTTCCCTCCCCGTGCCGCACCGCGTTTTCCAGCAGGTTGGCGAGCACCTGGTCGACCTTGTCCGGGTCGGCCCACAGCACGGTCAGCGGTTCGCCGATCCGGACGTCGAAGCGCTCCTCGGGGATGCCGGTGGCGACCTTGCGCTCGACGTGCCGGCGCACCGCCGCCGCCAGGTCCACCACCTGCTTGCGCAGCTCCAGCCGACCGGCGTCGATCCGGGAGATGTCCAGCAGCTCGGCGATCAGCCGGGTGACCCGGTCGGCGTCGGCGTCCACCGTCTCCAGCATCAGCCGCTTCTGCCCGTCGGTGAACCGCTCCCACTTGGCCAGCAGCGTCGCCGTGAACCCCTTGACGCTGGTCAGCGGGGAGCGCAGCTCGTGCGCCACGGTGGCGATCAGCTCGGCGTGGCTGCGCTCGGTGCGGCGCCGGGCCTCGGTGCCGCGCAGGGCGATCACCAGGCGCTCCAGCGGCCCGCCCGGCACGGCGCGCACGTACGTCGCGGAGACCAGCACCTCGCGCCCGCCGGGCAGCAGCAGGTTGCGCTCCGGCTGGCGGGTGCGGATGGCCAGGCCGCCGTACGGGTCGGTCAGCTGCCACCAGCGGCGGCCGTCCAGGTCCTCCAGCGGGAGGACGTCCTCCACCGGGCTGCCGAGCGCGGCCTGCGGGAGCACGCCGGTGAGCCGGGCCGCGGCCCGGTTGAAGCAGACCACCCGGCCCAGCGCGTCGGCGACCACCAGCCCGTCCGGTAGGTCGTCCGGGTCGAGCTCGGGTCCGCTGCCGACCATGGGTTGCCTCCCCGATTACCCACCGTGCCGTTCCCCCCACCGAGGCAGACCCTAGCGCCTCCCAGGCGCCCGCAGTAGGGCTTGCAACGGGTGATCCCGGTGCGCCCCCGGGGAGGGGTCAGGCGTTCGAGCGGCAGCCGCCGGGCGAGCGCTGGGCGCGGGCCGAGGCGTACAGGCAGACGGCGGCCGCGGTGGCCAGGTTGAGGCTCTCGGCGTGGCCGTGGATCGGCACGCGCACGATCTCGTCGGTCAGCGCGCGGGTCTCCTCCGGGAGGCCCCAGGCCTCGTTGCCGAACACCCAGGCGCCGGGCGCGCCCAGGGTGCCCTCGTCCAGCTCCTGGTCCAGGTCGCGCTCGCCGGCGCCGTCCGCGGCGAGCACCCGGACCCCGGCCTCGCGCAGCTTGCCGACGGCCTCCTCGACCGGCACGCCGACCGCCACCGGCAGGTGGAACAGGCTGCCCACGGAGGCCCGGACGGCCTTCGGGTTGTAGAGGTCCACCGAGGCGTCGGTGAGCACCACGGCGTCCGCGCCGGCCGCGTCGGCGGTGCGCAGCACCGTCCCGGCGTTCCCGGGGTCGCGCACGTGGGCGAGGACCGCGACCAGCTTGGGGCGGGCCCTGAGCACCTCGGCGAACGGGGTGTCGATGAAGCGGCAGAGCGCCACGATCCCCTGCGGGGTCACGGTGTCGCAGATGTCCGCGATCACCTCGTCGGTGGCGGTCAGCACGGACAGCCCCTCGGCCCGGGCCGCCTCGACGATCCCGGCGTGCCGCTCGGCGGCCTCCGGCGTCGCGTACACCTCGACCACGGCGTGCTCACCGGTTCCCGGGAGCCTGCCGAAGGCGACGGCCTCCCGGACGGCCTGCGGGCCCTCGGCCAGGAAGCGGCGCTCCTTGGTGCGCTGGTTGCGCTTGGCCAGCCGGCGGGCGGCGACGACGCGCGGCGAGCGCAGGGAGGTCAGCAGGGGGGTCTCGGTGCTCGGCATGGTCTCGATCTCTGGAGGCGCTGGAGGAGGCTGGAGGCGCTGGAGGAGGGGCGAAAAGCAGGACCGGACCCGCAGGAGAGCCTGCGGGTCCGGTCAGAGCTCAACCGATCTCGGAAGATCAGGCGGCGTCCGCGGCGGCCTTCGGGGCGTTCACGTCGGCCGGCAGCGCCTTCTGGGCGACCTCGACCAGGGAGGCGAACGCACCCGGGTCGTTGACGGCCAGGTCGGCCAGCATCTTGCGGTCGATCTCGACGCTGGCGGCCTTCAGGCCCTGCACGAAGCGGTTGTAGGTGATGCCGTTGGCACGGGCCGCAGCGTTGATGCGCTGGATCCACAGCTGACGGAAGTCGCCCTTGCGCTTCTTGCGGTCGTTGAAGTTGTAGACCAGCGAGTGGGTGACCTGCTCCTTGGCCTTGCGGTACAGGCGCGAACGCTGGCCACGGTAGCCGCTGGCGCGCTCCAGGATGACCCGGCGCTTCTTGTGGGCGTTGACTGCCCGCTTGACGCGTGCCACTTGATTACTCCTTGGGTTGGACCACGGACTACTTCACGCGGTCCGTCATTCGAATGGGTCGGGAAGGATCAGCTGCCCCGCACGCGGCTCGCGCCGGGCGGGAGGGCGATCACTTGCCGAGAAGCTTCTTGATCTTCTTGGCGTCAGCGGGGGCCAGCTCGACGGTCCCGGCCAGCTTGCGGGTCAGCGTCGAGGGCTTGTGCTCCAGGAGGTGGCGGCGGCCGGCGCGCTCGCGCAGCACCTTGCCAGAGCCACTGATCTTGAAGCGCTTGCTGGCGCCACTGTGCGTCTTCTGCTTCGGCATTTCGCCGTATCTCCTCGTCGGTCCCGTCCACGCCCGCGCGGCGGCTGCCACGCGGGCGCGAACTGGATGGATCTGCGGTGACCGGGCGGGTCGCCCCGTCACCCTGTGGGCCGGTCTCCCGGACCTCCTGGCCGGTGAAGGCTCAGGCGCCCTGGGAGGCGGCCGGCTGCTCGACCGGAGCGTCGGCCTCGACGGCCGGCGCCTCGGCCGGGGCGTCCGGTGCCTCGGTCACGGCGTCCTCGGCCGCGGCCTCCGCAGGGGCGTCGGAGCCGGCGGTGCGGCCCTGACGCTCGGCCTTGCGGGCGTCCGCGAGGGCGCGGGCCTCGGCCATCGCCTCGGTCTTCTTCTTGTGCGGGCCAAGGACCATGATCATGTTGCGGCCGTCCTGCTTGGGCGAGGACTCGACGAAGCCCAGCTCCTGGACGTCGTCGGCGAGCCGCTGGAGCAGACGGAAGCCCAGCTCGGGGCGGGACTGCTCACGACCGCGGAACATGATCGTGATCTTGACCTTGTCGCCCTGCTTGAGGAACCGGACGACGTGACCCTTCTTGGTGTCATAGTCGTGCGGGTCGATCTTCGGCCGGAGCTTCATCTCCTTGATGACCGTGTGCGCCTGGTTCTTGCGCGCCTCACGGGCCTTCATGGCCGACTCGTACTTGAACTTGCCGTAGTCCATGAGCTTGCACACCGGCGGCCGGGCGGTCGCCGCGACCTCGACCAGGTCGAGGTCGTACTCCTGCGCGAGCTCCAGCGCCTTGGCAAGCGGCACGATGCCGACCTGCTCGCCGCTGGGACCGACGAGTCGCACCTCGGGGACGCGAATCCGGTCGTTGATGCGGGGCTCGGTGCTGATGGGGCCTCCTCGGTTGCACCTTCTGCGATGCGGCCGTCGGACGGCGGTCGCACGTAGTGGACTCGACCACTGGGCGGGGCTTCATTCGTGCTGCGCTGTCCGGTCGGTACACCGCCACACGAAAAAAGCCCCGCTCGGTACAAGCGGGGCTCCACACAACCGGGGGCTGCGCCCGGTGAGGGGCGCTGCGGCGACTCGGTGCCGGGGGCACCCGTCGCGGACCGGGACCCGTCGACCGCGAGGCCGATCGGGTGGGAGACTTTCGCGGTTGCCCTCTCGGGCCTCCTCAGTGGAGCCTCCACTTGCTGGCCGAGCGCCCATGCGGGATCCCGGCCGGTCAGTCTCGAAGCTTACAGCGTCGGGGGGTCGAACGCTATTCCGCCCCGGCGTACGGCCTCGTCGCACTGTCTCGTCCGCGCCCTCCGGGGCCCTTGTACGCTCCACCTGTACCCACACGACACGATGGAACGAGCCCCCCTTGAGCAGCGAGCCCACCCAGACCCCCGGCGCGGACGACGACGCGATCGGCTTCGACGACCTCACCCGCGACATCGCCGAGGTCCCGGCCGTCGAGGTGATCACCACCGTCGCGGTGCACCTGATGAGCGCCGCCGCCGTCAAGTGCGGTCTCGCCGAGGGCGGCGAGAAGGACAAGGACCTGGACGAGGCCCGCAAGCTCATCACCGCGCTGGCCGGGCTGGTCACCGCCGGCGCCCCGGAGATCAGCAACTTCCACGCCGCGCCGCTGCGCGACGGGCTGCGCTCGCTCCAGCTCGCCTTCCGCGAGGCCTCCGTCGTCCCGGACGCCCCGGGTGCGGGCCCGGGCGAGAAGTTCACCGGGCCGGTCTACTCCTGAGCCCCTCGCGAGGGACCCGGCCCACGTGGGTCGGGTCCCTCGCTTTCTCAGCGCTTGTAGAGCGGCTCCCCCGGCAGCTCCGCGCCGGCCGGCAGCACCGCGAGGTCCAGCCCCCGGTCCAGCCGCACCCGCAGCACCGGATCCGCCGCCACCGCCTGCCCGACCCGCTGCGCGGCCGCCTGGAGCCCCGCCTGGTCCAGCGCCGGGTCGAACACCACCGCGAGCACCCCGTCCGAGCCCTCCGAGGCCTCCAGCAGCCCGGTGACCACCTGCGGCTCGGCCGCCAGCAGCCCGCGCACCGCCTCGCGCACCTCCGGGTCCCGGACCGGCGGCAGGAACGGGCGGTTCTCCGCGAGCGCCCGCAGCCGGGCACCGCTCAGCTGGAACGGCACCGGCCCGGCCGGGTCGACCAGCAGGGTGTCGGCCCGCTCCGAGAAGGCGACCATCGCGGCCTGCGGGGCCGCCGTCGGCGCCGGGCGGGCGTCGGCGCGCCAGCGGGCGAGCGACTCCAGCGACGTGAAGGCCGGCAGCGCGCGGCGTCCGTCCGGGGCCTCCAGCACCGGGACGGCCATGTCGCTGGTCTTCTCGTGCCGGTGCCCGTTCACGTCCACCTCGACCTCTCCGAGGATCGCGACGATCGGGACCATCAGCCGGGTCGGGGTCAGCGCCGCCAGCACCTCCGGCTCCGCCGCGCGGTCCCGCGACCAGCGGGCGAGGGCCTCGGTGAGCGCCTGGTCGGCGGTGCCGTCGTCGTCGGAGAAGCCGGGATTCGGGATGCTCTTGCCGACGAACGCCGGGTTGGAGAAGTCTTTGCGGTCCACCCGCCCGACCCTATGCCACCGCGCCCGAGCGGCCCCATTTCCCTGCACGCGGGGGAGGCGAGGTCCTAGGAACGTTCCTAGGACCTCCTGTTCCGCCCCACGCGGGGCCTACCCACGGGTATCACGGTGTGGCACCCTGCGCCCATGGTGATCCTCGACGCGCCCGCGACCGCGCCCACCCCGGTCTCCGACCGCCTCCGGTACGACCGCGCCACCGCCCACCTGGACGGTCCGGTGGCCGTGGTGGACCTCGCCGCGTTCGACGCGAACGCCGCCGACCTGGTGCGCCGGGCGGGCGGTAAGCCGATCCGGCTGGCCAGCAAGTCGGTCCGCTGCCGGGCACTGCTGGAGCGGGCGCTGGCCGTGGACGGCTTCCTCGGGGTGATGAGCTTCACCCTCGGCGAGTCGCTCTGGCTGGCCCGCACCGGCATCCGGGACGTCCTGCTCGCCTACCCGTCCGCCGACCGGGCCGGCTTCGCCGAGCTGACCGCCGACCCGGAGGCCGCCCGCGAGATCACCGTCGTCCTGGACGACCCGGCCCAGCTGGACCTGATCGACGCCGCCCGGGCCGGCGACGCCGAGATGCGGGTCTGCCTGGAGCTGGACACCTCGCTGCACCTGCTCGGCGGCCGGGTCCGGGTCGGCGCCCGGCGCTCGCCGCTGCGCACCCCAGAGGAGCTCGGCGCCTTCGCCGAACTCGTCCAGCGCCGCCGGGGCTTCCGGGTGGTCGGCCTGATGGCGTACGAGGGGCACGTCGCCGGGGTGGGCGACCGGGTGCCCGGGCGGCCGGTGCGCTCGCGGCTGATCCGGCTGATACAGGCCAAGGCCCGTACCGAGCTGGCCGAGCGGCGCGCGGCGGTGGTCCGGCGGCTGCGGCAGGTGGCCGACCTGGAGTTCGTCAACGGCGGCGGCACCGGCAGCGTGGAGTCCACCGTGGCCGAGCGCGCCGTCACCGAGGTCGCCGCCGGGTCCGGGCTGTTCATGCCGCGGCTGTTCGACAACTACCGCTCGTTCCGGGGCCGCCCGGCCGCGCTCTTCGGCCAGCCGGTGGTGCGCCGCCCCGGCCTCGGCGTGGTGACCGTGCTCGGCGGCGGCTACCCGGCCTCCGGCGCGGCCGGAGCGGACCGCTCGCCGGTGCCGTACCTGCCGGCCGGGCTGCGCTACGACCCGATGGAGGGCGCCGGGGAGGTGCAGACCCCGCTGCTCGGCTCGGCCGCGGACGACCTGCTGATCGGCGACCGGGTCTGGTTCCGGCACGCCAAGGCGGGCGAGCTGTGCGAACGCTTCGCCGAGCTGCACCTGATCGAGGGCGACCGGATCGTACGGACCGTGCCCACCTACCGGGGCGAGGGCAGGACGTTCCTCTGACGCTTCGTCCGCCTCTGCCCTACCGTGGTGCCGACACCGCGGCAGTGACGAGGGGAGCGGCGATGGACGCCGAGATCACGGAGATCGCAACGAGGGGCGCGACCGCCTTGGCCGGACTCATGGTCACCTCGGCCTGGGAACGGGTCAAGCCGCGCATTGCCGCGATGTTCGGCCGTCGCGCCGACTCGGTCTCGGAGGAACTGGACGACACCCAGGCCGAGCTGGTCGCGGCACCGGAGAACGCCCGCGAGTCCGCCGCCCTGAGCGCCCAGGGAGAGTGGGAGCCGAAGCTGCGCCGACTGTTGACCAACGACCCCGCCCTCGTGGCCGAACTCCAGGCGATCCTGGCGGAGTTCGCACCGGAGCAGCCCGAACGGGCGGTCAGCGCGGTACACAACGAGATCAGCGGGAACGCCAAGATCCACGGCAAGGTCGTCCAGGCCCACACGATCAACGGCAGCCTGAACATCTGACCTTTCCGGAGCCTTAACGGGGCCCGATGGAACGGCTAACGCCGCCGCTCCGTCGGGCCTTTGCGCTGCTCGTGGGCCTACAGTCCGTCAACAAGCGCAGCTCGCCCGGCTATTGCCTTATGGTCCAGACCAATCCTACGCTCTGGCCCGGGGGCCGTGCGCCGGGCCGGCGGCCCCCGAACGGGCAGGCGTGCCCGTTCCCCCACACCCGCCCGGAACGACGGTCAAGGAGCCCCACCCCATGTCCATCAAGCGAAGTGCCCTGTCCGTCGGCGTGATCGGCGCCGCCGTCCTCGCGGTGGCCGGTGCCACCGCCGGCACCGCCAGCGCCCACGGCACGATGACCAACCCCGTGAGCCGGGTCGCCGCCTGCTACGCCGAGGGCCCCGAGCACCCGGTGTCCCAGGTCTGCAAGGACCTCGTCGCCGCGAGCGGCACCCAGCCGCTCTACGACTGGAACGAGGTCAACATCGCCAACGCCGCCGGCAACAGCCAGGCGATGATCCCGGACGGCAAGCTCTGCTCGGCCAACCGCGACAAGTACGCGGCGCTGGACTGGCCGCGCACCGACTGGCCGGCCACCGCGGTGAAGCCCGGTGCCTTCACCTTCCAGTTCCGCACCACCGCGCCGCACGTCGGCACCCAGACCGTCTACATCACCAAGGCGAGCTACGACCCCACCAAGCCGCTGAAGTGGTCGGACCTCGACCCGACCCCGGTGGCCCAGGTGCAGGTCGACCGCAACGCCGTCAACGGCTCCTACAGCTACTCCGGCACCCTGCCGCAGCGCACCGGCCGCCAGGTCCTGTACACGGTGTGGCAGCGCAGCGACAGCCCGGAGGCCTTCTACGCCTGCTCCGACGTCGACTTCGGCGGCAAGACCGCCGCCGTGTCGGCGCTCGCCGCCCAGGCCCCGGCCGCGCCCAGCGACGCCCAGATCGCGGCCGACGCCTCCAAGTCCACCGTCGCCCACCACGGCCACGGCGGGGACCCGGACTCCCCGGCCGGACAGGTGATCCCGACCGCCTCGGCGGCCGTGGGCGGCACCTCGTCCACCGGCCCGCTGCTGCTCGCCGGTGCCGCCGCGATCGGCGTCGGCTGGGCCGGCATGGTGCTCCGGCGCCGTCGCGTCGAGGCTGTTCGACGCGACTCCTGACGCCGGGCACGGGGCCGGGCCGGCCACTCCCCCGTCCGGCCCGGCTCCCGTGACGCGTACGGCTTCCGTGACACGTACGGCTCCCGTGACGCGTGCGGCGACGAGAACGGCGGGGGGGGGGGGGGGGGGGGGGGGGGGGGGGGGGGGTGGGGGGGATGGGGGGGGGGGGGGGGGGGGGGGGGGGGGGGGGGGGGGGGGGGGGGGGGGGTGGTGTGGATGAGGGGAGGGGGGGGGGGGGGAAGGGA
>NZ_JBVITE010000051.1:53596-66730 GCF_055575155.1 Kitasatospora sp. NPDC034533
CTCCTTCCTCCCTTAGCGTAGACGACACCCCACCCCCCCCCCCCCCCCCCCCCCCCCCCCCCCCCCCCCCCCCCCCGCCGTGTGAGGAGCGCGGGGCTCAGGTGGTGCTGCCGCCGGAGCCGCCCGAACCGGAGCCCGAACCGGGCAGCCCCGGCAGGCTCGGCAGCTTGCCCTTGTACGTCGTGATGCCCTGGACCACGGTGTCCATCACCGCGACGTCCGGCGCCTTGTCGGCGATGTCGAAGCCGAAGTGCACCGAGACCAGCGACTTGCCGTCGGCGGACGGGAAGACCACGGTCTGCACGTAGCCGTTGTTGCCCTTGGGCGCGTCCACCTTCCAGCGGACCAGGTAGCCGTCCTGGCCGTTGACCTTCACGGCCTCGGACTTGAGCTCCTGGTGCCCGGTGATCTCGCCGTACGCGTCCTTGGCGGCCTGCTCGATGTCCGCCTTGGCCGCCGCCTGGGGGTCGGTGCCGCCGCCGTCGATCCGGCCGGTGTTCACCCCGCCGAGGGTGCAGCTGCTCTTGCCGTCCACGCAGGTGTACGAGCCGACGGTGATCATGGCGAAGCCCTGGCTGGTGGTGCCGGCGTCCCAGCCGTCCGGGACAGGCAGGGTGAGCCGGTTCACCACGTCGATCGCGTCGCCGGTGCCGGGACGGACCCTGCCGCTGCCGCCGCTCCCACCACCGTTCCCGCCGCCACTGCCACCGCTGCCGTCGCCGTTGCCGGGGTCGCCGAAGCCCGGGATGCCACCGCCCCACGGGCCGTAGCCGCCCTGCGGGGCCGGCCGGGCGCTGCGCGGGGCGCGGTCCGTGTGGCCGTCCATCGCGAGGTAGGTGACGCCCGAGCCGACGCCCAGGCCCAGCAGGGCGGCGAGGGTGGTGGCCACCGCCAGCCTGGAGGGCTTGCGCCGGGCCTTGGCCGGCGGCCCGGCGGGCGAGCCGTAGGCGGCGCCGAAGGGCGGCGGCTCCGGGAAGCGGACGGTCGGGCCGCTGTCCAGCACCTCGCCCTCCAGCACCCGCGGCTGCTCGGCCGCTCCCGGCCCCGGCTCCGCGGCGACGGTCGGCTCCGCGGCGGAGGTCGGCTCCGTCCGCGTGGCGCCCGGCGCCGGGGCGTCCGAGGGTGCGGGCCGGGTGTCGGCCGTCCAGCCCCTGCCGTCCCACCACCGCTGCGGCCTCGGGTCGCCGGTGGTGTCCTTCGGGTCCGGGTACCACCCGGCGGGAATCTGCTCGCTCACGGTAGAGAATCTAAAGGCAGCCGGATAAACGCGAAATCAGCGCAGCCGGGAATTCCCGACGTTTTCGATGAGATTCCGGTGAGAACCCGGCGCGGCGGTGAGGCGGAGCCTCACAGGGGGGTGACGTACGCCCCCGAGATGCCCCCGTCCACCAGGAACTCGCTCGCCGTGATGAACGAGGAGTCGTCGCTCGCCAGGAAGGCCACCGCGGCGGCGATCTCCTCGGCCCGGGCGAACCGGCCGAGCGGGATGTGCACCAGCCGGCGGGCGGCCCGCTCCGGGTCCTTGGCGAACAGCTCGCGCAGCAGCGGGGTGTCCACCGGTCCGGGCGAGAGCGCGTTGACCCGGATGCCCTCCCGGGCGAACTGCACGCCCAGCTCGCGGGACATCGCCAGCACCCCGCCCTTGGAGGCGGTGTAGGAGATCTGCGAGGTGGCCGCGCCCATCCGGGCCACGAAGCTGGCGGTGTTGATGATCGAGCCCCGCCCGTGCCGGCGCATGTACGGCAGCGCGGCCTTGCAGCACAGGTAGACCGAGGTCAGGTTGACCTCCTGGACCTTGTGCCAGGCGTCCAGGCCGGTGGTCAGGATCGAGTCGTCCTCGGGCGGCGAGATGCCCGCGTTGTTGAACGCGACGTCCACGCTGCCGTACGTCTCGTACGCCTCGTCGAACAGCGCCTCGACCATGTACGGGTCGGTGACGTCCGTGTGGACGAACAGCCCGCCGACCTCCTTGGCGGCGGCCCGCCCGGTCTCCTCGTCGAGGTCGGCGCAGACCACCTTCGCCCCCTCCGAGGCGAGCCGGCGGGCGGCGGCCAGGCCGATGCCGCTGCCCGCGCCGGTCACCACGGCGGTGCGGCCGGCCAGCCGGCGGCAGACCACGGCGTCGTTGTCGCTCATCGGGCTCCTACTCCTCGCTGTGGAAGAAGACGTTCTTGGTCTCGGTGAAGTGGCGCAGCGCGTCCGGCCCCAGCTCCCGGCCCACCCCGGACTCGCCGAAGCCGCCGAAGGGCGTCCAGTAACGCACCGAGGCGTGCGAGTTGACCGACAGGTTGCCCGCCCGTACGCCCCGGGCCAGGCGCAGCGCGCGGCCGACGTCCCGGGTCCAGATCGAGCCGGACAGCCCGTAGCGGGTGGCGTTGGCCAGCCGCAGGGCGTCGGCCTCGTCGGTGAACGGCAGGACGGCGGCGACCGGGCCGAAGATCTCCTCGGTGACCGCCGGGACGTCCGGGTCCTCGGGGGCGATCACCGTCGGCGGGTACCAGTAGCCGGGGCCGTCGGGGACCTTGCCGCGGGCCAGCACCGGCAGGTCGGGGGTGACGTAGGAGGCGACCCGGCGGACCTGGGAGGCCGAGATCAGCGGGCCGAGCCGGCTCTCCGGGTCGCTCGGGTCGCCGGTGCGCAGGGTCTCGACGGCGGGCAGCAGCAGGGCGAGGAAGTCCTCGTACGCCTCTCGCTGGACCAGGATGCGGCTGCGGGCGCAGCAGTCCTGGCCGCTGTTGTCGGCGAAGGACATCGGGTCGGCCGCGCGGGCCAGGTCGGCGTCGGCGAAGACGATGCTGGGGCTCTTGCCGCCGAGTTCCAGGGTGACCCGCTTGGCACGGGCGGCGCAGCGGGCGGCGACCTCCTTGCCGACCAGGGTCGAGCCGGTGAAGACGATCTTGCGGACGGCCGGGTGGTCCACCAGGGCGCGGCCGGTGGTGGCGCCCGCGCCGGGGACCACCTGGAACAGGCCCTCGGGCAGGCCCGCCGCGAGGGCGAGCTCGGCCAGCCGCAGCGCGGTCAGCGGGGTGGCCTCGGCGGGCTTGAGCAGGACGGCGTTGCCGGCCGCGAGGGCGGGGGCGAAGCCCCAGGCGGCGATGGGCATCGGGAAGTTCCACGGCGCGATCACGCCGACCACGCCGACGGGCTCGTGGAAGGTCACGTCCAGGCCCCCGGGGACGGGGATCTGCCGACCGGTGAGCCGCTCCACCCCGCCGGCCGCGTACTCCAGCAGGTCCCGGACGTTGCCGGCCTCCCAGTGCGCGTTGGCCGGCAGGTGGCCGGCCTCGCTCACCTCCAGGGCGGCCAGCTCCGGGACGTGCACCTCGACCTGGTCGGCGAACCGGCGCAGCAGCCGGGCGCGGTCGCCGGGGGCGAGCGCGGCCCAGCCGGCCTGGGCCCGGACCGCCCGCCGGACGGCCGCGTCCAGCTGCTCGGCGGTGGTGTCCGGGACGGTGGCGAGCGGCTCGCCCGTGGCGGGGTTGCGGACGGTGCTCACGGGGCCTTCGCCCGCCGTCGGCTCGGTCATGCGTCACATCCGTTCGAAAGATCGGTAGCGCTCCCAGTCGGTGACCGCCCCGTCGTAGGCGGCCTGCTCGACCCGCGCCATGTTCAGGTAGTGCTCGACCACGTCGTCGCCGAAGGCCTCCCGGGCCAGTTCGCTGCCCGCCCACAGTTCGGCCGCCTCGCGCAGCGATCCGGGCACCCGGGCGTACTCCTCGACGGCGTAGGCGTTGCCGAGGCAGGGTGCGGGCAGGTCCAGCTTCCGCTGTAGCCCGTGCAGGCCGGCCGCGACCATCCCGGCCACCGCGAGGTACGGGTTGACGTCGCCGCCCGGCACCCGGTTCTCCATCCGCAGGCCGGGCCCGTGGCCGACCACCCGGTAGGCGCAGGTGCGGTTGTCCCGGCCCCAGGCGACGGCGGTGGGCGCGAAGGAGCCGGGGCGGTAGCGCTTGTAGGAGTTGATGTTCGGCGCGTACAGCAGGCTGAACTCGCGCAGGGCGACCAGCTGTCCGGCCAGGAAGTGTCGCATGGTGTCGGTCATCCGGCCGTCCCGGTCGACGAAGGCGGGCGCTCCGGTGGCGTCGCGCAGCGAGAGGTGGATGTGGCAGCTGTTGCCCTCGCGCTCGTCGTACTTGGCCATGAAGGTGAGCGCGCAGCCGAGTTGGGCGGCGATCTCCTTCGCGCCGGTCTTGTAGACGCTGTGCTGGTCGCAGGTGGTGAGGGCGTCGGCGTAGCGGAAGGCGATCTCGTGCTGGCCGAGGTTGCACTCGCCCTTGGCCGACTCGATGGTGAGGCCGGCGCCGGCCATCTCGGTGCGGATCCGGGACAGCAGCGGCTCGACCCGGGCGGTGCCCAGCATCGAGTAGTCCACGTTGTAGAGGTTGGCCGGGGTCAGGCCGCGGTAGCCGCCCTGCCAGGCCTGCTCGTAGGTGTCGCGGAAGACCAGGAACTCCAGCTCGGTGCCGACGTCGGCGGCCAGGCCGTGCTCGGCGAGCCGGGCGAGCTGGCGGCGCAGCAGCTGGCGCGGGGCGGCGTCCACCGGGTGGCCGCCGTGCCGGGCGAGGTCGGCGGTGACCTGGGCGGTGCCGGGCTGCCAGGGGGTCAGCCGCAGGGTGGCGAGGTCGGGCCGCATCGCGAAGTCGCCGTAACCGGTGGCCCAGGACGAGAAGGCGTAGCCGTCCACGGTGTTCAGGTCGACGTCGACGGCCAGCAGGTAGTCGCAGGCCTCGGCGCCGTGCTCGGCGACCTCGTCGAGGAAGAACCGGGCGGCGAAGCGCTTGCCCTGGAGGCGGCCCTGCATGTCGGTGAAGGCGAGCGCGACGGTGTGCACCTCGCCGGCGTCCACCAGGGTGCGCAGCTCGTCCAGGGTCAGCGGTGGCCGGGGCGGCGAGCCCGCGGCGCTCTGTTCGGGCATGGCCGAACCCTCCTCCTCGATCACTCTTCGAGATCAAGCGGTCACAGCGAACCGTACGGCCTGCGGCTCGCGGGGCGGAAGAGGGCGGCGGGTGTCGGACGCCCTCGGCGCGCCGACGCGCGTGGCTGACGGAGGATCAGGTGGTTCGGGTGGAGAATGCCCGCCATGGATCGCAGGCCTTTGATCGGCATCAGCACCTATCTGGTGGACGCGAGTTGGAGCGATTGGCGGGGGCGCCGGGTGGCGCTGCTGCCCGAGCGGTACACCGCGCAGGTCCGGGACTCCGGCGGGATCGCGGTCCTGCTGCCGCCCGACGCCCCGGAGCGCGCGCCGGAGGTGCTGGCCCGGCTGGACGGTCTGGTGATCGCGGGCGGGCCGGACATCGACCCGGCGTACTACGGGGAGCCGGCCCACCCGGCCGCAGAGCCGGCCTCGCCGGAACGGGACGCCTGGGAGGTCGCGCTGCTGCGGGCGGCGCTGGCGGCGGGGATGCCGCTGCTGGCGATCTGCCGGGGCATGCAGATCCTGAACGTGGTGTGCGGCGGGACGCTGGTGCAGCACCTGCCGGACGTCCTGGCGGTCGACGTGCACGGCGGCTCGCCCGGGCGCTACGGCTCGCACCCGGTGCGGCCGGTGCCGGGGACGCTGCTGGGCGGGCTGCTGCCGGAGAGCGAGCTGGAGGTGCCGACCTTCCACCACCAGGCCGTCGACCGGGTGGGGGCGGGCCTGCGGGTGAGCGCCCACGCGCCGGACGGGACGGTGGAGGCGGTGGAGGGGCCGGGGTTCGCGCTCGGGGTGCAGTGGCACCCGGAGCAGGGGGACGACCTGCGGCTGATGCGCGCCCTGGTCCGGGCCGCCACCGCGGCGAGTCTCGACGCACTGGCCCTGGGATAGCCCAACTGGACGCCGCGGGAGGGGGGTTCGTCGTGCCTGGCGGCTGCGGAGTGCACCGGCTGCGGCCGCCCGAACGGCAACGACAACGGTCACCAGTACAGCCTTTGGATCTTTGTCGATTCTGCGGTTCACTTCGGTTGCGGGCCGGTCGCGTCGAGGCCCCCTTTCCACCCGTGCGCCCAGAGAGGACTTCCATGGCCGGGCACGAGCACTCGCACGATGATCATGTGCATGACCACGAGCACGCGCACGGTAACGGCGGGAACGGCCACGGTTCCGGCGGGCATGCGCACGGGTCCGGCGGGCACGGCCACGGGTCCGGCGGGCACGGCCACGGCGGGCACTCGCACGGCGTCGCCGCCGACGCGGACCGCCGCTGGCTGCTCAGCGCCCTCGCCCTGATCGTCGTCTTCATGGCCGGCGAGGTCGTGGTCGGCTTCGCCGCCCGGTCCCTGGCGCTGATCTCGGACGCGGCACACATGCTCACCGACGCCGCCTCGATCGTGCTCGCCCTGATCGCCATGCGGCTCGCCGCCCGCCCGGCCCGCGGTGGCTACACCTACGGCCTCAAGCGTGCCGAGATCCTCTCCGCGCAGGCCAACGGGGTCACACTGCTGGTGCTGTCGGCGTGGCTGGGCTACGAGGCGATCGCCCGGCTGCTGGAGCCGCCGGAGGTCACCGGCTCCCTGGTGCTGGTGACCGCGCTGGTCGGGATCGTGGTCAACCTCGCGGCCACCTGGTGCATGTCCAAGGCCAACCGCAGCTCGCTGAACGTCGAGGGCGCCTTCCAGCACGTGCTCACCGACCTGTACGCCTTCGTCGCCACCGCCGTCGCCGGCCTGGTGGTGCTGACCACCGGCTTCGCCCGGGCCGACGCGATCGCCTCGCTGATCGTGGTCGCACTGATGCTCAAGGCCGGCATCACGCTGGTCCGGGAGTCCGGGCGGATCTTCCTGGAGGCCGCCCCGGCCGGGATCGACCCGGACGCGGTGGCCGACCGGATGGTCACCGAGCCGCTGGTCGAGGAGATCCACGACCTGCACATCTGGGAGATCACCTCCGGCCAGCCCGCCCTGTCCGCGCACATCCTCGTCACCCCGGGCGGAGACTGCCACGCGGTGCGGCGCTCGTTGCAGCGCCGGCTCTCGTCCGAGTACGGCATCACCCACTCCACCCTCCAGGTCGACCACGTCGGCGAGGACGAGGCCGGTGCGCTGTTGCAGATCGCCACCCCGGCCGAGGACGCCGCCGAGCACTGCGCCAACGCCCACGGCCCCGTCCACCGCGCCGGACCGCACGAGCACTGAGCACCGGGCCGGACGAGCACGGGAACCGGTCTGTCCGAACACGGGGAACCGGGCCGGACGAGCGCTGGGAACCGGCCGTCCGTCAGCCCGATGCGGCATGATCTGAGGCGTGACCGCACCGCGACTGATGCTGCTCGACTCCGCCAGCCTGTACTTCCGGGCCTACTTCGGCGTACCGGACACCCTGCGCTCGCCGCAGGGC
Source organism: Kitasatospora sp. NPDC034533 (assembly GCF_055575155.1). Classification (NCBI taxonomy): domain Bacteria; kingdom Bacillati; phylum Actinomycetota; class Actinomycetes; order Kitasatosporales; family Streptomycetaceae; genus Kitasatospora; species Kitasatospora sp. NPDC034533. Next base: position 60,915 of record NZ_JBVITE010000051.1, read on the forward strand.
GAGCCGGTCAACGCCGTCCGCGGCCTGCTGGACTTCATCGCCCGGCTGGTCCACGACCACCGCCCCGACCAGCTGGTCGCCTGCATGGACGCCGACTGGCGCCCCCAGTGGCGGGTGGACCTCGTGCCCTCCTACAAGACCCACCGGGTCGCCGAGGAGGCCCAGGACGGCGAGGAGGAGGTGCCCGACACGCTGGCGCCGCAGGTCCCGGTGATCGAGCAGGTGCTGGACGCCCTCGGGATCGCCCGGGTCGGCTCCCCCGGCTACGAGGCGGACGACGTGATCGGCACCCTCACCGCCCGCGCCACCGGGCCGGTGCAGATCGTCACCGGCGACCGCGACCTCTTCCAGCTGGTGGACGACGCCCGCGGGATCACCGTGCTCTACCCGGTCAAGGGGATGGGCAACCTCCAGCTCACCGACGACGCGCTGCTGCTGGAGAAGTACGGCGTGCGCGGCGCCCAGTACGCCGACATGGCCGCCCTGCGCGGCGACCCGTCCGACGGTCTGCCCGGGGTCAAGGGCATCGGCGAGAAGACCGCGGCCCAGCTGATCAACGAGTACGGCGACCTCGCGGCCATCCGCGCCGCCGCCCTCGACGTCGCCTCCAAGCTCACCCCCGCCCGCCGCCGCAACATCGTCGAGGGCTCCGCCTACCTCGACGTCGCCCCCAAGGTCGTCCGCGTCGCCGACGACGCCCCGCTCCCCGCCTTCGACCCCACCCTCCCCCGCGAGCCCCTCGACCCCATGACCCTCGAACACCTCGCCACCCGCTGGGGCCTCGGCACCTCCCTCGACCGCGTCCTGGAGGCCCTCGCCACCCGCTGAGCCGTTGTCGCAGGGCCCGCACGTTCGCCGCGAACGTGCGGGCCCTCGGTGTTCCCTGGGAGCGCCGAGGGCTCCCCTTCCCCTCTCGCGGCCGGCCCCACCGGAGCCGGCCGCGAGCCGCTCCTCCTCACCAGGACGAACACCCGCCGCCCCCGGCTCGGTCAGGCAGCGGCGCCGTACTCGCGTGTCAGCCGCCGGACTTCGGCGTCCTTGAAGGCCAGTACCTCCTCCACGATGCCGCTCTTCGGCAGCTCGGCCACGGGCACGCAGAGGTCCATCCGCTGGATGCAGACGCCCACCATGTACTCCCCCTGTTCGGTGAGGTAGAGGCGGATGCCGTAGTAGCCCTCTTCGCAGTCCGTGTCGCTGTTGAACCGGCACGACGCACAGGTGTCGGGGAGCCGCACGGGCAGCAGCCGCTTCACGTACACCGCCCGACTGCCGAGCGCCCGGTACAGGGTGCGCTCGTCGGAGGTGCCTGCGGTGAACGTCCGGAGCACCGGTTCCGCACCGACCCGGGCCAGTACTTCGGAGATCGCCGCGACCGACTCCGCCCCGTCCTGGATGCTGGTGAGCATCCGCACGTCCGCGAACTGGCCGTACGACTCAACCAGGTTGACGACCCGGCCGACGTGGGTCATTCCGGGAACGACGATGTTCACGGAGACCTTCACACCGTTGGAGACGGCGGCGCGGATGGTCTGCTCCGCAGCACGGATCTTCACCTCGGCCAGGCCTGCCGCCCTGAAGCGCTCGGACTGAACGACCTGGAGTTCTTCGGCGGTCGTGCCGAAGACCGACACGTTGACCCGGTTGAGGCCGGCCGCCGAACACTCCGGCAGGACCTGCCGACCGCGCTCCCCGTTGCTGGTCATCCCGACGCTCAGCCCCATAGCGGAAAGCGCCGTGACCAGCGCGGGCACCTCCGTGTGGAGCGTGGGCTCCCCTCCCGTGAGATGGACCTCGTCGGCGTCGAACGCCCTCGCCACGGTTCGCACCGCCCGTCGGAAGCCCATGTCCGGGGCCATCCTGGCGGCGAGGAAGCCGACCCCGTTCGTCTCGCTGTAGATCGACACACGCCCGGTCCGGCCCGGGCCCGCCAGGAAGGGCAGCGCGGTGCGGCCCCGGTTGTCGGCGGTGACGGGCGTTCCCTCGTTGTGGCAGAACGTGCAGGCCAACCCGCAGTCGTCGATCACCTTGATGCGAATCGTCCTGTCCCGGACAACCCTGACCGCCGGGCGGTGAGTAACTGACAAGGCTCGTCTCCTGTCACTCGAACGTGAGCCGGGGGATCGCCTCGATGTCGATCCCGTACCGGCGGTAGACCTTGGTCGTGTTCTCGCTCGTGAGCTCCTCCGGAGGGAGCTTGAGCGCGCGGACGGTCGCGTGGACGTGTTCGGCGCTGTACCCCTCGATCTCCACGTACGGGGGGATCAGCGGCCAGTGATCGATCTCGACGGCCGCGCCGGCCAGCCTCCAGGAGGACCGGCGGTTCTCCTGGTACGCCTTCGGCCGATAACCGAGCTTGCCGAGGAGCGCGTTCGTCGCGTCGAAGTCTCCGACGGTCGTCTCCGTCTCGGTCACGCCGTCGATCGCGTCGGAGTGGATCTCCTTCACGCACAGCGTGATGTCCGTGCCCGTGTCACGCAGCCGGACCCACGCGCCCGGCCGGCCGGGGATGTCGTAGACGTACCGGCGCTGGAACCGTTCGGCGACGTGTTCCGCCCCGGCTTCAGTCAGCAGCGCGCGGATCTCCTCCGGCTCGATTTCGAGGATCTTGGCTTCGAACTCAGTTACGATCATGTCGAGTTGGCCTTTCCGATGCGATGCGGGACATGCGAGCGCACGATATCGGCGATGCTGCGAGCCACGTCCTCAGGCGTACGGCCGGTGCCGTCGATCCCCAGCAGTCCGAACGCCCGGTACACACGGGAGCTTTCGGCCACGTTCGGCTCCTGCCGTCGGTGCCATGAGCTCAGCGTGCCCAGCTCGGCTCGCCGACGGAGCCGCTCCTGGCGGACGTGTTCGCCCACCTCCAGCAAGATCGGCACGTGCGGGACGAGGGCCCCGTCCGGGTACCCCAGCGCGCAGTCGTGCCCCGTTGCACTGTGCGTGGCGATCGTGCGCGGGAAGTAGGACTCGACCACCACCGTTCGACCAGTCTCAATCAGCGCCCGGGCAGTCTCGGACTTGATGTGGTTGGCCATCATCCACCGGTGGAACCGTGCCGACAGAATTCCGGTGGCGTCCACCTCGGCACGCATGCGGGGGAACGTCGGCAAAGCGTTGTCCGTGAGGTGGACACCGCCGACATAGGTGCGACCAGCGGAGCAACAGTGGTCTTCCCACTCGCGCTGAGACCGTCGAGAGTGACGAAGACCCCTCGGGCCACGTCCATACGAACTCCATTCCGCGTTCAGCTTTGAGGTCACAGTGCCGACGGGTGGCACCGCCCGGCAGCGATCACGACCAGCGGCCGCAGCCCGTCCAGCGGTCAGGACGCCGCCATCCTCAGCTCGAACCAGACCCATTTGCCACGCGGAGTCCAGGCCACTCCCCAGCGGGAGGAAAGAGTCTCCACCAGGCCCAGTCCATAGCCCGACTCGGCCTCGCATTTCGGTTCCGTGCGGCACGGCAACGCGCCCGACGAGTCCCGAACGCCCACCCACACCGAGGTCTTCTGCCGGTTCACCGAGACGGAGATCCGCGTGCAGCCCGTGTGCTTGGCGGCATTGGCCACCAGCTCGCTCACCAGCAACTCAGCCACGTCCCGCAATTCGCCGGCGGACCAGGCAGTCAAAGCAGCAGTCACCAACCTACGTGCGGGCCTTGCCGATTCGGGACTGCAGGGCAGCTCCAGCAAGCACCCGATGTCACCAGGCCGAATCTTTGGAATCTCGATGTGTGCGCCGCCCGAGGGATCGGCGGACCTTGCAATGACGCTGACTGACATGTGGGCCCCTGGTTTGCGAACAGGCAGACTGCGACGACGCCGCCCAGGCCCTCCCGACAGATCCAGAGTGACCGACCCGTCACACCAAGCGACTAAGAACCATCAAACGCCTGCGATACAGGTAGGAACAGGGCGATCCTGTAGGCAGACGCTAGGCACTTCACTAGGCTGTCTGGCTCCCGCCGGCGGCACCGCAAGGACGGGCCTGAGATGACCAACGACGCGCTACGAAGGCTTCGCCTCGGGCGAGAGTGGCCCCAGGGAGAGGTCGCACGCCGAGTGAACGCCCGGATCAGGGCTGCGACAGGGCGCGAGTCGGCGATTGACGCCAACGTGATCAGCAGATTAGAACGTGGCGTGATCAGCTGGCCGGACGGAGACGTTCGCGACGCACTGCGCGGCATCTTCGGCGTGGCCACGAACGCAGAGCTGGGGCTGTTCCCGAAGAGGACCCGGCGGGACCGCGAGGAGGTGAGTGAATCGAAGCGTCGTGACTTCTTGGCCGTCTCGTTGGCCTCGATCCTGCCCGATGTGATGCCTTCCCCATCTTCCTTGGGAATGAAAGACATTGACGACCTTGCAGAGCGAACCTTCGCCCTGGAGGAGTGGGACCGGCGAACCGGGGGGCTCGCCACCCGCCATCTGGCCTTCGGAGAGCTCAGAGCCGCCGTCGATCTCACCAAGGCGTCGATGGGACCGCGTGTCCGCGATCGACTGTGTGGCCAGATCGCCAACCTGGCAGACCTCGCCGCGTGGTCGGCGTTCGACGCGGGCCAGAACAGGCCCTCAAGAAGCACTTTCGGACTCGGAATCAGGGCAGCGCAGGATGCTGGTGACTCCGGACTGCTATGCCATGTAGCAACAGGCCTGGCCCGCCAGGAGATCGCAGAGAACAATCCGAAGGACGCCGTGGCACTCGCCGACAGGGCGATGGGCGACGTGCCCCTGTCGGCGCTCTCGATGATCGCAGCGGTGAAGGCCCAGGCCTATGCCATCCAGGGCGACGAGAGCGAGGTCATGCGGCAGATTGCTCTCGCGGAGTCGATCTACAGTCGCGTCACCGATCTCCACAGCGAACCGCGCTGGATGTGGTACTTCACCGAACACAAGCTGCACGGGGAGACCGGACACGCCCTCTACCTTCTCGCTACGGTCAAGGGCAAACCGGTCTCCGACCTGGTGTCCCGACTCCGCCGGGCTGTGGACTCCCAGACCTCGAATCGGGCGCGTTCGAAAGCGATCGACACCGCCAAACTGGCCACGGTGCTCTACCGCCAGGGTGTTCAGGAAGAGGCCGAACACTACGCCCACATCGCCACCGACCTTTCTGCCGTTGTCCGCTCCGCGCGACTGGACACCGCACTGGCTGAGATGAGGAGAGCCCGAGCATGACCATCGAAGACGTGATCAAGGAAGCCGCCGCCCGGGGCATCACCGGGCTGCCGGAGCCTTCTCGGCTCACCCACGTGCGGGTGTGGCCGGGCGCATCCCAGTGGGTCGGCGAGGTCGGCGAGCCGCCTCACAACGAGACCGTGGACGAGGGCATGTTCGACACCAAGGACGAAGCTCAGGAGGCCGCCTTGCGCGCCGTTGCCGACGGCCGAGCGCTGCTGGCCGCTCTTCTTCCTGCGGACCTCGCGGCAACGGAAGCGGAATGGCCCGACCCGATCGTGCGGGCCTGGGACGCCTGAAATCCAGATCTGGCAGCGGTCAAGACCACCCTTTCTTCAGCCCGCGCCCCAGGTCACCTGGAGCACGGGCCTTCCGATTTCGTGCCGCACCATCAGAACGACACAAGGGCCGGGCCCGCGCAGTCAGCGCGGGCCCGGCCCGTGGCTTCTCATCTGGGTCACCTTGTCCGCTGCGCAGTGGAAGCCCCAGCGGCGAGGCGAAGCCGAAGCCGCACGGGGGTGGGGGTGGGGGGGGGGGGGGGGGGGAAGGCCGGGGGTTTCTCCCCCCCCTCCCAGAGCGCGGAAGGGTCCCCCACCTTTGTTTTCGAAGTTTGGGGAGCCTCCCGGGGGGGGGGTCAGACCAC
>NZ_JBVITE010000052.1:0-9497 GCF_055575155.1 Kitasatospora sp. NPDC034533
TGGCGAGGGAGTCCAGATCAGGCGTCACAACCGATCTTTGGACTCCCTCGCTTCATGTCATGCGCGCAGGCGAGCCCTTGGCATCAGTCATCTAGTGAGGGACGGCGGGGGTCGTTGAAGCCTTCGCGGGAGCCGAATTGGCCTTGGTGGCGGGGGCGGTGGGCGTGGGCGCGGTGATGGAGGCGCCGGGAGCGGTAGGCGCGGAGGCACCGGGGGCGGCAGGCGCCGGGGCGAGGCCCGTGCAGCCGCGCAGGCCGTCGCGGCGCTTGAGGGCGGCCTCGGCGGTGGCGCCGGTGACCGGCTGCGGGATGCCCTTGTCGTCGATGGTGGCCGGGGTGAAGGTCTCGCCGGTCACCTTGCCGTCGGCGGTGAGGGTCAGGGTGGTGACGCCGGTCTCGTTGGAGTTGGCGTAGTTGGAGGTGCCGTACCAGAGGAAGTTGCCGAAGCCGTACCCGATGTAGGTGTTGCCGAGCATGCCCGAACCGACCATGGTGTGCGCGTGGGTGCCGACCACGGCGGTGGCGCCGGCGGTGGCGAGCTTCTTGGCGATGGTGGTCTGCGCGGCGGTCGGGCAGGCCTTGCCCTCGTCGCCCCAGTGCAGGTAGACGAGCACCACCGGGGCCTGCTGCTTGGCCGTCTCCACCGCCTTGACCAGCGCCGGGACGTCCAGCGCCGAGGCGATGCCCGGCTTGCCGGCGCCGGCCCGCCACTTCTGGTTGGTGATGTCCTCGACCTGGCTGGCCGCGACCACCGCGACCTTCGCCCCGCGCACGGTGGTGACGTACGGGGCGTACGCCTCCTTGGCGTCGTGCCCGACGCCGACGACCGGGATCGGCGAGGAGTCCTTGGCGGCGAGGGTGTCGGCGAGACCGTCGGCGCCGAAGTCCACGGCGTGGTTGTTGGCCATCGAGACGACGTCGACGCCCGAGTCCTTGAGCACCGACAGCGCCTTGGGTGAGGTGCGGAAGGTGTAGGTCTTCGGTTCCGGAGCGCCGCGGCCGGTGATCGCGGTCTCCAGGTTGAGGACGGAGAGGTCGGCGTCGGCCAGGGTGCGGGAGATCGGTCCGAGGGCCGGCTCGGGCGGCTGGACGGAGAGCCGGGGCGCGGTGCGGCCCTCGAAGTGGACGTCACCCGCGAACGCGACGGTGATGGTGCCGTCCGGCCGGGGTTCGGTGCTCTTGGCCGGGGCGGTAGCGGAGGGTGTGCCGTCCGGCGCGGCGGACGTGCTCGGCGGCACGGGGGCCGCGGAGGCCGGGGCCGGGTCGGGGTCGTCCGGCCCGCACGCGGTGACGGCGGTCAGTCCGACGAACAGCGCGACGGCGGCCGCGGCACGGCGCATGAGTGGATCCCCCCGAGGACGATGCAAGAGCGGTCAGCCTACGCCACCTGATCGCCACCTTCCGGACCCGAGTCCACAACATTCCGGACACAACCGGACGCCGACGGATCCGCCGCGCCAAAGGGCCCCCGGAACCGGCCCGGGCAGTGCCGAAGCCGGCCCGGGTACCGCTGAAGCCGGCCCCGGTCCCGCTGGGACCGACCGGGCACCGTTCAAACCGTTCAAGCAGTCCCGGGCGTGGAACCGACCTGGCACCCGTGGGCTCCCCTGCCCCTGGCCTCCCCTGCCCGTGCCCCCCCACCCGGCCCGGGCCGACCTGGCCCGCCCGTCACAACCGCCCCGCCCGATCCGGCCAGCGCGTCCCTGGCGCCACGGCGGGAACAGCGCGCAGGTTGGTGTACGAGGAGCGGTCCCCCGCGCCGGAGGCCCGGAGGTGTGACGTGATGGCCAGCAACCAACCCTCCCCGGTGGGCGACGGGCCCACCGCCACCCGGGAGCGCCGGATCGTGGTCGGGATCGACGGCTCGGAGCCGTCGAAGGCGGCCCTGCGCTGGGCGGTCGGCCAGGCCGTCCTGACCGGGGCCACGGTGCACGCCGTGGCGGCCTGGGAGTACCCCTCGCTGTACGGCTGGTTCGCACCGATGGTGGACGACGACTTCGAACGGACCGCCCGCCGCACGCTGAGCGCCGAGATCAACGAGATCCTCGGCCCGGACCGCCCGGTGGAGGTCCGGGAGAGCCTGGTTCTCGGCCACGCCGCCGAGGTGCTGTTGGAGGCCGCCGAGAACGCGGATCTGCTGGTGCTGGGCAGCCGTGGCCGGGGCACCTTCGCCCGGACGCTGCTCGGCTCGGTGTCCACCCGTTGCGCGGTGCACGGGGCCTGCCCGGTGGTCATCGTCCGCTCCGGAGCGACGGCCGTCCCGTCGCGGGCGGTGGCCGAGCGAGCCGAACCGCACGCCCCGGGCACCGTGCGCACCAAGGACTGGCAGCTCAGCCTGCACGTGGTCGAGGACCAGGACACCACCACGGTGCACGCCGTGCTGGACGCCGACGGCAAGGTCCTGCACAGCGACGCCCTCTCGCGCCGCAACCCCCGCGACCCGCCCGCGCCGGAGGTCGGCGACGAGTTCGCGGTCGGCCGCGCCCTGGTGGACCTCGGCCACCAGCTGTTGCGCGCGGGTGTCCACGGCGCCACCGGGGCGGCCGAGGAGTGAGCGGGCGCCCGGGCGTACGCACGCGCCGGGCGCGGGGCGTGCGCGTGTTCCGGGGGATGCGCGAGGTCAAGGGTGGGCGCGCGAGCCGGGGGCGCGCGGGCCGCACGCGGTAGGAGATGCTGAATCGCCGTACGTCCGCCCCCACCGTGCCCCGACCGGAAGAGCCGCCACCGCCATGGACACCACCCCGGGCCCCGGAAGCCCAGCCCCGCAGCCCCCCGCTCCCGACGGCACGCCCTACGAAGCGCCCTCCCCCGCGCCGGACGACGCGCCCGGCGGCGTGCGCGGGGCCCGGCCCGACGGCGTGCGCGGGGCCCGGCCCGACGGCGCGCGCGGGGCCCGGCCCGACGGCGTGCGCGGGGCCCGGCCCGACGGCGCGCGCGACGGCGTCGCCCGCGGGGGCGCGCCCGCCACGGAGAGCGCCGCCGCCTCGGACTTCACGCCCGCCGAGCGCGCCCGGGGCCGCGCGCTGCGCCGCGCCCAGTTGCCATGGGCACTGGGCGGACGGCTGGCGGCCCTGGCGCTGGCCCTGGTCCTCGGTCTCACCCCGGTCGGCGCCGCCCTGGTCACCACCACCGGCGGCTGGTTCGGCGGCTCCCGGACGGCCGAGGTGACGGCCGGCGCGGCGGCCCTGGTGGTGCTCGGCCAGGCGCTGCGGCTGCCGTTCGACGCCGGGGCGCGGACCGTCCGGGCCCGGTACGGGCTGGTGACCCAGGGCTGGGCCGGCTGGGCGCTGGACGCCCTGCGCGGCCTCGGACTGGCCCTGGTCCTGTTCCTCCCGCTCGCACTCGGGCTGTTCGCGCTGACCGCCTGGTCGCCGCAGCGCTGGTGGCTGCCGGCGGCGGGTGGGGCGGCGCTGCTGACGGCCGCGCTCTCCTTCCTCCACCCGCTGCTGATCGAGCCGGTGTTCAACCGGTTCACCCCGATGGCCCCGGGCGAGCAGCGCGCCGCCCTGCTGGCGCTGGCCGAGCGGGACGGCGTCCGGGTGCGGGACGTCCTGGTCGCCGACGCCTCCCGCCGCACCACCGCGCTCAACGCCTACGTCTCCGGGTTCGGCGCGACCAGGCGGATCGTCGCGTACGACACCCTGCTGAGCACCGCCGCACCGCGCGAGGTGGAACTGGTGGTCGCGCACGAGCTGGGGCACGTCAAGCACCGGGACGTACCGGTCGGCACCGCACTGGGCGCGGCGGGCGCGGCCGTCGCGGTGGTGGTGCTCGGCCTGCTGTCGGCGTGGCGGCCGTTGCTGGACGCCGCCGGTGCGACGGACCCGGCCGACCCCCGCGCGCTCCCGCTGCTGGCAGCGCTCGCGGCGCTGCTGGGCGCGCTGTCGGGGCCGCTCCAGTGCGCGGTGAGCCGCCGGATCGAGGCCCGGGCGGACCGGCACGCGCTCGAACTGACCGGGGACGTCGAGCAGTTCGTGGCGATGCAGCGCAGACTGGCCGTGGCGAACGTCTCCGATGTCGACCCGCCGAGGGTGCTTGAGCTACTGTTCGCCACTCATCCGAGTGCGACCGGCCGGATCGCCGCCGCGCGCGCCTGGCAGGCCGCGCCGGAGCGGAGCGCGTCGGGGCGGGGCGCGTCGGGGCGGAGCGCATCCGAGCCGGGCGCATCCCGACTGGACGCATCCGAGCTGGACGCATCCGAGCGGGAGGCGTCCACGCCGGAAGCGTCGGGGCGGGAGGCGTCGCGGCAGCGTACGAACCCGGGCGAATCCGTTGTATAGTGCAACAAATATCGAGGAGGTAGGAACACCGTGCCCGGCCGCCAGTCGTCCATCGACACCATCCAGCGCGAGCTGACCGCATTCGCCCGCCGTGCCCGGCACAAGGCCTCCCAGCTGCACCCCGACCTCTCCCTGGTCACGTACAGCATCCTCGACCTGATCACCGAGCGCGGCGGCTGCCGGGCCGCCGACGTGGCCGCGCACTTCATGCTCGACAAGTCCACCGTCAGCCGCCAGGTCACCGCCCTGGAGAAGCTCGGTCTGCTGGCCCGGGAGACCGACCCGGACGACCAGCGCGGCCAGATCCTGCGCGCCACCGAGGCCGGGCTCACCCTGCTGCGGGACGCCAACGAGCAGCGGCGCCTCTCCTTCACCGCGCGCTTCACCGACTGGTCCGACGAGGACGTCGCCCGCTTCGCCGACTACCTGGCCCGTTACGGCCAGGAGGGCTGACTTCCCGCTCGGGCGGAGCGGATCGGCGGAACACCACCGGGACGGGGGCGACGGGAGCCGACGCCCGGAGGGCAGACCCCGGGCCACCCGGCCCGGGCCACCCGGCGCGAGGCCTCCGGGTGCGCCCCGCCGCCCCCACGGTGTACAGAGGAGGAGTGCCCCTCCGGCAACGCTCCGATGCTCCGCAGCCGCCGCCCGCGCCGCATCGCCCCGACCGCCGCCGCACCTGGCGGCCCGACCGCCGGGTGCTGACGGCGCTCACCCTTGCGCTGATCGTGCTGATCACCGCAGTCGACATCCTGTCCCCGCCGGACGTCCACCTCGGCCCGCTGCTGATCGTCGCCCCCGCCCTCACCTCCTCCTTCGCCGGGCCCCGGGCCACCGCCGGGATCGCGGTGGTCGCGTTCGCCGCGCTCACCGCGATCGGCGCCGTCCGGGACAGCCTGACCAGCTCCAACATCGAGACCCAGCTGGGCGCACAACTGGTCGTCTCGGCGCTGATCATCGGACTGCGCGTGCTGCGCGAGCGGCACGAGCGCGAACTGGCCCGGGTCCGCTCGGTCTCCGAGGCCGCCCAGCGGGTCCTGCTGCGTCCGCTGCCGGAGCGGATCGGACCGCTGCACCTGGCCTCCGTCTACCTGGCCGCCGAGGCGGAGGCGCAGGTCGGCGGCGACCTGTACGCGGCCGCCCGCACCGCCACCGGCACCCGGCTGCTGGTCGGGGACGTGCGCGGCAAGGGGCTGTCCTCGCTCGGCGACGCGGCGCTGCTGCTCGGCGCCTTCCGCGCCGCCGCGCACCTGCACGCCGATCTGCCCGACCTGGCCGCCTACCTGGACGGCAGCGTCAGCTGGGACCTCGCCCAGCTCGCCGAACAGTCCCGGCAGGCGAGGCTGTGCCGACCGTCCTCCCCGGACGGCGCCGAGGAGGGCGCGGAGTCCGGAGTGTCCGGCGAGTCGTTCATCACCGCCGTCCTCCTCGACATCCCCGACGACGGCTCGCCGATCCGCCTGATCGACTGCGGCCACCCGCCCCCGCTGCTGCTGCGCCCCGACGGCATCACCGCCCTGGCCGCGCGCCATCCCGCGCCGCCGCTGGGCCTGGGCGAACTCGCGCCGACGCGGTACGAGGTGGAGAGCTATCCGTTCCGCACCGGCGACCGGCTGCTGATCTACACCGACGGCGTGATCGAGGCCCGGGACACCCAGCGGCGCTTCTACCCGCTCACCGAACGCGTCACCGCCTGGCGATCCGAACGCCCCGCCGCGCTGCTGCACCGCCTGCGCCGCGACCTGCTGGCGCACGTCGGCGGCCGGATGGACGACGACGCGGCCATGGTGGTGGTCGAACGGCTGGCGTGAGGGGCGGGCCGGCGGGTGACAGCTTTCAGGTTTCAGCTTTCAGATAACAGATGACAGATTTCGAAATCTGTCATCTGAAAGTTGTCAGCTGAAAGCTGTTCGGGCGCCCCTCGCTCCGCCTCCGCCCCGCACCGCGCCCTCAGCCGCGTCACGCCACCCCGCGCACGTACGCCGTCGTCGTGCTCAGCCAGGCGAAGCCGAGGCGCTGGAGGATGGGGCGGCTCTGGTCGCTCGCGTCGACCTGGAGGAACTCGTAGCCGAGGTCGGCCGCGAGCCGGGCGCGGTGGGCGACGAGCGCACGGTAGATGCCCCGGCCGCGCCAGTCAGGCGCGGTGCCACCGCCCCAGAGGCCGGCGAACCCGGTGCCCGGGATCAGCTCCATCCGGGCACCGCTGACCGGCCGGTCGCCGGCCATCGCGACGACCATGCTGACCGTACCGGCGCCCCGTCGCAGTTGGTCGAGCATCCGCGCGCGCAGACCGGGGTGCTCGGCACCGAAGGCCTGTTCGTGGGCCTCCATCAGCAGGTCCACCCCGGCCGGGTCGGTGATCGGAACCAGCCGCACCCCCTCGGGCAGGACCACCTCGGTGGGCAGGTCCGCGATCCGGGCGATCATCAGCGCCTCGTCCGGCTCCGGGACGAAGCCGGCCGCGAGCAGCCGGGCGCCGAGGTCGGCGGGGCGGTCGTGGGAGTAGGCCTTCCACTCGAACTCCAGCCCCAGTTCGGCGAAGTGGCGCACCTGCGCGGCGATCGCCGCGTCCGCCCCGGCCTCGTCGAGGCCGGACCAGACCACGCCGTTCCAGCTGTGCTCCTGGCCCACCTGCCGGACCACCGGGCCGTCGCGCTCGATGCGGGTGCCGGGGTCGGGTGGTGCGTTGCGCCGGAGCCGGTCGTCGAACAGGGCGAGCACCTCGTCATGATCCATCCGCCCAGTCCAACACCCTCCGGCCGCGCCCGCCATCGAGTTTCCTCACCACCGGCCGCGGGCGGCGGACCTCGGCGCCTCGGACTCCCCGTTCCCCGCTCTCCGCCCACCCATCGCCCGGCCCCGGCCCCGTCACCCGCCCCCGGCCGAACCGGATCACCTCGCTCGGCGCCTCCGCCCCCAGGATGACGCCCAACGGGGCCCAGGCGTAGGCCAGTTCGTCCGTCTGCCGGGTGATCCGGGCGCGACACCGGGTGGTGCGACCGCCTCGTCAGACCGCTCCCCCGCGGCTGCCGGACCCCGGCAGCCCGCGCCCTACTGGGCCAAGTAGCCGCCGTCCAACGGCAGTACGACCCCCGTGACGAAGGACGCGTCGTCGGAGGCGAGGAAGAGCACGGCCGCCGCGACCTCCGCCGGATCGCCGAGGCGCCCCATCGGGTGCTGCTTCTCGATCGCCTCCAGGTACTCGGTGCCGCCGGGTTCGTCGTACAGCCGGGCCACGCGTTCGGTGGTGATGGTGCCGGGGGCCACAGCGTTGACCCGGATGCCGCGGTCGGCCCATTCGACGGCGAGGTGCTTGGTGAGCCCCGAGGCGACGAACTTGGCCGGCCCGTACACCGCTTGGCCACGCTGGCCGGCCTCACCGGAGATGGAGGACAGGCAGACGATCGAGCCGCCGGGCCGCTCCTGCGCGGTCATCGCCTCGATCGCGTACTTGCAGGTGAGGAACATGCCACGGCCGTCCACCGCCATCACGTGGTCCCAGTCCTCGGCCGTGGCCTCGGTGATCTCCATCAGCGGGATGATCCCGGCGTTGGCGACCAGAACGTCCAACCGCCCGTGCCGCTCGACGCCCGCCGCCACCATCCGGCGGGCGTCCTCCTCCCGGGCCACGTCACCGACCACCGTGCTGACGGCGCCCGGGAACCGTCCGGCCAGCCGCTCCAGCCCGGCCGCGTCCACATCGGTCGCCACCACCGACGCGCCCTCGCGGGCGAACCGTTCGGCGACCGCCCGCCCGATGCCGCTCGCCGCACCCGTCACCACACAGGAGCGCCCGGCCAGCCGCCCGCCGTCCACCGCGTTCTCGCTCACCATGCGGCGGACTCTACCGACCGGGGCGCCATCGGCCCAGAACGCCGTCACCCGCCCCTTCCCCGGCATGACTCACCGTTACCACTCTGTTGCAACCCTTGGGGTCGAATTCCCTGCCCTCCCCCGTACGATCGTGCGGATGGTGCGCCGACGGAGCATCTTTCGCACGGCCGGTCCGAGTACCCGGGCAGACGCCGGAGGCAACGCCCTCCACCCGTGCCCGGACGCGCACCGGAACGAGAACATCGGGGAGAACCGGGGGGTTCGCACGTGAGCACACCCGTGGCCCAACGCCGCCTCCACCGCCGGGGCTTGGCCACGGCCATCGCCCTGGTGGTGGCGATCGGGGTCGGCCTTGGCGGGTGGTGGTTCTTCGTCCGGAACGACCCGGACCGCGACTGCGCCGGGCTGCGTACCGACGCGGGCGTCCGTACGGCGCTCGGCACCAACTGGCGCGCCGACCTGCCGTGCGGCGAACTCGCGGACGGGCTGCGCCGGGCCGCCACCGGCGACCGGCCGGGCGTGCACACGATGGAGCAGGCCCGGGCGATGAACGCCGTGCTCCTGGCGCTGTCCCGACGCGACGACCACCACGTCCACCCGGCCGTCCGCCGCCCGCTCGCCGAGGCCGTCGCCGGCTACGCCGCGGACACCCATGCCGTGCTGACCCTGGTCAACGCCCTCTACAACCACCACGACCTCCACGACTCCGTCTGGCAGGACGGCAACACCGTACGGATGTCGATCGGTCAAAGGAGCCTGATCCGGGCCCTGCGCGGTCTCTCCGAGGACCCGGTCTCCTACGGTCTGCTGCGCGCCGCCGACCTGAGGCAGGCGGCCACCGCCTTCGTCGCGCTACCGCCGACGCCGACGGAGAGCGCGGTCGAGGATGTGGCGGGCCTCGCCGCCTTCCCCGCCGGGGCCTTCGACGGCATCGCCGACCAGGTCGTCCACGGTCGGAGCGACGCCGCCAAGCAGTCGTGGTGGAGGGAGGCGATGACCCGGCTGAAGGCGGAGAAGGCCGCTCCCGCACCGGACTTCGCCGTCGACCCGGTGGGCGCGCTGGTCACGGCTTGCGTCGACGACCTCGACCCGGACGGCAGCCCCATCCGTCTGCTGTCCCAGAGCCTCACCCTGCTGAACAGGTGGTCCACGGCCACGCAGGCGCACCTCGACCCGAGCGCGCTGGAGAACATACGGCTCAAGACCAACCTCTACGGTGGCACCGGGCGGGAAAACGCCGCGCAGAACCTGCTGTCCGTGTAGTCGACCCGCACCGCGCACGCCCGCCGTCAACGCGCGAGCGGGGGGGGGGGGAAGGGGGGGGGGGGGGGGGGGAGGGGGGGGAAAGGGGGGGGGGGGGGGGGGAGGAGAACGGGGGGGGGGA
>NZ_JBVITE010000052.1:9507-66088 GCF_055575155.1 Kitasatospora sp. NPDC034533
CACACCACCCCCCCAACCACGGAGAATGAGGTGGCGGATTTGGCCCACCCCCTCCCCCCCCCCCCCCCCCCCCCTCGGCCCGCGTACGTGCGGGGAACTACGCCCGCGCGTCGGTGGCCAGGGCCTGCGCCACCGGGAGGTTGGGCTGTGGGTGGGTCAGCAGGTGGACGCCCGCCGCCAGCGCGCCGCCGACCAGCGGGGCGAGCAGGAACAGCCACAGCTGGGAGAGCGCGTCGCCGCCCGCGAACAGGGCCGGGCCGAGGCTGCGCGCCGGGTTGACCGAGGTGCCGGTGAGCGGGATGCCGACCAGGTGGATGACCGCCAGGGAGATGCCGATCGGCAGGCCGTCGAAGCCGACCGCCGCCAGCCGGTGGGTGACCGCCAGCACGACGTACACCAGCAGGAAGGTGAGGAGGACCTCGGTCAGGAACGCGCCGCCGGCGTTGATGTGCACCTGGGAGCGGTCGCCCCAGCCGTTGGTCCCGAGCTTGCCGTGGGTCTCCAGCCCCGGTATCTGCTTGGCCAGCAGCAGGACGAGCCCCGCGCCGGCGATGCCGCCGAGGAACTGGGCGATCCAGTACGACACCGCGGTGCGCCCGTCGATCCGGCGGGCCAGCAGGAAACCGAGCGTCACCGCCGGGTTCACGTGGCAGCCGGAGATCGGCCCGAGCGCGTAAGCGAGCGCGAGCAGCACGAAGCCGAACGCCAGCGCGATGCCCACCGGGCCGATCTGGTCGCCCGCGAGCACCGCGGCACCCACCGCCAGCAGGACCAGCAGCAGCGTCCCGAGGAACTCGCCGATCACCGCCCGCCTGTCCGTTCCACCCATACGCCTGGTCCTCCTGACCGTCAGGGCAGGCGGTCCGGCGCCGCCCGCGTCCGGCCAACCCTCGTCGACCGATCGGGCGATCGCATGTCGGCCGGACGGCCTAGCGCCGTGTTTACGGCGCGTCCGCCTGCCGAATTACTCCGAACGGATGAAACCGTACGAAAATGGCGAGCCCAATGCAAAACGTAGGCAAAACGGTCAGATGGGGGCAGGGTGGGCGGCGGGCGGCTATCGGACCGTCAGCACGATCTTGCCGCGCAGGTGCCCGTCCTCGCTGACCCGCTGCGCCTCGGCCGCCTCCGACAGCGGGAACACCCGGTGCAGCGGCAGCCGCAGGGTGCCCGCCTCGTGCAGGGCGAGCGCGGCCGCGTAGGCGCGCTGGTGGTGCGGCTCCACGCCCTCGACTCCGCCGTTGAACCGGACGCCGTGCTCCTGCGCGCCGACCGCGTCGGCGATGGTGAGCACCCGGTCCGCGCTGCCCGTCAGCTCGATCGACAGCGGCAGCACTCCGCCCCGGCCGGCCGCGTCCAGTGCCCGGTCCACCCCGCCCGGGGCGGCGGCCCTCACCCGCTCGGCCAGGCCCTCGCCGTACGCCACCGGGATCGCGCCGAGCTCCCGCAGGTAGGCGTGGTTGGGCTCGCTCGCGGTGCCGACCACCGTGATCCCGCGCTCCCGGGCGAACTGGAGCAGCAGGGTGCCCACCCCGCCGGCCGCGCCGTGCACCAGCAGCGTCTCGCCGGGCCGCACGCCCAGGACGTCGAGGACCCGCTCGGAGGTCTCGGCCGCCGCCGGGATCGCGGCGGCCTCCTCCCAGCCCAGCCCGGCGGGCTTGTGGGCCAGCTCGGCCGCGTTCACCAGCGCGTGTTCGGCGTAGGCGCCCCCCATCGTGTGCCCGAACACCTCGTCGCCGGGCGCGAAGCCGCTCACGCCGGCGCCCACGCTCTCGACCACGCCGGACAGCTCCACGCCCGGCACGTACGGGAAGTCGATGCGGAACATTCCGGCCAGCTCGCCGGTCCGCAGCCTGCGGTCCAGCGGGTTGACGCCCACCGCGCGGACCGCGACCCGCACCTGGCCGGGGCCGGGGGCGGGCAGGTCGATGTCGACCGGGTGCAGCACGTCCGCGCCGCCGAACTCGGAGAATGCGATCGCCTTGGTCATGGAAGGTCCTTCGGTCTCAGGGGAGTTGGTTGCCTCCGACGCCTTCCATCCTGTGACCGGGGCGGCTGGCGTCCCGCCGGTCCTTCGGACGGTTCGACCTGGCCGAACGGCCAGGCGGGGCCGGCGGCAGCCGAACTAGGCTGGTCCGCATGGACGGCGTGGACGGTATGGACCGCACAGACAGCGTGGGCGGCATGAGCGGCATGAGCGGCGCGGCGGCGGGCGGCGCGGCAGAGACGGTCGGCACGGCGGCGGGCGGCGCGGCGGCGGTCGACACGGCGGCGAGCGCCCCGGACGAGACCTGGCGGCGGCACTGGGGCCGCCCCGAGGACGCGCTCGCGCGGGCCGTCGAGGTACTGCGCGCGCCCAGGCCCGACATCATGCCGCGGCTGTCGGAAGTGCTCGCCACCCTCGTCCCGCACACCGCGCTCACGCAGCTCAGCGGCATCTGCACGTTCAGCCCCAAGCACGGCTACGGCCCGCCCGAGCTGACCTCCGCGATCAGCGCGCTGGAGCTGTCCCGGCTGGCCGAACGCACCGTCGGCACCACCTCCACCGGCCGCCCCTGGCAGGGCGAGGCCGAACTCGCCGGACGCTCCCGGCCGGTGGTGGTCGCCGCGACCACCCCGGGCACCGGAAGCGGAGCCGTCCTCGTCCTCGTCCGGTCGAGCACCGCTCCGGTGGCGCCCGGGGCACTCGCCGTCCTGCAACAGCTGTGGGACCTGATGGCCGCCCACTCCGACCACCGCGCCACCGACGCCGCCCCCGCCCAGACGGCCGCCTCCCGGGCCTCCGCCAACGCCCGCGCCCGCGCCATCGCCGAGTTCACCGGCACCCACAGCGCCGCGCTCACGGCGATCCTGGCGCCGCTGCGCTCGGCCGACCTGGACGACGCGACCGCCCGCCGGAGCGCCACCGAGCTGGCCGTCACCGCGCTGCTCGACCTGCGCAAGGGCGCCGAGCTGGACCGCACGCTCAGCGAGAAGCCCGCCGCCGACGCCTTCGCCCGGCTGGTGCGCGAACTGCGCCCGCTGCTGCGGCACACCCGGGTCCACCTCGACGCCGCGCCCCCGGCGGAGGCCGACCGGTCCGTCCCGGACGACGCCGCGCACACCGCCCGCGACGCCGTCCGGGTGGCCGTGCTGCTGATGCTGGAGCAGGAGAAGCCGGCCCGGCTGCACGTGAGCTGGCAGTTCACGCCGGACGGACTGCTGCGCGCCGTGGTGCGCGGCGACGGCCTCGGCCTGCTCACCACCGACGCCCTCACCGTCCACCGCACCGTCGACCGCATCACCACCCTCGGCGGGCGCCACCACGTCGAGGCCGTCCCGGGCTGGGGCACCACGGTGACCGTCGACCTCCCCCTGGCCCTGCCCGAGCCCGCGCTCGCCACCGATCCGTTGGACGGCCTCCAGCCGCGCGAGCTGGAGGTCCTCGACCAGCTGGCGCGGGGCCGCCGCAACCGGGACATCGCGGCGACGCTGCACATCAGCGAGTCCACGGTGAAGTTCCACGTCGCCAACATCCTCGCCAAACTCGGCGTCTCCTCACGCGGCGAGGCCGCCGCCCTCGCCCACCACGCCGGACTGCCGCGCGGCCCGGTGGGGCTGCACGCGGCGTCCTGAGCACCGAACTCCCCCTGAGAGAGGCCGACATGACCGACCCCACCACCTGGGATCCGACCGCCCCCGGCGTCCTGCGGCTGCCCTCCGGCCGCCTGCTGCGCGGCCGCGGCATCCGCCGGCCGCTGCCGCCCGGCCCCCGACCCGACTTCGGCCTCTACCTGTTGGGCCGCCGGCCGCGCGTGGACTGGCCGAGCCGCTGGGTGCGCTGGCCCGACTTCCGCCTCCCCGCCGACCGCGCGGACGCGGCCGACGCCTTCCGCGAGGGCTGGGAGCGCTCCGCCACCGAACGCGTCGAACTCGCCTGCGCCGGCGGCCACGGCCGCACCGGCACCGCCCTCGCCTGCATCGCCGTGCTGGACGGCGTCCCGGCGGCGCAGGCGGTGGCGTACGTGCGCGAGCACTACGACCGGCACGCCGTCGAGACGCCGTGGCAGCGCAAGTTCGTGGAGCGGCTGGCCTAGCGCGGCCGCCCAGGCCCCGCTCGTCCGGCGCGATGCCCACCCGCAGCCGCGCCCGGCGAAGCGCCCGGAGACTCGCCCGGAGACGGCCCCGGCCGCTCAGTCCTCCGCCGACACCAGGGCCAGGACCGTCGCCAGGGCGGCGGCGATCAGCCAGGCCAGCGCCGGCAGGCCCATGGTGAGCGCCTGCGGCCAGCGCCAGACCAGCAGCTGCGCACCGAAGCCCCAGGTGAGGAGGAAGAGCGGGACCAGGATCACCGCCTGGATCCTCCACGTCTCCAGGAACGCCCTGGCCTGGCCACCGGCCAGGCCACCGGCCAGCAGCGCCGTGCCCGCCACGACCAGCAGTCCGATCCAGAACATCAGGGCCCACGGGGTGGTCGGCGGGTCCGTTCGGTGCCCCTGGTGGATGATCTCGGCCACCCGCCCCCGCCAGAGGCGCAGTTCCACGGTGGAGCCGACGCCCACCGCGTCGTAGAACGACTTGTCGACCGTGTAGGTGCCACTCGGCGCGTTCTCCCGGAGAACGGTGAGGCGGTACGAGGTCGTGTCACTGCTGTCGGCGACCCACTTCTTCGTCACCCGGCCGCTCTCGGGCCGCAGGCAGTCCGCCCGTGCCGACCCGTCGGCCGGGGCTCCGCAGACGGGTGCGTCGAGGTAGGCCCCGCCCTCCTCGTAGGCGTCGTGGTAGCGGACGAAGCCGAACACCACGATCGCCAGCCCCAGTACGGCGATCAGGCCGCGCAGCAGCACCTCACCCGCCGCCGGTCCGCGCCGCGGGCGCCGGTCCTGCGGGCCGTCCGCCTTCCCCATGGGCCCCTCCTCCCCTGCCGGACCATGCCATTGTGCCCCGGGACCCTCCGGCCCGAAGGTGTCCCCGTCACGGTGACTCCCCGGCCTGCTCGAAACCCACGCCACCCGACGCCGCGCCGCCCTGATCCGACACGATCCACAAGATGCGCCCCGGGCCACTCGGCTGGAGCCATCTCGCCCCTCAGAGGCCCCAGGCCCGCGCCGCCGCCCACGTCTCCAGGGGCCGCCAGTCGATCCCGGGGTGCTCGGCGTGCGGCACGGCGGCGACCAGCAGACATCGACGGGAGACCGGACCGACGGGAGACCGGACCGGCGGAAGGCCGGAGGCCGCCCGGCCTACGTCTTGCGCAGGTCGGGCGCCGGGGCCCCGATGAGCAGCCGCCGGACCGCGTCCCAGGCCGCGCGCAGGGCGGCGGCGCAGGCGCGGGTGTCGGAGCCGAGCAGGCGCAGCCAGGCGCCGCTGTCCTGCGGCAGCACGCTCACCCCGTGCAGCAGGCCGGAGAACGGGCCGTCGGGGCCGGCCAGCGCCTCGTGCAGGGCGTCCGCGATCCGGGCGGCCGGGGCGAGGGGGCTGAGGACGTACAGGCTGGACATCACGTCGTGGCCGGCCAGCACCGCCGGCCCGGTGACTCCTCGGCCGCCGCCCGCCGAGGGCTCCAGCCGTACGGTGTCCAGTGCCACCAACCCACCGTCGGGGCGTCGCACTTCGAGGTCGGAGGCGAACACCCGGTAGGCGTTGCGCTCGCCCCGGGCCAGCCGGCCGGCCAGCACGGTCTCCCCGGCCAGCACCGTCGCGGCGGGGTCCACGGTGAGGACGGTCCGCTGGTAGAGCCGGGAGTCGACGAAGGGGATCACCGGCTCGGGCAGGTACTCGACGTAGGCATCCGGGCCGGCCGTCAGGTTGACCAGCTGCGTCGCGTAGTCGTGCTCCATCCGGTAGACCTTGGTGGCCGCCTGGGTGGTGAGGTGGACCGCCGCGCCGGCGCCGCAGTGCAGGTCGGTGCGGAGCCGGTCGGCCTGGAGGATGCCGCCGCCGGTGGACATCAGGAAGGTGACGGCGAGGTCCGGGCGGGCCGGGTCGAAGTACAGCGGGCGCATGATCTGGAGCGGCGACTTCTGGTAGTGGCCGGTGAGTTCGGTCCGCCCGCCGACCTGCTCGAAGGCCAGTTCCAGCAGCCCGACCTTGCCGGGGCGCCCGACCGCGAGGGTGTCGGGCGTCCCGGCGTACCGCCGGACCTGGTACGGGACGCGGGCCGGCTCGTAGTGCCGTGGGTCGAGCCGGGGCACGACCTCCTCCGCCGAGACGGTCACGCGGGGACCCTGCGGAAGGTCTCCAGGAAGGTGGCGATCTCCTCCAGCCCCTCCCCCGTGAGGCAGTTGGTGAGCACCACCGGACCGCCCTCGCGCACCCGGTGGGCGTCGGACTCCATCACCCCGAGGTCGGCGCGGACGTACTGGGCGATGTCGATCTTGTTGATGACCAGCAGGTCCGACTCGGTGATGCCCGGGCCGCGCTTGCGCGGCATCTTCTCGCCCTCGGCGGTGTCGAGGACGAAGAGGAACAGGTCCACCAGCACCGGGCTGAAGGTGAGCGTCAGGTTGTCACCGCCGGACTCGAACAGCAGGGTGTCGACGTCCGGGAAGCGCTCCAGCATCTCGGCGCCGGCCGCGAGGTTCATCGTCGGGTCGTCCCGGACGGCGGTGTGCGGGCAGGCGCCGGTCTCCACGCCGACCACCCGCTCCGGGTCCAGCACCCCCGCCAGGGTGCGGCGCACGTGCTGGGCGTCCTCCTGGGTGTAGATGTCGTTGGTGATCACCGCCGGGCGGTGGCCCCGGGCGATGAGCACCGGGACCAGCGCCTCGATCAGCGCCGTCTTGCCGGAGCCCACCGGGCCACCGATGCCCACACGGAGCACGTTCTCGGTCAACTCTCCTCCTCTGGTCCTTCGTTGGGTGAGAAAACTCTGGGGATTCAGCTCATGAACAGCCGGGCCTCGGCCCGTTCGTGGCGCCCGGACATCGCGTCCGCGACCGGAACGCAGCCGCCGAGGTCGGCCAGCTCCCGCTCCAGGGCGGCGGACACCACCTCACGGATCACCGGCGCGGCCTCCCGCAGCACCACCTGCGCCTTGCGGTGGTCGGTCAGCCGCAGCCGCAGGGCAGCGCCGACGAAGCTGGTGCAGAACGCGAACAGGTCGCTGGTGACGGCCTGTTCGGCCGGGACTCCGGCCGAGGCGTACGCCACCCCGGCCACCACCGCCTGGCAGCCGGGGGCCCGCTTCTCCGCGACCAGCCCTGCGTACCGCTCCAGCTCCTCGCCGCCCACCGACTCCCGGGCGATGTCCAGGAGTTGGCGACCGGTCCGGGTGGCGGCCAGGCGCAGCTCGCGGTTGAGCTTGGTGGCGTGGAGCCGCTGGTCGGTCTCGGCCAGGAGCTCCGAGTCACCGGCCAGGGCCGCCCGGTGGGCGAGCACCAGCGCCGTGGCGTCGGACGGTCCGACGCTGTGCCGCAGCAGGTCGGCGAGCAGTCCGGGCAGGGTCTCCGGGCTGACGGCCTTGGCCTGGGCGTAGCCCTCCAGGCCGTGCGAGAGGGTGTAGAAGCCGCTGGGGAAGGCCGAGTCGGTCAGCTGGAGGCAGACCAGCAGGGCGTCCAGCCCGCCGCCCGGCACGCCGTCCGGCACAGCCTCCGGAGCATCGCCACGGCCACAGCCACCGATACGGCCGGTGCCCCGGCCACCGCCCACGCCGCCGTCAGGACCGCCGCTCACGCGAGGTAGAACAGGTGGTTGAGCGGCAGTTCGCGGGCGGGCTCGATGGTGGCGGGCTCGCCGTCCAGGGTGACCCGGTACGTCTCCGGGTCGACCGCGATCTTCGGCAGCGCGTCGTTGCGCACCATGTGCTGCTTGCCGACCGAGCGGCACCGCCGCACCGGCAACACCCTGCTCTCCAGGCCGAGTTGGGCGGGGACGCCGAGGTCGACCGCCGCCTGGGACATGAAGGACACCCGGGTGGCCTGCCTGGCCCGGCCGTACTGGCCGAACATCGGGCGGTAGTAGACCGGCTGCGGGGTGGGCAGCGAGGCGTTCGGGTCGCCCATCAGCGCCCAGCTGATCACGCCGCCCTTGATGACCATCTTCGGCTTGGCGGCGAAGGAGTTGATCGGCCAGAGCACGATGTCGGCGAGCTTTCCGGGCTCCAGCGAGCCGATGTGGTCGGCGGTGCCGGAGGCGACGGCGGGGTTGATGGTGAGCTTGGCGAGGTAGCGCAGGACCCTGACGTTGTCGTTGCGCTCGCTGTCCCCGGCCAGCTTGCCGCGCTGGTCCTTGCAGTGGTGGGCGGTCTGGAAGGCGCGGGCGAAGGACTCGCCGATCCGGCCCATCGCCTGCGAGTCGGAGGAGAAGATCGAGATGACGCCCTCGTCGTGCAGCACGGTCTCGGCGGCGATCGTCTCGGCGCGGACCCGGGAGTCGGCGAAGGAGACGTCCTCGGGGATGTCGTGGCTGAGGTGGTGGCAGACCATCACCATGTCCAGCAGCTCGTCCACCGAGTTGACGGTGTAGGGCAGCGTGGGGTTGGTGGAGGACGGCAGCACGTTGGGCTCGCCGGCGATCCGCATGATGTCGGGGGCGTGGCCGCCGCCCGCGCCCTCGGTGTGGAAGGTGTGGATCGTGCGGCCGTCGATCGCGGACAGGGTGTCCTCGAAGTAGCCGGACTCGTTGAGGGTGTCGGTGTGGATGGCCACCTGGACGTCGTACTCGTCGGCGACGCTCAGCGCGGTGTCGATCGCGGCCGGGGTGCTGCCCCAGTCCTCGTGCACCTTGAGCCCGCACACGCCCGCCTCGACCTGCTCGCGCAGCGCGCCGGGCAGCGAGCCGTTGCCCTTGCCCAGCAGGCCGACGTTGACCGGCAGGTCCTCGACCGCCTGGTACATCCGGTGGATGTTCCACGGGCCGGGGGTGCACGTGGTGCCGTTGGTGCCGTCGGACGGGCCGGTGCCGCCGCCGATCAGGGTGGTGATGCCGTTGCTCAGCGCCTCCGGCACCTGCTGCGGGGCGATGAAGTGGATGTGGGTGTCGATGCCGCCGGCGGTGGCGATCAGGTGCTCGCCGGAGACCACCTCGGTGCCGGGGCCGATCACCAGCAACGGGTGCACGCCGCTCTGGGTGTGCGGGTTGCCGGCCTTGCCGACGGCGACGATGAAGCCGTCCTTGACGCCGATGTCGCCCTTGACCACGCCGAGCACCGCGTCCATCACCACCACGTTGGTGATGACCAGGTCGAGCGCGCCCTGGACGGAGGTCGCGGCCGGGTCCTGGGCCATGCCGTCGCGGATGCCCTTGCCGCCGCCGTAGACGGCCTCGTCGCCGTAGTGGCCCTGGTTGAAGTCCTGCTCGACCTCGACCACGAGGTTGGTGTCGGCGAGGTGGAAACGGTCGCCGACGGTGGGGCCGAAGAGGTCGGTGTACTGCTTGCGGGAGAGGATGGCCATCAGCGGTCGCCTTCCTGGTGGGTCGCCGAGCCGGTCCCCGGCTGGACCTTGTGGTCGAGGTTGGTGCCCTTGAAGCCGCGGGCGATGGCCCGGTCGATGGCGCGGGCGCGGGTGTCCGGGGCGGTGATGCCGCCGTCCACGAGGTTGGCGAAGCCGACCAGGCGGCGGTGGCCGCCGAACTCGGCGAGCGTGACGTCCTTGCTGTCGCCGGGCTCGAACCGGACGGCGGTCCCGGCCGGGATGTCCAGGTGCTTGCCGAAGGCCGCGTTGCGGTCGAAGTCGAGGGCGCGATTGGCCTCGAAGAAGTGGTAGTGCGAGCCGACCTGGATCGCGCGGTCGCCGGTGTTGCTGACCGTGACGGTGGCCTTGGCGCGGCCGGCGTTGATCTCCACCGGGTCGTCGCCGTACAGGTATGCGGCGCCACCAGACATGGCTGGCCTTCCTCTCTGCCGGATCAGTGGGGGGTGTGTGCGGGTTGGTGCGCGTGGGGTACGTGGGCGTGCGGGGCGTGCCCGTTGCCGTGGTGGTGCGGCTCACCCGGACCGTGGCCGTGGTGGTGCGGCTCATCCGGCCCGTTGCCGTGGTGGTGCGGCTCACCCGGACCGTGGCTGTGCGCGTAACCGTGCCCGTGCTCGGCGTCGAGGCCGGCCAGGATGCCGTCCTCCCCGTGCCCGAGCAGGTGCAGTGCCGCCGCCGTCCGGGCCGCGACCACCCCGGCGACGGCCGACCGCCGCAGCAGCGGACCGCCGTCCCGTACGCCGGGCAGCGCGCCGCGCAGGGCCGGCCCGAAGGAGGCCGGGACGGCCGTCACCTCCCGGGCGCCGAGCAGTCGACAGCGTTCGGCGCCCTCGGCCGGGTCGGGGTCGCCGCCGTCGAAGGCGACCTCCACCCAGCGGTGCCGGCCGTACTGGCGGGCGAGGCGGGCGATCCGGAACAGTTCGGCGTCCTCGAAGGGGCCGGCCACCGGGGCGGTGACCAGCACCGCGCCCTCGGGGGCGGTGCCGGCGGCGGCGCGCAGCCAGCCGATCAGGTGGTCGGCGGTGCCGAAGGGGGCGGTCAGGGCGAGCCGTCCACGGCCCTCCCCGGCGGCCAGCCAGCGCAGTGCGCGGGCGGTGTCGGCGACCAGTTTCGGGTCACGGCCGAGGGTCATCGGTACGACGCACACCGGTCCGTCGCCCGCCGCGGCGAGGGCCGACCGTACGGCCTCGGTGAGCGGGCGGCCGGCAGGGGCGGCGGCGTGCACGATGGGCCCGGCCCGGCCGGCGTGCCCGGCAGGACCGGCGGCACCGGCAGACACGGCGGCACCGGGCGCGACCAGCGCGGCCAGGTCCCGTCCACCGTCGCTCTCGTGCCCGCCGACCAGCACCACGGTGGCGGCCTGAGGCTGGGCCATCGCTCAGGCACCCACCGGGTCGTGGCAGGAGACCAGCTTGGTCCCGTCCACGAACGCCGCCTCCACCTGGAGCAGCGGGAGCATCTCGCGAACGCCCGGCATGACGTCCTCGCCGCTGACGACCTGCTTGCCGATCTCCATGCACTCGGCGACGGTGCGGCCGTCCCGGGCCCCCTCCATGATCGCCTCGCTGATCAGTGCGCAGGCTTCGCTGTAGTTCAGCTTGACGCCGCGGTCGCGGCGTTTGCGGGCCAGGTCGGCCACGACGTAGATGTACAGCTTGTCCATCTCACGCGGCGAGAGATTCACGGGAATCACTCTTCCTTTCCGGGAATCCGGTGTTCCGAGAAATGCAGAAAACGTCCACAAGGCGCTGGACTGACAAGGAAGTTGGATGGCATTCAGATCCGGCGCAGGCGCGGCACGGCCGGCACCGCCGCCAGGAACAGCATCGTGGTCAGCACGAACGGCCAGGTGAAGGCGTGGCCGCCGAAGGGCGCGCAGACCGCGCCGAGCGCCGGGGTCAGCACGGTCGCACCGGCCGCCCCGACCAGGGCGTACGCCGCGCTCCAGCCGTCGGGTGCCAGGAACACCCCGCACAGCGCGAGCGCCACCAGCACCCCGCTGTAGCCGAGCAGCCCCTGCCCGACCGACTCGCCGGGTGCGCCGAACGCCCAGGCCGCGGCCAGCGCGGCGGCGCTGCCCGCGCAGGCCATCAGGCCGGCCAGGCGGCTCGCCGCGAACAGCCCGGCCAGGAACAGCAGGCCGACGTACCACTGCGACATGAAGAAGATCTGACCGATGTTCGCGAAGAACCCGTGCCAGAGCTGGTCCCAGCTCAGACCGGTCGGGCCGGGCGCCGGAACGGGCAGGGCGGCGGGCGCGTCCGCGCCGTGCCACAGCCGTCGCAGGCCCGGGGCGGCCGCTGTCACGGCCGTCGCGACCAGGCAGAACGGCGCGGTCAGCGCGGGCAGTCCGCGGCCGGCCAGCAGGGCGCCGAGCCCCGCCGTGACCACCACGGCGACCGCGGCCCCGAGGACCGCCATGGCGACCGTCGCCGGGTGCCCGGCGCCCAGGAAGACGGCACAACTCAGCGCCACCAGGCACCCGTTGTACCCGTGCAGCCCGGCCCCGACGGCCTCCCGGTCGAGCCCGAGCCCGTACGCGACGGCGGTGGAGACGGCACTGCCGAACAGTCCGTAGAGGCCGTACTGCCAGCCGGCGGCGAACAGTGCGACCACGAAGAAGAGTCCGCAGACGACGGACGGCATGAAATCCACCTGCGCGACGCCCCGGAGGACTTCCGCGACCACCCTGCCGGATATCGGACGAGCCGCCACCGAGGCGCTCTCCCCACCGATTTGCTGACCCATGCTGCGCACCAATTTTCCGGTACGGCCGGCCTGCCGAAAGTCGGCCCCCGGCGATTCCTCCGGAACCGTACTCCTCCGAAATGCGAAGTCCAGGGGGCGCGGAGGGTTACGCCAAATCCACGAAGGGTGACCGACAGGGCGCTGAGCTGCAACAATCTGTTGAACCGACTGCCGGTCAAGTTCGTTGCAGGGAGAAATCCTTTGCGAAGTTTTACTGAGCGTTGGCACGGGCCGCGCCGGGGCCCGTGCTCACCGCACAGGAGTCACTCAGCCGGCACTCAGGTGCCGGGTCAGGAACCGCTCGGACGACTCCAGTTCGGCCTCCGGCACCTCCAGATGGCCGCCGGGGTTGGCGTGCAGGGTCTTCTGCCGCGAACCCAGCGCGCCGAACAGCGCGAGCGCGCCCTCGCGCGGCACCAGCTGGTCGTCCCACTGCACCAGGAACTCCACCGGCACGCCGACCCGCTCCGCCGCCTCCGTCTGCGGCCCGTGCCCCGTCAGGCCGAACACCGCGACGACGATGCGCGGTTCGGCCGCCACCAGCGGGATGCCGATCACGCTGCCCAGCGACAGCCCCCAGTACCCGACCGGTCCGAGGCCCTCCCCTCCCCCGGCCCGGGCCTCCTCGCCCAGCGCGTCCAGCACCGCCACCCACTCCGGCACCGCCCGCTCCGCGAGCGCCGCCGTGTGCCGCGCCACCCACGCGCTGACCGGCCGGCCCGCCGCGATCAACTCCCCGATCTCGGTGGCGAACCGCTCGTCCTGCGCGCTGCGCCTCCGATCCCCGTGCCCCGGCGCGTCCAGCGCCACGGCCGCGAAGCCGTGCTCCCGGACGCACCGCCCGGCCCGTTCCACCACCCCGGGCCCCAGCTTGTGCCCGCCGCCCCCGTGCCCCAACAGCACCAACGGCCGCCCGCCGAGCGGCAGCCCCTCCGGCTGCCAGAGCACACCGGGCACGCCGTCGAGGGTGAAGCGGCGCTGCGCCACGCCGTCCGCGCTGGATTCCGAGGTGAAGTGCACTCCGCCATCATGGCTCCCAACACGCGTTCGAGTCCCGGCTTTTCCGCCTTGCGGCGGAATCGGCCGCCCGGCACTGTTCGGCCCGCCCCGGCCGCCGGTCAGCGCTCTCGGCCGCCGCCGGGCTCCGGACGGGGGGCGGAGGTGCTCACGAAGGAAGCGAAGAGCGGTCGGGACGAGAGGTCTCCGCCGCCGGCGCCCCGCCTCAGCCCAGCAGCAGCTCCGCCGCCACCGCCGCGCCGTCCGTGCGGACCCCGGCCGCGAAGGCGGCGGCGCGCTCGCGGGTGCCGGGGGCGAGGGCGCGGCTCAGGGCGGCGGTGAGGGTCTCGGTGGTCGGGGTCGGGCCGTCGTGGGCGGCGCCGATGCCCGAGTCCGCGACCCGCGAGGCCCAGTAGGGCTGGTCGACCATCTGCGGGACCAGCACCTGGGGCGTGCCGGCCCGGGCGGCCGTGGTGGTGGTGCCCGCGCCGCCGTGGTGGACGACGGCGGCGACCTTCGGGAACAGCGCCTGCTGGTTGACCTCGTCGACGGTGAAGCAGTCCCCGGCCCCGTCCACCCCGGCCAGCCGGGCCCAGCCGCGCCCGAGCAGCACTCGGCGGCCCTGGGCCCGGACGGCCTCCACGGCCACCCGGGCGGCGCCCGCCGCGTCGTGCAGCGGCATGCTGCCGAAGCCGACGTACACCGGCGCCTCGCCGGCCGCCAGGAAGGCCGACAGCCGGGCGGGCAGCGGGCGTTCGTCGGGGAGGATCCAGGCGCCGGTCTGCACCACCTCGGGCCACCCCGGCTCGGCCGGGCTCGGCCACGGCCCGAGCATCGGGTCGGTGGCCAGCCACGGCCGGCCGGTGAGGACGTGGTCCCGGACGTTGTCGACCTCCGGCAGCCCGACCGCCGCCCGGTGACGGTTGACCGCCTCGCCGAACAGGGCGTTCATCGTGCCGACGTCGAGCGCCCACAGCTCCCGGGGATCGGTCACCTCCGGCGGGCGCGGCAGCATCGGGTACTCGAACGGCCGGTGGTGCGGGGCGGGCAGCACGGTCGGCTGGAGCGCGGCGTACACGAAGCGGGCGCCCACGCGCTCCGCCGCCGCCTGCGCGCCGGCCGCCGCCGGGAACAGGCCGGTGGCGACCACCGCGCCGCCCGGTTCGGCCGCCTCCAGCACCGCCGCGTGGAACTGCCCGACCAGCGCGGCGGCGCGCCGGGGCAGGTCGGAGGGCTCCGGGCGCGGCCCGGTGACCAGTTCGCGAACCGACCGCCCGACCGGCACCGGTTCCACCCCGGCCTCGCGCAGCCGCGCCGAGAACTCCTCGTCCGGCGGCGCGCACACCCGAACCTCGGCGCCCAGCGCCTCCAGCCGCAGCGCCAGCGCGGCCATCGGCTCGACGTCCCCGCGCGACCCGTACGTCGCCAGCACCACTCGCACGTCGTGACTCCCCGTCCCGTTGCGTTCCTGAGCCCGGTGATTCTGCGGCATCGCCGGGGCCTTGCGGCAAGGCCCCCCGTGCGCTATAGGTTGAGAGTGGCGAGGAGTGGGCGCACCTCCGTGAACGCCATTGCCGCGCAGCGGACTTCCCGGCCGCGTCCGGCACCGAAGGTCGACTGACGATCTGTCAGACTCGCCGCATGCACGCGATCATCGAGTCCATGGCCGAGCAACTCACCCGGGTCCCGGGCGTGGTGGGGGTGATGCTCGGCGGGAGCCGGGCCCGGGGCGAGGAGCGGCCCGGCTCGGACTGGGACCTCGGGGTGTACTACCGGGGAGCCCTCGACCTCGACGCGCTGGGCGCGCTCGCCGGGCCGGAGGTGGCGGTGGCCGGCCCGGGCGGCTGGGGTCCGTGGGTGAACGGCGGGGCGTGGCTGCGGATCGACGGGGTCGCGGTGGACTGGATCCTGCGGGACCTCGACCGGGTCGAGCAGGTGTGGGCGGACTGCCGCGAGGGCCGCTACGAGGTGGGGACGCAGGCCGGGCACCCGCTCGGCTTCTGGTCGCCCTGCTACCCGGGCGAGGTCGCGCTCGGGCGGCCACTGGCCGACCCCACCGGCGAGTTGACGACGCTCAAGCGGCGGACGGCCGACTACCCGGAGCCGCTGCGCGAGGCCCTCACCGCCGCCACCTGGGAGGCCGCCTTCCTGCTGGAGACCGCCGCGAAGAGCGCCGCCCGCGCGGACTCCCTGCACGTCTCGCTCTGCCTGTCCCGGGCCGTCGGCATCCTGATCCAGGCCCTGTACGCCCACCACCGCCGGTGGTGCCTCAACGAGAAGGGCGCCCTCGCCGTCGCCGAGCGACTTCCCGACACCCCGGCGGAGTTCGGACCGACGGCCCGCTCACTCCTGGCCGCCCCGGGCGGCACCGCCGCGGAACTCGAAGCCACCCTCGCCCGCGCCCGGGAGCTGACCCGGCGGACCGTGGCGGCGCTGGGCCGCTGAGCCTGCGGACCGCCCCCGGACGGAGCGGAACGCACGACCGTCCGTCAGCCCCGGTACCAGGCGACGGTGTGCGCGTGGCCGGGAGCCGACACCACGTCGAGGGCCGCCGCCCTCAACTCCTGCTCCCACTCCCGCCGCACCGCGGACGGCCACACGTCGAAGCAGCCCGGGCAGCAGGCCTGGTCGGCCGCCGCCAGGAGCCGCCGTTCCTGCTCGGTCACGTCATGGAGGAAGGAGCGGTGGAGGATGTCGAACGCCTCCCCGGGGGTGATCTCCCCCGACGTCAGCCCGGCCGCCGCGTGGTGCAGCACGGCGCGTTCGACGAAGGCCTCGTCCGGCACCGGCAGGCCCAGGTCGGCCAGCGCCTGCCGGAGCAGTTCCGCCAGCTCGGCCGAGCTCTCGCCGCGACCCGACCGCCCCGCGAGGTCGCACAGGGCCGGCGAATCCCCGCCGATGCCCGCTGCCAGCAGGTTCGCGGCGGCCATCGGCAGGTCCTCGGGCATGACCAGACCGGCGGCGTACTGCCAGCCCAGGGTGAAGGCGTCGTCCATCGCACCATCCTCACCCGGCCGCCGGAGCCGGGGCCAGCGAATATGCCGGCCGGAGCCGGGCGGGACCGGCACCGCCGCCCCCGCCCGCACCGCCGCCCCGCCCGCGCCGATCCCGTGAGCTCGGACCCCGTAAGCTCGGACCCCATGCAGGGGGACGCAGCAGACCGGATGCCGAGGCCGCGCCGCGCCGTGGGGTTCCTGCTCGGCGTCCCGAGCGCCGCCCTCGCCGCCCTGTACCTGCTCCTCACGACCGCCGCCCTCGGCCCGTTCCTCCTCCGGCCGCGCCACCGCCCCTACGCCACACGGCGGTTGATGCCCGGGGCGCACCGGCTGGCCGCCCTCGAACGGGCCCGGCGCCGGTTGTTCTTCGGCGACCACTTCCCCCGCCACTACCGGGCCGAGGACGCCAGGCTGCTGCGCTACCTGGTGGCACGCGCCGGCGGCGGGCTGGTCGCCGGGGCGGTGCTGGCGCTGCTGGTCTTCGGCGCGGGGCTGGCCGTGCTGCTGGCCGGCGGGGTGCTGCGCGGCTCGCTCGGCTGGGCGCAGCTGGCGACCCAGGTGCCGCTCGGCGGGGTGCTGCTCTTCCTGGCCGTGCAGGGCCTGTTCTCGCTGGCCGCCCTGGACGCCCGGCTCGCCCGCGAGTGCTTCGGCCCCTCCGAGGCCGAGCTGCTGCGCCGCCGGATCACCGAACTCGCCGACAGCCGGGCCGCGGTGGTGCGGGCGGTGGACAGTGAGCGGCGCCGGATCGAGCGGGACCTGCACGACGGCGTCCAGCAGCGGGTGGTGGCGCTGGCGATGCTGCTCGGCCGGTCGCGGCGCGGACTGGAGCGCCACGGGGACCCGGAGCGTACGGCGGAACTGCTGCGCCAGGCGCACCGGGAGGCGCAGGGGCTGCTGACCGAACTGCGCGAGGTGGCCTGGCGGGCGTACCCGTCGGCGCTGGACGCCCTGGGGCTGGAGGAGGCCCTGGGCGGGGTGGCGGAGCGCTGCGCGATCCCGCTGCGGCTCCACTACGACGTGGCCGGCCCGCTGCCCGGCCCGGTCCGGACCGCGGCCTACTTCGTGGTGTCGGAGTGCGTCACCAACGCCGCCAAGCACTCCGGCGCCTCGGCGGTCTCGGCCCGGGTGGTCCGGACCGCGGCGCTGCTCACCGTCCGGGTGGCGGACGACGGCCGCGGCGGCGCGGACCCGGCGGGCAGCGGCCTGACCGGTCTGCGCGGGCGGGTCGCCGCGCTGGACGGCACCCTCCACGTCCACAGCCCCGCCGGGGGCCCGACCGTCATCACCGCGGAGCTGCCGTGCGCGTGACCCTCGCCGAGGACTCGACCCTGCTGCGGGAGGGGCTGGTCCGCCTGCTCACCGAGGAGGGCCACCAGGTGCCGGCCGCGGTCGGTGACGCGGCGGCACTGCTCACGGAGGTCGCGCGGCAGCCGCCGGACGTCGTGGTGGTGGACATCCGGATGCCGCCGACCCACACCGACGAGGGGCTCAGGGCTGCGGTGGAGATCCGCGAGCGGTGGCCGGACACCGGGGTCCTGGTGCTCTCCCAGCACGTCGAGCGCGGTTACGCCGCCCGGCTGCTGGAGACGGGTGCGGAGCGGGTGGGCTATCTGCTGAAGGACCGGGTGGCCGAGGTCGACGACTTCCTGGACGCACTGGTGCGGATCGCGGCGGGCGGCGCGGTGATCGACCCGGAGGTGGTCCGGCAGCTGGTGGTCCGCACCACCCGCGCCGATCCGCTGGCCCGGCTGACCCCGCGCGAGCGCAGCGTCCTAAAGGCGCTCGCCGAGGGCTGGACCAACACCGCCGTCGCGCAGCGGCTGCACATCTCGCTGAGCGCGGTGGAGAAGAACCTCAACGCCGTCTTCGACAAGCTGGACCTGCCCCGCACCGCCGACCACAACCGCCGCGTCCTGGCCGTCCTGCGCTACCTCGGCGGGTAGCCGGCCGCCGGACGGCGGCGCGCGTTCAGGGCTTCCCCGGCTCCCGGGCCCGGAGCGCCGTGACCGGGCGGACGGCCGAGGCCGCCCCCGGGCCCCCGCCCGGAGCCGCCGCCGAGCCCGCGCCCCGCGCGCCGTCCGGGCCCGGGTCCGGTCCGGCGGCGTCCGGCGGGTGCAGCGTGAGGACCTGCCCGGCCAGCGGCAGCAGGGCCCGGTCGTGGGTGATCAGCACCGTGGTGCGCCCCGCCATCAGGCGGCGCAGCGCGGGGACGAGCTGTTCGACGGTGTGCGGGTCCAGGCCGCTGGTGGGTTCGTCCAGGACGAGGACGGGGGTGTCCCGCAGGAAGGCGCGGGCGATGGCGACGCGCCGGCTCTGGCCGCCGGAGAGCTGGAAGCCGTCGGCGCCGATCTCCGTGCGGTAGCCGTCCGGGAGCGCGGTGACGAAGTCGTGGGCTCCGGCGCTGCGGGCGGCGCGTTCGATGTCGGCGGGCGGCGCGTCCGGGCGGCCGTAGGCGATGTTGTCGGCGATGGAGCCGTGGAACAGCGGGGCCTCCTGGGGCAGCAGCGTGACCGCCCGGCGCAGCGAGACCAGGGTCAGGTCGCGCAGGTCCTGCCCGTCGAGGCGGACGCTGCCGGCCTGCGGGTCGAGGAAGCGGACCAGGAGCTTGGCGAGGGTGGACTTGCCGCTGCCGCTGGGCCCGACGACGGCCAGGCTCTCGCCGGGGCCCAGGTCGAAGTCCAGGCCCGTCAGGACGGGCGGGCCGGGCAGTCCGGTGGCGCCGGGGTAGCCGGCCCGGACGTCCCGGAGGGTGACCCGGCCCCGGACCGGGCCGGTGTCCCGGGCGGTGGGGCGCTCGCGCACCGGGCTGGTGAGGTCGTGGAGCTCCAGGACGCGCTCGCCCGAGGCGCAGGCCGTACCGGCGAGCGGGACGAGGGCGGCGAGCTGCTCGACGGGCTCGAACAGCTGGGCCATGAAGGCGGCGAAGGCGAGCAGGCCGCCGAGGCTGAGGTGCCCGTGGACGACCTCCAGCGCGCCGACGCCCACCACGGCGAGCCCGGCCAGCAGCTGGAGCACGCCGACGAACGGCTGGTAGAGGTCGGCGACCCGGGCGGCGGCGAGTTCGGCGGCGAGCAGGGCCCGGCCCTCCCGGTGGACCCGTTCGACCTCGCGCTCCTCCTGGCCGCAGGTCCGGGTGACCGCCGCGTTGCGCAGGCTCTCCTCCAGCAGTGCGGTCACCCCTCCGGCCCGGCGCTGGACCTGCCGTTCCCGGCGCCGGATGCGGCGCCCGAACAGGCTGGTGGACAGGACGAACAGCGGGGCGGCCAGCAGGGCGGCCACGGTGAGCGGCCAGCTCAGGTAGAACGCCGCGCCGGTGAACAGCAGCAGGCTGACGGAGGCCACCGCGCCCTCGACCAGCCCGGTGGCGACCATCTGCTCGATCGCGGCGATGTCGGTGGTCAGTCGTGCGACCAAGTCGCCCCGCCAGCGGGTCTCCAGGGTGTCGGGCGGCAGGGTGTGCAGATGGGCGAGGGTGTCGGTGCGCAGCCGCAGCATGACGCGCTCGGCCGTCCTGGTGCTGGTGTAGGTGCCGGCGTAGGTGAACAGCGCGGCGGTGGCGGAGGCGCCGAGCATCAGGCCGGCCAGCGGCCAGAAGTCGGCGAAGCGCCGGGGCACCAGGACGTCGTCGATCAGGTCCTTGAACAGCCAGACGGAGACGACCTCGCCGAAGGCGCCGAGGACGAGCAGCAGCCCGCTCACCGGCAGCCAGCGCGCGTCGGGGCGCACCCACGGCCAGAACCGGTGGTACAGCTCCCGCAGCGGGATGAGGGGTGAGTCCGTCACCGGACCCTGGTCGTCGGTCTCGTCCGCCCCCCGGTCGGCCTTGGGCGCCACATCGCGCATGGACACGGTCCGTTGCTCTAGGAAGCAGCGTGGCTTCGTGGTGGGGCGCGCCGTCGTCGCGACGGCGGCGGCTTCGTTCCCAGGGTGAGGGGCCGGCGGTGGCGCCGCCGGCCCCTTGTGATGGTGCTAATCAGAACTGCCGTGCAGCAGCCCCGCCGAACTCACCGTCACCACATACCGAAGCGACGACGGTGGTGCCCACGGCGGTTGCGACGACGACGGCGGCGATCTCTGTCTTCACGACGACCGAAGTAACTCATCACGGCTTCTCTCTCTCGTCTCGGCGGCACTCCTGTGCGCCCGAGACCGGCGCTGACGGCGCGGTCACGGGGACCTGGAGGCCGTTGCCCGTGGTCCGACCGTTCCGGCCACCGGGTCGGCGACGCGGGGAACGGTTCGTTCCACTCCTCCAGTATCCGCCCGCCGTCGATGTCCGCAGCCCGAGAGCGATCGGCCTTGCGGTTACGGCGCCACGACGGTAGACGGCGTACCGCCCGTGACGGTGAGCAACTCCCGGTACGTCATCGGTACGACGGTGTGCGGGTGACCGGCCGCGGCCCAGAGCACCTCGTAGGCCTCCAGGGCGGTGTCGACGACGGTGCGCAGCCGGCTCGGGTGGCCGGTCGGGGCGACGCCGCCGATGGCCTGGCCGGTGGCCTCGCGGACCTGGGCGGCGCTCGCGCGCTCGATCGGGCCGGTGCCCAACTGCCGTGCCAGGTAAGCGGTGTCGACCCGGTGGGCACCGCTGGTCATGACCAGCAGCGGGGCGCCGTCGCAGTGGAACACGAGGCTGTTCGCGATGGCGCCGACCTCGCAGCCGAGCGCGGCGGCGGCCTCGGCCGCGGTGCGGGCGGAGTCGGGCAGGACGCGGATCTCGCCGGGTACGCCGGCCGCCGCCAGGGCTTCGGCGACGGCCTGGCTGCGGGCGGGGAGGGAGGATGTCATCGGCCCATCATGCCTTCCGCGCCGGGGAGACCGGGGAGCCGGGGGAGGCGGGGGAACCGGGGGACGCCGTGGAGGCGGGGGACGCCGGGGAGGCCTGCGGTGCCCCGGCGGCGCGCGCGACGGCGCTCAGCACCGCCCGGACGCCCGCGGTGAGCACCGAGGCGTCCCGGCCGACTCCCCACACCACCCGGTCAGGCGATCCGCCGGGCCCGCCCGAGCCGTCCGGACCGTCGGATTCACCCGAACCGCCCACCCGGGCCTCCACGTAGGCGACCGCGTCCCGCCCGGGGCCGACCGCGTGCTCGCTGAAGGAGAGGATCTGCGCCCCCACCGCGTCGGCCACCGCGTCCAGCGGCCCGGCGCCGGTGCCCCGGCGGCCGTCGACCTCGGCCCAGTCCTCGCCGACCCGCCACTTCCGGTCGGCCCCCGCGTCCAGGTACTCGGCCCGGAACAGCCCGTACAGCTCCTGCGCGCTCACCTCCCGCCCGCTGTCGTCGGTGGCCTCCTGCACCACCCGGGCGAACTCGATCTGGAGGCGCCGGGGCAGTTCCAGCCCCTCCCCGGTGTGCAGCAGATGGGCGATCCCGCCCTTGCCCGACTGGCTGTTGACCCGGATCACCGCCTCGTAGTCCCGCCCCAGGTCGGCGGGGTCGATCGGCAGGTAGGGCACCGACCAGGGTGCCTGCCGCTGCGGGACGCCCAGGGCGGCGGCCGTCTCGGCGTGGTGGGCGAGGCCCTTGCGGATGGCGTCCTGGTGGGTGCCGGAGAAGGCGGTGTGCACCAGGTCGCCCGCGTACGGGTGCCGCTCGTGGACGGGCAGCCGGTTGCAGTGCTCGACGGTGCGCCGGATCTCGTCGATGTCGGAGAGGTCGAGCATCGGGTCGACACCCTGGGTGTGCAGGTTGAGCGCCAGGGTCACCAGGTCGACGTTGCCGGTCCGTTCGCCGTTGCCGAACAGGCAGCCCTCGACGCGCTGGGCGCCGGCCAGGACGGCCAGTTCGGCGCAGGCGACGCCGGTGCCCCGGTCGTTGTGGGGGTGGACGGAGAGGATCACCGCGTCGCGCCGCTCCAGGTGGCGGTCCGTGTACTCGATCTGGTCGGCGTACACGTTGGGGGTGGCGATCTCGACGGTGGCCGGCAGGTTGTGGACGACGGGCCGCTCCGGCGCGGCGTCCCAGAGCCGGGTCAGGCCGTTGCAGACCTCCAGGACGTAGTCCGGCTCGGTCAGGTTGAACACCTCGGGCGAGAACTGGAAGCGCAGGCCCTCCCGGTCCTCCCCCAGCCTGGCCATCAGCGTCGCGGCCTCGGTGATCAGCGCCCGCAGCTGGGCGCGCTCCTTGCCGAGGACGACCTGCCGCCACTGCGGCGCGGTCGCGGTGTACAGGTGGACGACCACCCGGGGCAGGCCGGCGACGGATTCGAAGGTGCGCCGGATCAGGTCCTCCCGGGCCGCCGTGAAGACGACCACGGTGACGTCCTCGGGCACCGCGCCGGGGGTGGTGGCCA
This sequence comes from Kitasatospora sp. NPDC034533, assembly GCF_055575155.1. Classification (NCBI taxonomy): domain Bacteria; kingdom Bacillati; phylum Actinomycetota; class Actinomycetes; order Kitasatosporales; family Streptomycetaceae; genus Kitasatospora; species Kitasatospora sp. NPDC034533. Next base: position 31,934 of record NZ_JBVITE010000052.1, read on the forward strand.
GGCGGCGGACGAAGTCGAAGTCGGTCCGGCTGGCGGAGGGGTAGCCGACCTCGATCTCCTTGAAGCCCATGGCCAGGAACAGGTCGAACATCCGCTGCTTGCGCACCGGGTCCATCGGTTCGGCCAGCGCCTGGTTGCCGTCGCGCAGGTCGACGGGCACCCACAGCGGGGCCCGCTCGATCCGCCGGCCGGGCCAGCGGCGCAGCAGGGCGGGCACGTGGACCCGCTCGTGGGCGGGGCGGTAGCGGTGGGAGGGCATGGTGCCGCCGCGCTGGGGGTTCCAGGCGGGGGCGGCGGCCGGGACGGGTCCGGCGGGGGCGTGCAGGGTCGGGAAGCGCATGGCGGGTTTCCTCGGGCAGGTACCGGAGACCGGCAGGACGGCGCCCCGCAGCGGGGTGCCGGTCAGGTCACGCCCCGCTGCGGCCACCAAGAAGAAGGCCCCCCGGGGTGGGCGTCCACGGCTGCATGCCGGGTAGACTAGCCACGACCCGAGTCCTCAGACAACCTGACAGGTGAAACCGATGGCCGCGCTCCGCCCCTCCCCCCTCGCCGAACAGGCCGCCGCGCGACTGGAGGAGCAGATCCGGGCCGGCCAGTGGCCGGTGGGCGGGAAACTGCCGGGCGAGGTGGCGCTGGCCAAGGAGCTGGGCGTCGGCCGCTCGACCGTCCGGGAGGCGCTGCGCACCCTCGCGGCGGCCGGGATGGTGCAGAGCCGCCAGGGCTCCGGGGTGCTCGTCACCGCCGACCGGCCCACCGGGGACTGGGCCGCCCGGCTGCGCCGCGCCGAGCTGGCGCACGTCTACGAGGTGCGCACGGTGGTCGAGGTGCAGGCGGCCCGGCTGGCGGCCACCCGCCGCACGGAGGCGGACCTCGCCGCGCTCGACGCCGCGCTGGCGGCGCGCCGGGCGGCGGGCGGGGCCGACGACGCCGCCTTCGTGGAGGCCGACCTCGCCTTGCACACCGCCGTGGTGGCCGCGGCCCACAATCCCGTCCTGGATGACCTCTTCGCCCAGTTCGCCCCGGTTCTGCGGGAGCAACTGGCTACCCTGGTCGGGCTGTTCGGCCTGCGCGCGGAGGATCCGGACCACGGCTACGACTCCCACGCCGACCTCGTCCGGGCCCTGCGCGCCGGTGATCCGGAGGAGGCCGGGCGGGTGCTGGCGGCGGAACTGGAGGCCACCCGGTCCCGGCTGCTGGCGCACTGACGGCCGGTCGGCGGCCCGCGCGCGGCTCCCGGTGGGGGCGTCACACACTTTTCACACCCTGGTCATCCTTCGGCCGCGCGCCTCATTGACACTGTGTCACGCGAGCCCCGGAGCACCTGCTCCGCATACGTACGGTCAACAATTGAATGACATTGTGCCCACCGCGTGTACAAGCACGGCCCAGGTGGTGAACGGGTTTTCACTCCCATCAAACGATATGACTAGTATCGCTTCGTCAAAAAGCCCGTGACCCCGGACGGCCCGCCCCTCACCGGCCGGCCGCCAGCCCCAAGGAGTCAGCTCTGCGCGCGCGTGCGAATCGGCGGCCCCCGACGCCGAAGGGCCCCCGCAGGCGTCCACGCCTGTCCCTGCGGACGGCGCTGCTCGTCCTGGCCGTCGTCCCCAGCATCGCCCTGGTCGCCCTCTGGGCCGTGACCAGCGGTGAGACCATCGCCGACTTCCAGCGGCAGGCCGACCAGGCCACCGTCGCCCAGAAGGCCGGCCAGCCCTCCAACATCGTCTACTACAACCTCCAGGAGGAACGCCGGCTCAGCGCCGAGGCGCTCGCCCGGCCCGGCTCCGACACCGACCGGCTGCGCCACCAGCGGCAGCTGACCGACGACGCCGTCCGGCAGTTCCAGACCCTCTCCGGCGCGACCGCCGACAACGCCCCCGCCGAGGTCCGCGCCGCCGTCGCCGAAGCCCGCCAGGCCATGGGCAAGCTCGCCGAGCAGCGCGCCGCCGTCGACCGCGCCACCACCGACCAGCAGAGCGTCTACGCCTACTACACCGACCTGATCAGCGTCGACCTGCGGCTGTTCACCGCGCTCAGCCACGTCGACACCGGCGAGGTCACCTGGCTGTCCAAGACCCTGGTCAACTCCTTCTGGGCCAAGGAGATGCTCTCCCGCGAGGACGCCATCCTGGCCCGCGGCTGGCCCAGCGGCCGGCTGTCCATCGCCGACTACCAGCAGGTCCAGCAGCTGATCGGCGCCCAGGACCACCTGCTCGACGTCCAGGTCATCCCGTACATCCCGGACTCCGAGGCCCAGGCCTGGCGCGACCTGGTCAACAGCCCGTCCTGGCAGGGCAAGACCGCCGTCGAGCAGGCCCTGCTCAAGCCCACCGCCGCCGACGCCAACGGCACCGTCAAGATCCCCGCGACCCAGGACCAGTGGCGCCAGGCCCTCGACGGGCTCAACCCGCCGCTGGTCAAGGCGATCGAGGAGCGCACCAACGGCACCATCGAGGTCGGCAAGGGCGCCATCCTCGGCATGCTCACCCGCGTGGTGCTGACCACCGTCATCGGCCTGATCACCGTCGTGGCGGTCGCCATCGCCTCCTGGCGCCTGAGCCGCTCGCTGCGCCGCCGCATCAAGGACCTGCACACCCAGGCCGAGGAGATGCGCCGCACCCTGCCCGAGGTGGTCGACCGCCTCGGCCGCGGCGAGCAGGTGGACGTCGAGGCGGAGGCCCAGTCCATCGAGTCCGGCCCGGCCGACCACCGCACCGACGAGCTGGCCCGCCTCGGCCAGGCGCTCAACCTGGCCCGCTCCGCCGCCCTGGAGGCCGCCGTCGGCCAGGCCGAGCAGCACCGCGGCTTCGAGCGGCTGCTCCAGCGCATCGCCCGCCGCACCCAGCTGCTGATCGGCCGCCAGCTGCGCAAGCTGGACGAGCTGGAGCGCAAGCACGACGACCCGGAGGTCCTGGAGGGCCTCTTCGACCTCGACCACCTCACCGCCCGGCTGCGCCGCTACGAGGAGAACCTCGTCATCATGGCCGGCGGCCAGCCCCAGCGGCGCTGGCGCAAGCCCGTCCCGCTGCTGGACGTGCTGCGCGCGGCCCAGGGCGAGGTGCAGGACTACCGCCGGATCTCGATCGACATCGAGGGCCACCCGTGGCTCTCCGAGCGGGCCGTCGGCCCGGTCGCGCACGTGCTCGCCGAGCTGATGGAGAACGCCACCACCTTCTCCAAGCCGCCCGCACCGGTCGAGGTGCGCGCCGCCATGGTCGGCCGCGGGCTCGCGATCGAGATCGAGGACCGGGGCCTGGGCATGGACCCGGAGCAGTACGACCAGGCCAACGAACTGATGAGCCGCCCGCCGCGCACCGACGTGCTGGCCCGGGCCGACGACATCCGCCTCGGCTTCCACGTGGTCGCCCGGCTGGCCTCGCTGCACGGGCTGAAGATCGAGTTCCGCCCGTCCGCCTTCGGCGGCACCCGGGTGGTCGTGCTCGTCCCCGACGAGCTGGTCATCGAGGGCGACACCGGGCTGCCGGACGGCGCCGGCGGCATCGCCGCCGAGCCGATCCCGCTGGTGCGCCGCTCGCGCCGGGCGGTGCGCTCGGCCTCCGACGAGGCTCCCGCCCAGGTGCCGGCCGGGCCGCCGGTCGCACCGGTGGAGTCCTTCCCGCACGGCGGCTTCGCCCCCCGGACGGCTCCGGTGCCGCTGCCGGCGCCCGCCGCCGGGGCGGAGGCACAGGCCGGCCTCCACGGGACGGCGCTGCCGGAGCAGCCGTTCCGGCCGGCGGTCGACCAGCCGTCGGCACCGGCCGCTCCGCTCGCACCGGCCGCGCCGCCCGGGCCGTTCACGCCGTTCGCGGCGGAGCGCTCCGAGCAGTCGTACCGGCCGGAGCAGCCCCTCCCGGCGGAGCAGCCGGACCAGCACGACCAGCCGCACCGCTCCGGACAGCCCGGACAGCCCGGACAGCCCGCCTCGCAGGTGCCGCCCTTCCGGCCGGAGCAGCCGATCGAGCACACCTCCCCGGCCGACCCGACGCCCGCGCACGACGCCCCCGCCTACCCGGACATCGCCTACGCGCGGGTCACCGAGGCCGAGGCCCCGTACGCCGACGAGCAGTACCGCCCGGCCGACCACTACCGGCTGGCCCAGCGGCGCCGCGAGTACCCGACCTCGGTGCCGTACAGCCCGGCCGAGAACGGCCAGCCCCCGCTGCCGCAGCGCGTCCGGCAGGCGAGCCTGGCGGCCGAGCTGCGGGTGCCGCCGGCCCAGCCGCAGTGGGTCGGGCGCCCCGCCGGGGACGCCGGGCCCGCGGGCCCGTTCCAGCGCACCGAGCGCACGGGCCGGCGCTCCGGCGCGGCGATCGGCGCCTTCCAGCGCCAGTCCCGCGCCGCCCGGGCCCAGGACAGCGGCGAACACCCGCTGCCCGCACCCACCACCCCGGCGGCCCCCTCCGCCGTACCCGCCGGTCCCCCGGCCACCGCCCCGTCCCCCTGGGCCCTCCCGGCCGCGGACTCCCGAACCACACGAACGGATGAGCAGTCATGAACCGCACGATCGCCACCCACCAGGACCTGGACTGGCTGCTGGACGGACTCGTCGACTCGGTGCCCGGGACCAGGAACGCCGTCCTGCTCTCCGACGACGGCCTCGTGGTCAGCCACTCCCGCACCATCGAGCGGGCCGACGCCGAGCGCCTGGCGGCCGTCGCCACCGGCCAGCAGAGCCTGGCCCGAGGCGTCGGACAGCTCTTCGACGGCGGCCCGGTGCACCAGGTGATCGTCGAACTCGCCGAGTGCTGGCTGTTCGTCATCGCCGCCGCCCAGGGCACCCACCTGGCCGTGGTCGCCTCCCAGGAGGCGGACGCCGAGGTGATGTCCGTCGCGATGCACACCCTGGTGCAGCAGGTCGGCCAGAAGCTCAGCACCCCGGTCCGGAGCGACGGCACCGCCGCCCCCGCCGCCCCGGCGTCCTTCGACGCCTTCGCCGCCCGGAACCGGGGCTGACGCAGGTGGACCCGTACGGGAACGACGCCTGGGGGGACGGCTCCGAGGAGGACCGGCCGGCCGGTCCGCGGCCCGTCCCCGCCGCCGGCCCGCAGTCCGGCTGGGACGACGGCTGGCGGCGCGGCGCGGTGCCGCACTGGAGCGACCTGGCCGAGGACGAGGCGGAGGACGAGACGGGCACCATGGTGCGCCCGTACACCATCACCCGCGGCCGGACCGCGCCCGAACGCGACGACCTGACCCTCATCACCGTGCTCACCACGGACGAGGAGAAGGCCGACGCGGCCCTGGCGCGGGGCAGCCGCGCCGGTGTGCGCGGCCTCCAGCCCGAGCACCGGCTGATCCTCGAACACTGCCGCCGCCCGGCAGCCGTCGCCGAGGTTTCGGCGGGCCTGGACCTCCCGGTCTCGGTCACCAAGATCCTGCTGGGCGACCTGGTCGCCCAGGGCCTGCTGAAGGCCCGGGCACCGCTGTCGGTGGCCCGGGCCGCCGGGGGCATGGACCTCGGCCTGCTCACGGCCGTACGCGAAGGACTCCGGAGACTCTGAACATGGCAACACCCCACTCCGCCACCGACGACCCCGCCGCCGCTCCGGCCGCCGTCAAGATCCTGATCGCGGGCGGCTTCGGCGTCGGCAAGACCACCCTGGTCGGCTCGGTCAGCGAGGTCACCCCGCTGCGCACCGAGGAGTACCTGACCCGGGCCAGTGTCGGCGTCGACGACCTGGCCGGCGTCGACCAGAAGACCACGACCACCGTCGCGCTCGACTTCGGCCGGATCACGATCAGCCCCGAGCTGGTCGTCTACCTGTTCGGCACGCCCGGCCAGGAGCGCTTCTGGTTCATGTGGAACGACCTGGTCAACGGCGCCCTCGGCGGCATCGTCATCGCCGACACCCGGCGGCTGGACACCAGCTTCGCCTCCATCGACTTCTTCGAGAGCCGGGGCATCCCGTTCGTGGTCGCGATCAACTGCTTCCACAACACCAACACCCGTACCCCCGAGGAGATCCGGGCCGCGCTCGACCTCGACCCGCAGGTGCCGATGCTGCTCGGGGACGTGCGCGAGCGCGCCTTCGGGCGGGACCTGCTGCTGGCCCTGGTCGACCACCTGATGGACCTCGCCGCTGCCCCCGTCGGCTGAACCCGCCCCGGCCCACCGCGAACCGCCCCGAACCGCCCGAACTTCCTTCCGGAGCACCCCACATGACCACTCCCCTGCGCGTCCTCGTCCACGGCGGCGGCATCGGCGGCCTCACCCTCGCCACCGCCCTCGCCGGGCGCGGCCACCAGGTCGACGTCGCCGAGCTGCGCGAGCAGCTGGAGGCCCTCGGCGTCGGCATCATCCAGCCGTCCAACGCCCTGCACGTGATGCGCGAGATCGGCGTCCTGGACGACTGCCTGTCCGTCGGCTTCGAGTGGGAGGTGCTGACCATCTGCGACCCGGCCGGCGCCACCCTCGCCAGCATCCCCCAGCCCCGGATGGGCGACGCCCCCTCCAACAACGGCATCCCGCGCCCGGCGCTCGCCCGGGTGCTGGCCGACGCCGCCGTCAAGGCCGGCGCCACCCTCCGGTTCGGCACCACCATCGCCACCCTGACCGAGGACGCCGACGGCGTCGAGGCCGCCCTGACCGACGGGCACACCGGCCGCTACGACCTGGTCGTCGGCTTCGACGGCATCGGCTCGCCGCTGCGCCGCCGGCTGTACGGCGAGAAGTACGCCCCCGAGTACACCGGCTTCGCCAACTGGCGCGTCACGCTGCCGCGTTCGCCCGAGGTGCGGGGCGTGGTGATGTCCACCGGCAACCTCAGGGCGAAGGCGCTGCTCACCCCGATCAGCGCGGAACTGATGTACCTGGGCGCGGTCTTCGCCGAGGCCGAGGACTTCCGCCCGGACCCGGAGCGCGCCCACGAGCAGCTGCGCGAGCGGCTGGCCGGCTTCGGCGGCCCGATCGCCGAGGCGCTGGCGCAGGTCACCGACCCGGCCGCGGTGGTCTACTCGCGGATCTCCCAGGTCACCGTCGAGGAGCCCTGGCACGTCGGCCGGATCGTCCTCGCGGGCGACGCCGCCCACGCCTCCACCCCGCACCTGGCGCAGGGCGCCGCGATGGCCGTCGAGGACGCCCTGGTGCTCGCCCAGAGCCTCGACGCGGCCGACACCGTCCCGGCGGCCCTGGCCGCCTGGGAGGAGCGCCGCCGCCCGCGCGCGATGTGGGTCCAGGCGCTGTCCCGGGCGATCCTCAAGCAGGAGACGGGCACGGCGACCACGCCGGAGGAGGACGAGCTGCTGAAGGTCGGCGTCCCCGGCGCCGCGCACGTCCTGGTGCGGCCGTACTGACGGCTCGGAGCTGACGGTCCATCGATCCCTGACGGGCACTCCGATCGTGGAACACGGGCTCGGCGAGGCGGTGTTGTGACGCCCCGCCGGGCCCGTCGCGCGTCCGGGGCTCAGCCCGCCGGTCGCAGCGGGGCCGCCGGGGCCGCCGGCGCCCACGGGGTGATCTGGTCGCGCCGGTCCCACACCACCCGGGAGATCCGGGCGAGCAGCCGGGCCGCCGGGTCGGTGCGGTCCGTGCCGTCGGCCAGCGGGCCGGTGTAACAGACGGCGATCAGGTAGGGCGGGCAGTCCGCCGCCTGGACCAGACCGACGCTGTGCCGGGCGCCGGGGATCCAGCCGTTCTTGAAGGCGATCCGGGTGTCGGGCGGGAGGCCGGCGGCCAAGTCCACCCGGAAGTCGTTCAGTTCGAGCAGGGCGAGCAGCTCCGGTTCGCCCGCCAGCGAGCGCAGCAGCCGGACCAGGTCGTGGGCGCTCACCCGGTTGTGCACGCCCCGGGCGCGCGCCGCGTGGTCCTCGATCCCCCGCGGGGTGGAGCTACGGGTGGCTCCCGCGCGGCGCCACACGTCGGCGACGGCCTGCCGGGTGGTGCGGGCCAGGCAGAGGTTGGTGGCGAGGTTGGACGAGTGGGTGATCATCCGCTCGGCGAGCAGGCGCAGCGGCACGTGGGTGCCGAGCAGTTCCCAGGGCAGCGGATCGCTGTCCCAGTCCGGATCGTTGCCGAACTCACCCCCCACGACGGACTCGAAGCGGTTCACCACCGGCACCTCGGCGTCGAGGTCGGCGCCGCTTCGGCAGAGCGCGGCGAGCACCGCGACCTTCATCGTGCTCGCGGCATCGTGCAGGACGTCGGGATTGCGGGCGAACACCGGCTTCGAGTCGCCCGCCCAGGGGGCCACCACCACGGAGAGCATGGAGGAAGGGTAACCCCCCGCGCACGAACGTCGCCTTCGTCTCTTAATCGTGCAAATGCGACGTCAATTGATGAATCGTCCACCGATCGCCCCCCGGAAAAACGAGGTCCCACGGACCGCGAACGACCTGTACTCTCTGAACGCACGTTCGAACTGTGTTGATTCCGTTCGACTAATCACACAATTGTGGGGGATTCGGTGCACAATCGCCGACTTGTGGTTCTCGCCGCCTTCGTGGCGGCCGGTGTTGGTCTCGCCACCTCCGGGACGGCCCAGGCCGCCGGACCGGCCTCGAAGCCGGCCTCGCCCTCCGCCGCCAACGCGGCCGGACTGGAGGCGATCAAGAAGCTGCCCGCCAAGACCTACAGCAGCGCCGCCGACCGTACCGTCGTCACGGCGAAGCCCGGCCAGCGGGCCAACGCGGCGGCGCCCGCCCAGGGCGCTCCGGCCGCGCCCCTCGCGGCGACCATCGGGGTCGGCCTGAACGCCTCGCTCTCCAGCGCGCACGGCATCGACCTCGAAACCCTGGTCACCCCCAGCGACACCTCCACCGTCGCCGTCACGATCGCCTGGGGCGACGGGACGTCGGACACCTTCAACGCCTACGTCGCGGGCGGCGGGACCGACAAGCGCACCACCAAGCACAAGTACACCAACGTCGGCCGGTACAACGTCACGGTCACCGCGACGGACTCCGCGCACTCCGTCCAGGCCACCAACACCGTCGCGCTGGAGACCCTCGGCTCCGAGTTCACCCCGCACACCCCCACCCGCCTGCTGGACACCCGGTCGGGCATCGGCGCCCCGCTGGCCAAGGTCCCCGCCCGCGGCACGGTGGCCCTGAAGGTCGACGGCGCCGCCCAGATCCCCGTCGGGGTCGACGCGGTGGTGCTCAACGTCACCGTCACCAACGCCACGGCGGACGGCCACATCTCGGTGCAGCCCACGAAGTCCCAGGCCGAGACGGCCGCGACGTCGAACCTGAACTTCGTCGCCGGCCAGACCGTCCCGAACCTGGTGGTGGCCAGCGTCGGCGGCGACGGGTACGTCTACCTGTTCAACTCCAGCTTCCAGTCGGTCGACCTGCTCGCCGACGTCACCGGCTACTTCGCCGCCAAGACCGCCAGCGGCTACAAGTCGGTGACGCAGACCCGCGTCGTCGACACCCGCTCGGCCATCGGGGCGCCGCTGGGCCAGGTCCCCGGGCTGAGCAGCTTCGACGTCCAGCTGGCCGGCCGCAACGGCGTGCCGGCCGGGGTCACCGCCGTGGCGGTCAACCTGACGGCCACCGGTCCGCAGGACGCCGGCCACCTGATCGCCTACCCGACCGGGCAGGCGGTGCCGACCACCTCCAACCTGAACTTCACCGGCGGCCAGACCGTCGCCAACGCGGCGATCGTCCCGGTCAGCGCCGACGGCAAGATCACCATCCGCAACGGCAGCTGGAAGCCGACCGACGTGGTGCTCGACATCGTCGGCTACTACACCCCCGCCAGCCGCTCCGCCCTGGTGCCGATCGGTCAGCCGGTCCGGCTCCTCGACACCCGGCTGCCCGACGGGAGCGGCAAGCCCGAGCCGCTCACGGCCCGCAACTACATCGCGCTCGGCCTGGAGGGCGACACCACCACCCCGCAGGTCGACGGCTGGGTGCTGAACACCACCGTCACCAACACCGCGGGGCCGGGCTTCCTGTCGGTCAACCCCGACCCGAACTTCTGGTCCAACTACCAGAACGGGACGGCCGTCACCCCGGACCGTCCGATCTCCTCGACGCTGAACTGGACGGCCGGCCAGACCGTCCCGAACCTCGCGCAGACCTCGGGCGGCAAGGGCGGCATCGTCGACTTCTGGAACCAGGGCTGGCAGAACGTCGACCTCCTCGTCGACCTCCAGGGCTTCTACCAGTCGAACTGACCCGACGGACGGTCCGGGCCTGACGGGCCGAGCCTGACGGGCCCGGGCCGGGGCGGTGTTCCGTACTCCCGTACGGAGCGCCGCCCCGGCCGCTGCGCTCCCGGCCGCGCTCAGCCGCCGGCCAGTTCCAGCGCCCGCCGCAGGTTGTGCTCGGCGATGCCCGCCATCGCAGCCCGCGCCGGGAAGTCCCCGTCGAGCAGCCGCAGCGGCCCGGCGGTCAACGACAGCCGCTGCGCCAGGGTGTAGAGGGCGAGCCGGTCCTCGTCCAGTCCGTCCACCGCCAGCGGACGGTAGTCGGCCTCGCTCAGGCGGATCCGCAGGAAGACGTGCTCCCACTCGACGTCGAAGTACATCGCGCCCTCCAGGTCGATCAGCACCGGGCGGCCGGCCGCGTCCACCAGCACGTGGTCGGGCCCCAGTTCGCCGTGCACCACCACGTGCTCCGCGCGCGGGCGCACCGCCGCCGCCAGGTCCAGCAGCCGCCGCGCCAGCCGCTCCCGGGCGTCCGCGATCCGGGCGTCGCGCGCCGCCGCCTGCGCGAGGTCGCGCAGCGCGCGGTCCAGGACGACGCCCTCGCAGGAGACCCCGTGCGAGGCCCCGCCGCCGTCGATGACCGCCACTTTTCCGTACCCGGGCGCCCGGTGGCCGCGCATCGCCGCGAGCGCCTCCCCCAGCCGGGCCAGCACCGGGGCGCCGGCGCGCGGATCGCGGGCGAGCAGTTCTTCCAGGTTCTCGCCGGGCACGTCCTCGACGACCACCAGGTCCGCCAGGCCCGCGTGCCCGTCCTCGTCCTCCCGTCCGTCCTCGTGCCCGAGGTACCGGATCGCCGGGACGCGGACGCCGAGCGCGGACAGCCGGGCGTGCGCGGCCTCGAACAGGCCGGCCCCGAGCCCGGGGGAGAACGGGTCGGCGAGGTCGTCGTCCCCTTCGGCCGTGGGCCAGTGGTTCTCGGCGGCGGCCCACCGGTAGGCGATCGCCGACGCCCCGTCGTCCATCACCAGGCGGTACACGCCCTTCTTGCTGCCGCCCGCCAGCCGTTCGACGCCCGCCAGCCGCCGTCCGCCGCCGAACGCGGCCCGTGCCGCACCCGCCAACCGTTCCCGCACCGCCGTCCCCACCTCTCCTCGCCCCGCTTCTCCTCGCCACCGCCAGGCGCTACCGCCGCAGGTGGCGGCTCACGTCACCGACCAGGGTGATCCGCACCCGCCGCTCCACGAACCGCCACCGGCCGTCCGCCCCGCGTGCGAAGCGGTCGTGGTACCGGCCGGCCGCGACGGCCTGCAACGGCAGCTCGGGCAGCGCCTGGAACACGGTGACGTACGAGCGGGCCGCCGCCGTCCCCGCCCGCTCGTCGACCTCGACCGCCACGTTGCCGGTGAGGTGCTGGGTCCGCGGCGTGCCGTCGGCGTACACGACCAGCGTCTCCCGGAACATCGCCTCGATCGCCTCGGCACCGCTCACCGGCCCGCCGCTGCCGACGAAGGTGGCGTCGGCGAGCAGCGCGCCCAGCCCCGCGAAGTCGCCGTCGTCCACGAGTTCGGCGTAGCGCGCGATCAGGTTCTCGATCTCGCGGTGGCTCGGCATCCGGCCGGTCGGTGCGGACACGTTCTCCCCCAGGGACGGACGGGCAGTCACCCCTCGACCCTCCCACGCTCCGGCCGGCGGCCGGGAGGAGGGGGTCAGGCCGCCTCGGCCAGCCGGGATATCTCCGCGGCGACGGCCTCCGGTTCGGCGGCGACGGTGACGCGGGCGACGCCGTCCAGCCCCGGGTGGGCGCCGACCCGGACCGAGTGCCGGGCGTTGCGCAGCAGGTCGAGGTCGTTGATGTCGTTGCCGAAGGCGTCGTAGGTGTCGATCCCAAGCGAGCTCAGCGCCTCCCACTTGTTGGTGGTGCCCGGCGCGAAGTCGATGATCGCCTCGTCGAGGTGGTGGTTGACGGCCATCCCGAGCGCCCGGCAGGACTCGGCCAGGCCCGTCAGGTCGGTGGCGTCGACCACCAGGAACTTGACCACGGCGGGGAGTTCGGCGAGCGCCACCCGGCGGGCCAGGCCGCCCTGGTCGACCCGGCCGCGGATCGGGTGGTCGGCCGGCCCGGTGTACGCGTAGTCCCACGGCCCGTCGGCGAGGTAGCCGGCCCGGAACCGCTCGACCTCGGTCAGCAGCCTGCCGAGTTCGCCGGCCTCGAACGCGGCCCGGGCCCGCACCTGGCCGTCGACCGAGACCAGGCTGCCGTTGCCGCCGATCAGCGTGGCGGCGGGGAAGGCCCCGTCGAGGACCGGCAGCAGGTCGCGGACCGGCCGGGCGGAGGCGAAGACCAGCCGGTGTCCCGCCCGCTCGCAGGCCTCCAGGGCGGCGAGGATCCGTTCGTCGATCGTCCGCCCGTCGAAGCAGAGCGTGCCGTCGATGTCGAAGACCGTGGTGGGATCGCTGGAAGTCGTCATCGTGTGATCGTATCCGGCGGCTTTCCGGCGCGGTGGCGGCGGGCGACGCCCTGGTCGGCGCGGCGCCGGGTACGACGGCGGCCGGCCCGCGGTCACGGCCCGCGGCCGTCGCGGCATCCCACCGGGCGCCACGGGGGCGGCGTCAGCCCAGCCGCGCCGCCGGCAGCATCGCCCCGTCCAGCGGGCCGGTTCCTCCTCCGCCGGACAGCACGGCGAGGTAGCGCGAGCGCGCCATCGGCACCGCCCCCAGGCTGCGCACGTGCGGGCCGTCCCACTGCGCGTCGAGCAGCCGCCCGCCCGCCGCGCCGAACCTCGCCCCGAGGTCGGCGACGGCGACCCGGGCGGCGTCCGGTCGGCGGTGGAACATCGAGTCCAGGCTCAGCACCGGACCGACGGCGACCCCGAACACCCCGCCGATCAGCTCCTCCCCCTCCCACACCTCCCCGCTGTGCGCCGCCCCCCGTTCGTGCAGCCGCACCAGCGCCTCCGCCAACTCCTCCGTCAGCCAGACCGGTTGGCGTTCCTCGGCGCAGGCCGTGACCACCCGCTCGAAGGCCTGGTCGGCGCTCGTCCGCCAGCCGGCCCGGTTGCGCAGCCGCCGCGCCAGCCGGCTCCCGATCCGCACGGCGTCGGGCGCGATCACCGGCCGGGGGTCGGGCGACCACCAGGCCAGCGCGTACGGGTCCGGCCCGCCGGGCAGCAGGGCCACGCGGCCCTGCTCGACGTCACCCCCGTACACGGCCTCGTTGTACGCGCTCGCGTAGACGTCCGCCGCCGGAAGCGGGAACAGCCCGCGCCGGTACGCGGTGAGCAGTTCGTCCGCCCCGAGGCTCCCGCCGAAGGCCACCGGGCCGTCCCCGGGCGCGCGCCGGAGGTCGAGCGCGTCCAGGGCGGCGGCGAGGGCCGTCACGGCGACACCGCCCGCAGGAACCCCTCCCGCTCCAGACCGTCCAGGTAGTGGTCGATCAACTCGGCGCTCACCGGCGGGAGTTCGATGCCGCTCCCGGCGAGCGCCGCGTCCGCGTCCGTCCGGTCGAAGAGCGGGAACGTCGGCCGGAAGTACATCTCGCTGATCGACAGCTCCGACCCCGGCGCCCGGTCCACGAACAGCGGGACGAAGGGCGCCACGGGGTGCGTCGGGTGCCCGGCGGCGAACCGGACCAGCCCCCGCACCCAGTCCCGGTACGGCAGTTCGGCGATCCGGTGGCCGCGCGCCCGCAGCCGCCCCGCCAGGTCGGTGAGCACCGCCGGCCGCGGGGAGGTGAGGTGGTAGGCCTCACCGGCGGCGGGCGCGTGGGCGGCGATGTGGGCGACGGCGCGGGCGAACCGGTCGGCGGGGACGAAGTCGAGCAGCAGCTCGACGTCCGGGCTGGTCCCGCTGTCGGCCAGGTAGGCGATCAGCGCGCACAGTTCGGTGCCGGTGTTCATCACTCCGCTCTCCAGGTCCCCGGTGACGTCGTTGGTGCGCAGCACGGTGACCGGCAGCCCGGCGGCGGCCGCGTTGTGCAGCAGCTGCTCGGCGACCCACTTGCTCTCGACGTAGCCGACGCCGAGCCGTTCCGGGTGGGCGAGCGGGGTCCGCTCGGTGACCTTCGGGACGCCCGCCGCGCCGAAGCCGGCCAGCACGGCGAGGGTGGAGAGGTAGTGCACCGGGATGCCCCGGCTGTGCCCGGCGAGCCGGACGACCTCCCGGGTGCCGCCGACGTTGGCCTCCCGCAGCTGGTGGTACGGGTAGAGGAAGTTGACCTGCCCGCCGAGGTGGAAGACGGCGTCCAGTCGTCCGGCCAGCCAGTCGAACCGGGGGTCCGGCAGGCCGAGTCGGGACCGGGTGAGGTCGCCGACCAGCGGCACCACCCGCGGGTCGGCGAGGTCGTGCCGCAGGAAGCGCTGCTGCGCGGCCCGCAGCCGTTCCAGCGCGTGTTCCTCGTCCGGCGCGCGGACCAGGCAGTGGATCCGCGCCCGGGTGGTGGCGAGCAGCGCGTGCAGCAGGTGGGCGCCGCAGAAGCCGGTGGCGCCGGTCAGCAGGATCTCGGCGGGGTCGGCCCGGGAGGGCGCCGGGTTCCAGGACTGCCGGAGGTCCTCGGTGAGCCGGGCCTGCGCGAACCAGTCGACGGCGCCGTCCCCGCCGTCCGGCGCCCCGCCGTCCGGCGCCTCACCGCCGGTGGCCGCCGTACCGGCCTGCGGGCGCGCGGTGCGCAGTGCCCGGGCGAAGGCCCGCAGCGCGGGTTCGCGCAGCAGCGCGCGGGTGAGGGCGCGCACCTGCCCGACGTCGACGCCGAACATGATCCGGGCCCGCGCCAGCATCTCCATCGCGAGCAGCGAGGTGCCGCCGAGGGCGAAGAAGTCGTCGTCGGGGCCGACCCGTTCGACTTCCAGCAGCTCGGCCCACAGGTGTCCGACGGCCTCCTCGACCGCCTCCGGCCCCGTCCCCTCCTCACTCTTCCGCACCGCTTCCGCTTCCGCCGGCCGCACCGGGGCGTGCGGCAGCCGCCGCCGGTCGATCTTCCCCGCCGCGGTGAGCGGCATGGCCTCCAACGGCACCAACTCGGCCGGCACCAGGTACTCGGGCAGCCGCTCGGCCAGGAACGCCCGGAACCCCGCGGCCCCGCCGGCCGCCCCGGCGGCGAGGGTGTAGTACGCGGTGAGGGTCCGGCTGCCGTCCGCCGCCCGCCCGTCGGCCGCCACCCGTGCCTGCCGGACGTCCGGGTGCGCGGCCAGGACGGCTTCGACCTCGGCCGGGTCCACCCGGTGTCCGCGCACCTGCACCTGGTCGTCGAAGCGGCCGAGGATCTCCAGCTGTCCGTCCGCCCGCCAGCGCCCGGCGTCGCCGGTGCGGTACATCCGTTCGCCGGGCAGCGTCGCGTACGGGTCGGGCAGGAAGGACTCGGCGGTGAGGCCCGCCTGGCGCCAGTAGCCGCGGGCGAGGCCGGGCCCGCCGAGGTGGATCTGCCCCTTCTCGCCGGGCCGGACGGGGCGCAGCCGCGCGTCCAGCACGTGCACCCGTACTCCGGGCAGCGGCCGCCCGATCGGCACCGGCGCGGCGGGGGCGCCGGGTGTGGCGGGGGCGCCGAGTGTGGCGGAGGCGCCCGGCGCGGCGGAGGCGCCCGGCGCGGCGCCGAGCAGTTCGGCGGTGACCTCGCAGAGCGTGGAGGTGACGGTCGCCTCGGTGACCCCGTACGCGTTGAGCAGCCGGGCACCGGGCAGCCGGTCCAGGCAGCGGCGGCAGTCGTCGGCGTGCACGGCGTCCCCGCCGACCACCACCAGCCGCGGCCCCCGCGGGCCGGGCCCACCGGGCGGGAGCAGGTCGAACAGGTGGTGCGCGTAGGCGGGGGTGAGATCGGCGACGGCCAGGTCCAGCGCGGACAGGCGGCCGGCCAGTTCGGTGGGCGCCCAGGTGCCGCCCGCGCTCCGGCCGCCGCCGAACACCACGGTCGCGCCGGCGAGCAGCGCCCCGAAGACCTGTTCCAGCGCGGTGTCGGAGCCCAACGCGGCCAGTTGCAGCACGCGTTCGCCCGGGCGCAGCCGGTAGGCGTGGACGATCCGGTCGAGGGTGAACAGCAGCGCACGGTGGGTGACCGCGACGCCCTTGGGGCGGCCGGTCGTACCGGAGGTGTAGATGAGGTACGCGAGGTCGTCGGGGGCGGCGCCGTCGTCGAGCCGGAAGCCGCCGGGCCGGGTGTCCGGTGCCGGCGCGTGCGCACCGTCCGGCCGCAACACCTCCACCCCCACGGCCCCGTGGAAGGCGTCCCCGTCCGCGAGCACCACCCGGGCCCCGCTGTCCTCGACCAGCCGGGCCAGCCGTCGCGGCGGGTGGCCCGGGTCCAGCGGCAGGAAGGCGCCGCCCGCCTTGAGCACGGCCAGCCAGGCGGTCACCAGTGCCGGACCCCGCTCCAGGCAGACCGGCACCACGTGCTCCGGCCCGGTCCCACGGGCCCGCAGTCCGGCGGCCAACCGGTCGCTGCGCAGGTCGAGTTCGCGGAAGTCCAGGGTGGCGTCGGCCGCGACGACGGCGACCGCGTCCGGGTCGTGCGCCGCCCGCGCGCGGAACAGGCCGTGCACCGTGTCGGCGAACCCGGCCGCCTCCCGCGGCACGGGGGTGCCTCCGGCGATGCCCAGCCCGGCCGGGCGCCACTCGCGCTCCACCCAGGCCCGGCAGTCGGCCCGCGCGGCCGGCCCGTACACCTGCCGCCAGCCGGCCGGAACGGTCAAGTCCCCCGGCCAGATCGCGTACTGACCGTGGCCGTTGCGGACCACGGCGTGACGGCCGGAGCCCGCATCCGTGCGTGCGCCCTGTGCGCTGTCTGCTGCGTCGTCCACCGGCTTGACCTCGTGCTGTGGCGGCAGAATGCTTGGGAGTGCGACATTTCCGACTATACGCACTCATGCCCCAGGGAGGACGTCCGGTCACCCGACGACCGGACGCCTAACCGTTGCGCGAAAGCACTCACCCGCCCCACCCGGGCCGGCCCACCGGCCCTGCCCGTCCCGCCCTCACCCGAACTCCCCTGCCCGACCGGCGGGGTGGTGTCGTGGAGGAGGTAGCCTCGTTGACTCGCCGGCGACAACGCCTGATGGCCTGTTACCTGCTCTGGATGGTGCTGTTCACCGGCATCTACTACGCGAACCCGAGCCAGCGGATCATCTGGTGGACGGGCGTCGGCCTCGGCGGCGTCGCCGCCGTCGTGGCCGGCGTCCACCTCAACCGCCCCGCGCACGCGCGGTTCTGGTACGTGCTGGCGCTCGCCAACCTCAGCTTCACGGCGGGCGAGGTGGTGCAGGCCGTCCAGTTGGACATCCTGCGCCTGCCCAATCCGTTCCCCTCCGTCGCGGACGGCTTCTACCTGGCCGAGTACGTGCTGTACGCGGTCGGCCTGCTGGGCTTCATCCGCTGGCGCACGGCCCGTCAGGACCGCGCCGGACTGCTCGACGCGCTCATCCCCACCATCGGGGTCGGCCTGCTCGCCTGGATCTACCTGATCCTCCCGTACGCCCGCAACCCGGACCTCGGCTGGTTCCAGAAGGCCGTCTCGATCTCCTACCCGCTCGGCGACGTCGTCGTCCTGGCCCTGCTGCTGCGGCTGCTGACCCCGCGCGGCGGCAGCTCCCGCTCGCTGCGGCTGCTCGCCGTCGGCGCCCTCGGCCTGCTGGTCTCCGACGTGCTGTACGGGCTGATCCAGCTGCACGGCACCTGGCACATCGGCACGCCCGTCGAACTCGGCTGGGCCGCGTTCTACACCGCCTGGGGCGCGGCGGCCCTGCACCCGTCGATGGTCGAGCTGACCCGGCCGGTGCCCACCCAGCAGCCGGACCTGAGCACCTCCCGGCTGGCGCTGCTCACCCTCGCCTCGCTGATCGCCCCGGCGATCCTGATCATCGAGGCGCTGGCCGGCAACACCAGCAACGCGGGTGTGATCGGCGCCTTCTCCGCCCTGCTGTACCTGCTGGTGCTGGCCCGGCTGGCGGTGGTCGTCTCCGCCCGCCGGCAGGCCGTCGCCCGGGAGCGGACGCTGCGCGAGGCGGGCGCCCGGCTGACCGCGGCCGTCACGGTGGAGCAGGTCGCGGACGCCGTCCAGTCCGCCGCCTCCACCCTGATGCCGACCGAGGCCGGGCACACCGCCCTGCTCGCCGTCGCCGAGGCCGGGACGCCGCACGTCCGGCACCCCGAGCGCGGCGCCGACCGGTCCGCCCCCGGGGAGGCCGCCGGGTCCGACTCCGACCGGGTGCTCGCTCTCGCGGCCGCCCGCGGGACCCTGCTGCTGCCCGTGGACTCCCTCGGACTGCGCGGCCCCGACCCGTCCGACGACGGCTTCCCCGCCCGGCTCCGCCGCATGCCGTTCGCCCTGGTCTGCCCGCTGACCCTCGCCGAGCGCCCCTCCGGCGACCCGCTGGTCGGCGCGCTGGTCGTCACCGGCACCGAACAGGAGCTGACCAGTCTCTGGAGCTCGCTGGAGATCCTCGCCGCACAGGCGGCCCTGGCGGTCGAGCGGGTGGTGCTGAGCCGGGAGGTCGCCCGCCGCAACAGCGAGCTGTACTTCCGGACCCTGGTGCAGAACGCCAGCGACGTCATCCTGATCCTCGACCCGGACGACGGGGTGCGCTACGCCTCGCCCTCCGCCGAGACGGTGCTCGGCCACCCGGACCTGGCGGGCACCCCGCTGACCGACCTCGTCCCGCCCGAGGACAGCGGGGAGGTCGCCGGGGCGCTGGCCCGGATGCGCGGGGCCGGCGGTCCGCCGCGCGGCGAGCAGCCCCGCGAGCACTGGCGGCTGCTGCGCCGGGACGGCACCGTGATCGAGGCCGAGGTCCGCTCCGACGACCTGCGCGACGACCCGACCGTCGGCGCCCTGGTGCTCACCCTGCGCGACGTGACCGAGCAGCGGCGGATGGAGCGCGAGCTGACCCACCGGGCCTTCCACGACGCGCTGACCGGCCTGGCCAACCGGGTGCTGTTCCTGGACCGGGTCGGGCACGCCCTGTCCCGCGGCCAGCGCAGCGGGGCCGTGACCGGGGTGCTCTTCATCGACCTGGACGACTTCAAGGTGGTCAACGACACCCAGGGCCACGCGGTCGGCGACGAGCTGCTGGTCGCCGTCTCGCTGCGGATCTCCACCGCGCTGCGCGCCTCGGACACCGCCGCCCGGCTCGGCGGCGACGAGTTCGCCGTGCTGGTGGAGGACGCGCGGCGGCCCGCCGACGTGGACACCATCGCGGCCGGGGTGCTCGCGGTGTTCGCCGAGCCGTTCAAGCTCGCCTCGGGCGCGGTCCGGGTGACGGCCAGCATCGGCGTGGCCACCACCGAGGACAGCGTGGACGCCACCGAGCTGCTCGCCCACGCCGACCTCGCGCTCTACTCCGCCAAGGCGGCCGGCCGCCGCCAGTGGCGCCACTACCGGCCGGCCCTCCAGACCGGGATGGTGGAGCGGCACGAGCTCAACGAGCACCTGGACTCGGCGATCGCCGAATCGGCCTTCCAGCTGTACTACCAGCCGATCGTCGATCTGCGCTCGGGCGATCTGGTCTCCTTCGAGGCGCTGGTCCGCTGGCCGCACGACCGGCGCGGCATGGTGCCGCCGGACGAGTTCATCGCCCTCGCCGAGGAGAGCGGCCAGATCGTCCCGCTCGGCGCCTGGGTGCTGGAGCGGGCCGCCCGGGAGGTCGCCGCCTGGCAGGCCGCGAGCTCGCAGGCCCGGGCGGCGGCCGGCCGGCCCCCGCTGCGGGTCAACGTCAACGTCTCGGCCCGGCAGTTCCGCGACGCCGGCTTCGTGGACGTGGTCCGCCACGCCCTGGCCGGCTCCGGCATCGACCCGCACACCCTCGTCCTGGAGCTCACGGAGTCCGTGCTGATGCGCCGGGACGACCGCGTCCACGCCGACATGGCCACCCTCTCCGGCCTCGGCGTCGGGATCGCCATCGACGACTTCGGCACCGGTTACTCCTCGCTGTCCTACCTGCGCGAGTTCCCGATCTCACTGCTGAAGATCGACAAGTCCTTCATCGACGGCCTCGGCCACTCGCGCCAGCAGTACGCCCTGGTCGAGGGCATCACCCGGATCGCCGACACCCTCGGCGTCCAGGTCATCGCCGAGGGCATCGAGCACGCCGACCAGCGCGACCTGCTCGCCGCCATGGGCTGCCCACTCGGCCAGGGGTACCTCTTCGCCCGCCCGATGGACTCCCCCCAGGCCCGCGCCCTGGTCCGCGGCACGACGCACGAGGCCGCGTGAAGCGGCCCGCCGCCTCGCGGCGACGGGCCGTTCCAGGGCCCTCCGGAGCCCTCCGGAGCCGTTCGGGTCAGCCGAGCGGGAGCTCCAGCCGGGACTCCTCGCCACTCGGCGAACCGATCGTGACGGTGCCCTTCTTGGCGGCGTAGGAGTACAGCTGGTCGCGGCTGTTGACGACCAGCGCCAGCCGGTGGCCCTCCGCCACGTCGTACGCGGCGGGCTGGAGCCGCCAGCCGACGGTGGTGTCCTCGCCGGGGGTCAGGCCGAGCAGGGTGTACGGCTCGTGGGTGATGATCCGCGCGTCGCCGTCCGGCGCGACGTCGAACAGGTACGCCACCAGGGTCACCGCCTCCTCGGTGCTGCGCACCGTCAGCCGGACCTCCGCGGCGCCCCGGACGCGGCGGGCCACCCCGTCGCTC
This sequence comes from Kitasatospora sp. NPDC034533, assembly GCF_055575155.1. Classification (NCBI taxonomy): domain Bacteria; kingdom Bacillati; phylum Actinomycetota; class Actinomycetes; order Kitasatosporales; family Streptomycetaceae; genus Kitasatospora; species Kitasatospora sp. NPDC034533. The sequence continues at coordinate 52,633 of NZ_JBVITE010000052.1, forward strand.
CCGGTCAGCCGGTCGGTCGACCAGACCAGCAGGTTCTCCCGCTCGAACTCGCCCAGGACGTACTTCCTGGGGTTGCCCGTCCACTCCTTCTGGCCGGTGTCCATCACGGCGTCCACCGCGGTGGCCTTGGTCTCGACTCCCGCGGTGAAGCTCCGCGACCAGCCCTCGTTCGGCTTGTCGGCCAGCGCGCCGTCGCCGTCGCCGTTGGTGCCGGTGAGGTACCAGTGCTCGACGCCGGTGGTGACGTCCTCCCAGGAGCCGTGCTCCTCCCTGCGGGCGGCCTCGGTGATCCGGCGGACGTCGCCCAGCAGCGGCTTGGTCTTGTAGGTGAACATGACCTGGTTCTTCACCGGCTTCCAGCCCGGCACGTCGTTCGCGGCGCCGAGCAGGTGGTGGTCCAGGAACTCGTAGGCCTCCTGGACCGGGTCCCGCAGGCCGGGGTAGGGCAGGCTGGCCGGCAGGCCGGACAGGCCGGCGCCCTCCGGTGCGCCGTGGTCGCCGATCCACAGGTTCAGGCGCTTCGGCACGGAGAGCCGCTCGAAGACGTCCACCACCGGGGCGACCGGGAAGAGGGTCTCGTGCCAGGTGTTGGAGACGAAGATCGGGATGCCGCGCTCGTTGGTCCGCTCCAGGTAGGTCTCCGGCGAGCGCACGGTGCCCCAGGCGACCACGTCGTCGAGGTCGCGGTCCTCCGCGAACTTGTCGAGGATGTCCAGGGCCTCCGCGTCGAACTTGTCGTCCCGCTCCCCGCCGGTGAAGCCGACCAGCAGCTCCACGGCCTTCAGGTGCCGGGTGTCGTTGGCGTAGAGGCTGGTGGCCAGGTTGCCCCAGGTGCTGACGGCGACCACCGCGTCCACCCGGTCGTCGGGGTCGTGCGCGGCGACCAGCTGGCTGATCCCGGAGCCGTAGGAGAGCCCGAGGAAGCCGACCTTGCTCGGGCCGAAGTGCTCCTGGGCGTAGGTGATCACCTTCGAGCCGTCGGCCCAGTCCTTGGGCCCGGCGACGTCGACGCGCCCCTCGGAGGTGGAGAGCCAGTTCGGGTAGCCGAGGCCGCGCGGGGTGTAGGTCAGCACGTGGTAGCCGCGCAGCGCCAGCTTGAAGTACGCGTAGACGAAGGGCAGCCAGCCGAGCGGGTTCCAGCCCGCGGGCAGGATCACGACCGGGCGCGGCTCGCCGCCCTTCAGCTTGATGGTGAAGGCCGACAGGCCGATCTCCTCCCCGTCCTCCCCCACGGGGATCCTGGTGACGTCGATGTCGGAGGTCTGCCGCACCTTGGCCACCAACTCGGCCAGCTCCGGCGGGAGCTGGACCGACTCGTCGCCCTGGGCGGCCGCCACCAGGGCGTTGCCGAGGTCGACGACGGCCTGGTTGACGGTGTTGCCGGGGCCCCGGAGACCGGTGTCGGCGATCTCCACGAGAGTCGCCTCGGTGATCACCGGGATCGGTTGCCCACTGATGCTGGCCATGCGAACCGCCCTTTCCTCAACGGATACTGACCGCATCATGGTCCGGAGCGACCGGGCACTAACTGACGGAACGTCAGATTCGCTCGGATAGGTGGTTCACGGGCCTCCCCACTCGCCGATCACCCGGTGCGTGGTATCCACCGCGTCAGTCGAGCGCTGCGCGGGCCGAGGCGATCAGCGCCCGGGCGCGGTCGCCGTACACGGCCGTGGCGGACAACTTCTCGAAGGCGTCCAGGTAGTGGGCGATCTCGCGGGGCCTGGTCACGGTCAGGCTCGCCGTGAGGGTCTCCACCTCGACCCGCTCGTCGTCGTACGCGCTGAAGGTCTCCAGCGGCCACACCTCCCGCGCCGCGCCGGCCGGGATGATCCCCAGGGCGACGGCGGGCAGCGCGGTCGCGGCCGGCAGCTCGTCCAGCTGCCCGCGCATCGTGTCGGCGTCGCCGATCCGGTGGCGCAGGACCGGTTCCTCCATCAGCAGCGCGAACCGCCGCCCGCCCTCCCGGACGATGCGCGAGCGGGCCAGCCGGGCCTCGACGGCCTGCGCGACGTCGTCGGGCGTGCCGTGGAAGCGGGTGATCGCGGACAGCAGCGCCGTGGCGTAGCCCCGGCTCTGCAGGAAGCCGGGGACGAGGGAGGAGCTGTAGACCCGGAACGCCTTGGTGCGTTCGAACAGCGGCAGGTAGGAGTTCTGCAACCGCGTGAGCCCGCTGCGCTGGAGGCGCCGCCACTCCACGTACATGGAGTCGGCGGACCGGGTGGCGGCGATGAGGTCGGCCGTCTGCTCCTCCGCCCCGCACAGCCGGCACCAGGTGCGGATGTCCTCGTCGGAGGGGGCGGTCAGGGCGTTGATGATCCTGGACGACTTCGAGGGGTGCCAGCCGGCCCGGAGCGCCAGTTCGCGCCCGTTGAACCCGGCGTCGCGGCAGATCTCCCGGAGACGGACGGCGACTTCCTTCCGGACCGCCTGCGCGCTGCTGAACGACGTGGTCGAGGGCATGGTCCGCCTTCCGGGGGGTCGAGTGGCCTGCGCGCCGCCGTGCGGCTTCCGCCCCGGCAGCGTAGCCGCGAGGCGGCCCCGCCACCGAGCCGATTGCGCGCAGTTGCAGCCGAGTTGGGCGCTCGCGCATCCGGCCCGGCGCGGGCCGCGCACCCGCTCTCGCCCCGTCCTCGCGCCCGGATGCGGGCCGCCGTGCGGGTGCCTAGGGTGGAAGTAGCCCAGAGCATCCGGGAGGTCACACCATGACTTCCGACAAGAAGCCCGTCCATCTCACGGCACGCACGGTGAGCGGCCACGCGGTCCTCAACGCACCGATCAGCGGCGACTTCGAGGCCACGCTGACCGATGCGAACGGCAAGCCGATCGTGGGGCGGCAGATCACCTTCTACAGCACCGCCAGCGGCCAGCGGGTCGGCTCGGCGACCACCGACCAGAGCGGGATCGCCAAGCTGAACTCCGGCTCCAAACTGCTCGATCCGGTCATCGTCGCCAGCACCCTGGCCACCGGCTGTGAGGCCCGGTTCGAGGGTGACGACGAGTACCAGGCGGCCTCCGCCCACGCCGGCACCGCCGTCGGCGTCTGATTCGCCGGTGGCTGATCCGCCGGTGCCCGGCCGGAAGTCCTCAACCAACCGAAGGACACGAACAGTTACGAACGCGGCGCAGGCGTTCCGCTCCCCGGGCCCAGGAGCGTCGGGGAGCACGCCTGCGCCGTCCGGCCGTCACCGGGGGTGGGCGCCATGACCGCATCGCGCCCCACCTCGGCTTTTCACGCCGCCAACGTCGACCCGGCGGTCACCGACCGGCTGGTCACCGCGCTGGACGTCCAGGCCGCGAACCCGGGGGTGCGACGGCTGCGAGCGTGGGCGCACGCGCGGCTCGACGCGCGCCCCGGACAGCGGGCGCTGGACGTCGGCGCCGGCACCGGTTCGGAGACCCAGGTGCTCGCGACCGCGGTCGCCCCCGAGGGCGGACCCGCCGGCAGCGCCATCGGCGTCGAGCCCCACCCCGGTTTGCGGGCCGTCGCCGAGCGGCGTGCCGCCGAGGCCGGCAGTCCGGCCCGCTTCGTGGAGGGCGACGCGCTCGCGCTGCCGCTGCCCGACGCCGACGCCGACGTGGTCTGGTGCGAGCGCGTCCTCCAGCACCTCACCGAGCCGGCGAAGGCCGTCGCCGAGATCGCCCGGGTGCTGCGCCCCGGCGGCCGGGTCGCCCTGCTGGACACCGACTGGTCCACCTTCCTGCTCCACCCGGCCGCCCCGGAGATCCGCCCCGCCCTGGCCACCGTCGCCCGGAGCACCGCCGCCACCCCGGACGCCGGGCGCGGCCTCACCGGCTGGCTGAGCGGGGCGGGGCTCACCGTCGACCACCTCGGCGCCGACGTGCTGCTGGCCGACCCGCACACCGTCGTCCGGCCGATCGTCCACGGGCTCGGCACGGCGGCCGTCGAACGGGGCCTGATCACCGAGGGGCAGCGCGACCGGCTCTACGCCGACCTGGACGCGGCCGCCGCGCGCGGGGCGTTCCACCTGTCGGTGACGATGTTCGCCGTCATCGCGCACCGGCCCGGCTGAGTCATAACCACCGTACGTCCGGGGGCGGTTGGCCTCGACGGAGCGGTTGGCCCCGGCGCACGGTTGGCCTCGACGGAGCGGTTGGCCCCGGCGCACGGTTGGCCCCGGCGCACGGTCGACAGCGCGTGGCCGACCGCCGAACGCGGGCCTCAGAGCCGGTGCAGCGCCACCTCGCACAGCCGGCACCGCTGCTGCTCCAGCTCCGGCGGGTACCACGGCTCGCCCGGCCGGGTGGGGCGGTAGTGGGCGTGCTCCATCGGAGCGGTGTCCAGCCCGCAGAGGGTGCGCGCCTGCGGGTCCTCCGGGACGTCGGGGTCCTGGCCGGCGGCGTGCACCGCGACCACGCCGGGGCCGACGCCCTCGGCGCCGAGGGCCTGGTCCGGGGCCAGTTCGAAGAGGACGACGATCGAAGCCACGCTCCCACCGTGGCGGGCGGCGGCCGTCCGCGCATTTCGATCTTCACCCCCGCCGGCCGGGCCCGGCCCACCCGGGCGCCACCCGAGGTCCCCGGCCCCGGCCTACCGGGGCAGCCGCGCCCGCCGGTCGGCCCGCCCCGAGGCGAGCACGCGCGCCCGGGCCCAGACGCCCGCCAGCGCCGAAACGAACAGCGCCACCATGCCGAGCCAGGTGGCGCCCTCGAAGGCCCACCAGATGACGGCCACGTCCGCGCCGATCACCACCACCCCCACGAGCAGCGCGAACACCGCGGACAGGAAGCCGCCCAGCAGCCGCCCGCCCCGGGCCGCCGGACCCGACCTCCGCAGCGCCTCGTCCGCGCTGTACCCCTGTCCCTCGCTCATCGCGCCCTCCTCCCGGACCGCTCCGGGCCCGGCCCCAAGCCCCGGTCCGCCGGCCTCGCGAGTGGACCCCCTCGGGGCCGCCCGCGCATCAGCCCCGGGATGTACATCCGTGGGTCAATACCCCTTGACGGTAGATCAATCCACGGTCCGACGACGGAGACGCGTGCCGCGTGACAGCGTTCCGCGCATGGACACCACGCCGATGGACACCACGCCGACGGGCACCGCCCCGCCGACGGACACCGTACCTCTCGCGGGACGCGCCGGGCTGAGCCGCCGCCACCTGCTGGGCGCCGCCCTCACGGTGGGTGCCGCCGCGCCGCTGGGCCTCGCCCGCGCCGCCTCGGCCGCTCCCGTTCCCGCCGCCACCCCTCCGGGCAGCGCCACGGACACCCCCGCCCGGCTCACCCTGCCCGCGCCCACCGGCCCGTTCCCGGTGGGCATGGTCCCGCTGCACCTGCGCGACGAGTCCCGGCCGGACCCGAACGCCAGGCCCGGTCGGTTCCGCGAGCTGATGGCCACCGTCTGGTACCCGGCCCGGGCGGCGGACGCCGCCTCGTACCCGCTCGCCCCCTGGATGACCGAGGGCGCGATGCGCGCCTTCCTCGACGACGTCGGCTTCCCGCTGCCCCTCTCGCTCACCCCGCTCACCGCGGGCCACCAGGGCGCGCCCGTCCACCGGAGCGGCCGGCCGCTGCCCGTCGTCCTCTACTCGCACGGCGCGGGCAGTCACCGCGGCGACCACACCATCGTGTGCCAGGAGTTGGCCGGCCACGGCTTCGCCGTCGTCACCGTCGACCACACCCACGACGGGTTCACCGAGTTCCCGGACGGCACCGTCGTCACCCGGGACGGCGTCGGCCCCGGCCTGTACCCGAGGGACTACGCCGCGGACCTGCTCTTCCTGCTCGACCGCGTCGTCGACCTCGCCGACGGCCGCAATCCCGACGTCGACGGCCGCCCGCTGCCGGCCGGCCTGCTCGGCGGCCTGGACGCGCGCAACATCGGCGCCGCCGGCTGGTCCAAGGGCGGCACCGCCGTCGCCCTCGCGATGGGCGCCGACCACCGCATCCGCGCCGGACTCACCTTCGACGGGCGGATGGAGTCGAACCCCGCCCCCAGCGCCGACATCGACCGCCCGTTCATGCTGATGACCGCGACCTACACCCGCGCCGCCAGCCCCTTCGTCGAGACCTTCTGGAACCACCTGCGCGGCTGGCGCCTCGACGTCCAGGCCACCGGCGCCGTCCACTCCTCCTACGGCGACAACATGACGCTGATCCCCCAGGCGGCCCGACTGCTCGGCCTGACGGAGCAGCAGGTCCGGTCCCAGGTCGGCACCCTCGACCCCGACCGCGGCGTCCTCATCCAACAGGCCTACCCCCTCGCCTTCTTCGACCTCCACCTCCGGGGCCGCCACCACGGCAACCTGCTCGACGGCCCGTCCAGGGCCTTCCCCGAGGTCGTCCACCACCCGTAGGCCTCCGGGGCCCGGCGTCGAACGGGCAACGCCTCAGCCGCGGCTCAGATCCATGAAGAACGACACGAGCGCGCCAATGGCCGATACGGACGAGAGGACGATGAACCCCCACCCAGCGACCAGGAAGACGCCCACCTGCACGCCCTCGGAAGACCTCGCGGAGGGCTGTACGAACCAGTCCCTGAAACCCCGGTAGTTCGTGACCACGGCTATCCCGAGGAACAGGGGGATCATGAACATCAGGGCAATGACGGCCTTCATGAGAGCTCCCGAGTGACGTCCGGGCGAAGCGGATACCGTTCGCGGGGCCGGATTCGGCCCCGCGAACGGTACCAAGGAGCTGCTGGGTGGTCCCGGGCGCTCAGGTGTGGCGGCCGGGGGGCGGGGTGGCGGGCAGGGGCGTGGTGCTGCCGGCCTTGGCGCCGAGGGTGTGTTCGGCCTTGGCGACGGCGGTGCGGTACCGCATCGAGGCGGTCTCCTGGTCGGCGCCCTGGCGCTGGAAGTAGCCGAAGGCCATCAGCGCGTTGCCGAAGCGCTCGACGCCGATGTAGCCGTTGAGTTGGACCCCGGCCAGGGTGCCGGTGACGCGCACGGCGGGGGCGTCCTTGCGGTCGCCGAGGGTGACCGGGGTGACGGTGAAGGTCACCTTGTCGTTGGCACCGCCGTTGAAGGTGACGGAGCGGCAGCTCCGCAGGGCGTCGGCCGCCGTGTCGAAGTCGGCGGTGAGCCGGTCGGGCGCCTCGGCCGCGATGGCCTGGGTGACCATCGGGTTGCCGTTCGGGCCGTCGATCGCGACCGCGGCGCGCGAGACCTGTGAACCGGTCTGGGGGGCCCGCATGTTGATCAGGGCGCTGAGTCCGGCGCAGCCGGTCACCGACGACTGGTTCCCGCCGGGGCTGGGGCTCTGGGTCACCGGGGTCGCGGTGTAGCCGGGGCCGATGTCGGCCGCGGCCAGCAGAGCCGACGTCAGCTGGTCGGCGGAGGGCAGTGGTGGCGCGGACGCGGCCGGTGCCGCCTGCGCCGACGGGCCCAGGGCGAGTGCCACGACGGCGGCCGCGGCGGTGAGGGCGTGGACGGGCCTGGAGGAGTGGACGGGCCTGGGACAGGACATACGGGCCCCCGGTCGAGAGCTCGGGCAGGGACAGCCACCAGTGTCCCACCGAGGGCCCGGCGGGGCGCGCGGGCGGGTGTCCGCGCAGGTCAGGAGCCATCCGCCGGTGCGGCGGAGGGGAGGCGTACCGGGGTGGCCCCGCTCGGCCCCGGACGGGTGCGCACAGGCCGGCCGCCGGACGGGCGGAGCGCGAGCGGATCTCCGCCCGGCGTCCCGCGGTTCGTGCTGCGGGACGCCGGGCCGGGGGCTCGGTGGCTCAGAGGGCGGCGGCCAGTTCGGTGCCCTGCTTGATGGCCCGCTTGGCGTCCAGTTCGGCGGCCACGTCGGCGCCGCCGATCAGGTGCGCCGACAGGCCGCGCTCGCGCAGCGCCTCGTACAGGTCGCGGCGCGGCTCCTGGCCGGTGCAGAGCACCACGGTGTCGACGGGCAGCAACCGGCGCTCGCCGTCCACGGTGATGTGCAGGCCGGCGTCATCGATCAGGTCGTAGCTGACGCCGGGGACCATCACCACGCCGCGGTGCTTGAGTTCGGTGCGGTGGATCCAGCCGGTGGTCTTGCCGAGGCCGGCGCCGACCTTGCCGGTCCTGCGCTGGAGCAGGTGGACGCTGCGCGGGGGCTTCGGCCGCTCGGGGGCGCGCAGACCGCCGCGCTCGCGGTACTCCGGGTCGATGCCCCACTTCGCCTGGAACACCGGCGGGTTGAGGCTCGCGGAATCGCCCTGGTCGGTGAGGAACCCGGCCACGTCGAAGCCGATGCCGCCCGCGCCGAGGATGGCGACCCGCTCGCCGACGGGCGCGCCGTCGCGCAGCACGTCGAGGTAGCCGAGCACGCTGGGGTGGTCGATTCCCGGAATGTCGGCGGGAGTTCGCGGGGTGACGCCGGTGGCGAGGACGATCTCGTCGTGGCCCTCCTCGGCGAGCTGCTCGGCGGTGACGGTCGCGCCGAGCCGCAGCGTGACGGCCAGTTCGGCCAGCCGGGTGCGGAAGTAGCGCAGCGTCTCGCCGAACTCCTCCTTGCCGGGGATGCGCCGGGCGATGTCCAGTTGCCCGCCGATGGTCCCGGCGGCGTCGTACAGGGTGACGTCGTGGCCGCGTTCGGCGGCGGTGACGGCGAAGGCGAGGCCGGCCGGGCCGGCGCCGACGACACCGATCCGCCGGCGCGAGCGGGTGGGGCCGAGGACGAGTTCGGTCTCGTGGCAGGCGCGCGGGTTGACCAGGCAGGAGGTGATCCGGAGGTTGAAGGTGTGGTCCAGGCAGGCCTGGTTGCAGCCGATGCAGGTGTTGATGGCCTCGGCGCGGTCCTCCCGGGCCTTGGCGACGAAGTCCGCGTCCGCGAGCAGCGGGCGGGCCATCGAGACCAGGTCGGCGCTGCCCTCGGCGAGCAGCTTCTCGGCGATCTCGGGGGTGTTGATGCGGTTGGTGGTGACCAGCGGGATGCCGACCTTCCCCATCACCTTCTTCGTCACCCAGGCGAAGGCGCCGCGCGGCACCGAGGTGGCGATGGTGGGGATGCGGGCCTCGTGCCAGCCGATGCCGCTGTTGATGATGGTCGCCCCGGCGGCCTCGACGGCCTGGGCGAGCCGCACCACCTCGTCCAGGGTGGAGCCGCCGGGCACCAGGTCGAGCATGGAGAGGCGGTAGACGATGACGAAGTCCTCGCCGACCCGCTCGCGGACCCGGCGGACGATCTCCACCGGGAAGCGCATCCGGCGCTCGTACGGGCCGCCCCACTCGTCCTGGCGGTGGTTGGTCGCGGCGACGACGAACTCGTTGACCAGGTAGCCCTCGGAGCCCATGATCTCGACGCCGTCGTACCCGGCGCGGCGGGCGAGGGCGGCACAGCGGGCGAAGTCCTCGATGGTCTGCTCGACCTGCTCGGCGGTGAGCTCGTTGGGCACGAAGGGGCTGATCGGGGCCTGGACCGCGCTGGGGGCGACCAGGTCGCGGTGGTAGGCGTAGCGGCCGAAGTGCAGGATCTGGAGGGCGATCTTCCCGCCCGCGGCGTGCACCGCGTCGGTGACCACCCGGTGCTTGTCGGCCTCCTCCTCGGTGGTCAGCATCGCGCCGCCCTCCCAGGGGCGCCCGGCCTCGTTGGGGGCGATGCCGCCGGTGACGATCAGGCCGACGCCGCCGCGGGCCCGCTCGGCGTAGAAGGCTGCCATCCGCTCGTAGCCGCCGGGGGCCTCCTCCAGGCCGACGTGCATGGAACCCATGATCACGCGGTTGGGGAGGGTGGTGAAGCCGAGGTCGAGCGGGCTGAGCAGGTGCGGGTAGCGGCTGCTGCCGGGGTGGGCGCTCATCGACGTCTCCTGGGGCGCGGGCTGGGGAAGGTCTTTGTTACCGCACAGTAGGGGACGGGCGGCGCGGTATGCAACAAGTTGCATAAGGGTCGCTCCCAGGGCTCCTGCCCCCCTTTGGCGGCGAACCCGGGACCGGAGCCGGGCGGGCCGCGTATCGTCGTGTCCCGGACACGGCGGGGGCGTCACGGGCTCGGGAGAGGGGCGATCGTGCGGGGTGGATCGGTGGCCGTGGTCGGCAGCAGCATCGCCGGGAGCGCCTTCGCCGGCGCCGCCGCGCGGCTCGGCGCGGACCGGGTGGTGGTGCTGGAGCGCAGCCCCGGCCGACTGGAGGACCGGGGCGTGGGGCTGTGCACCCACGACGACCGCTTCGACGAACTGGTCCGGGCCGGGCACCTCGACGCGGACACCCGCCGCCACCGCCTCACCGTCCGCCGCTGGGTCACCCGGGGCACCGGCGGCCGGGGCGACGGACCGGACGGCTGCGGCCGGCCGCTCTGGGACCAGCCCTTCCCGTTCCACTCCCACCACTGGGGCGTCCTGTGGCAGGCGCTGCGCGAATGGGCGCCCGAGCAGGTCGAGTTCCGGCTGGGCACCACGGTGACGGCGGTCGGAAACGAGCGGGACGGCGCCTGGGTCGAGACGGGCGGCGGCCGCGAGGTCCACGACCTGGTGGTCGGCGCGGACGGCTACCGCTCGGTGGTCCGCGCCGCCGTCTGCCCGCACACCGAGCCCGAGTACGCCGGGTACGTGTGCTGGCGCGGCAGCTACGACAGCGCCCTGCTGGCCGAACTGCCCGGCGGTGCGGCGCCCTGGCCGCAGGAGCAGTGCGTCACCGTCTGCTACCCCGGCGGCCAGGCGGTGATCTACCGCATCCCCGGACTGGAGCCCGGCAGCACCCAGGTGAACTGGGTGCTCTACGCCCCCACCCCCGCCTGGCTGCGACTGGACGGCCCGACCAGCATCCCGGCGGGCAGCCTCACCGACCCGCGGCTGGACGAACTGCGACAGCTCGCCGAACGGCACCTGCCGCCGTACTGGGCCGGCCTGGTCGCGCTGACCCCGCGCGAACGGACCTTCCTCCAGCCGATCTACGACCTGGCGACCCCGCACCGCACGGCCGGCCGGCTGCTGCTCGGCGGGGACGCGGCCACCGTGGTGCGCCCGCACAACACCAGCGGCGTGGTGAAGGCCGTGCAGGACGCGCACGCCTTCGAGCGGGTCGGCCGGGAGGCCGGCTCCTGGGCCGCCCTGCTGGCCGCCTACGACCGCGAACGGACGGCCGCCGGGCGGGAGTTGGTGCACCTCGGCCGCACCCTCGGCCGGGCCCAGGTGACCGGGGCGCCGGACTGGTCACGGATGGACGAGCCGGCCATGACCGCGTGGTGGCAGCGGCAACTCACCGGCGACGAAAAGGGGTTCGGCGGCCACGCGCTCGGCCCCACGGGCTGAGCACGCGTCCGCCGAGCCCCTGCCGGCCCGCCGCGGACCGTCAGACGTTGACGCCGTAGTCGGTGGCGATGCCGCGCAGGCCGGAGGCGTAACCCTGGCCGATGGCGCGGAACTTCCACTCGGCGCCGTTGCGGTACAGCTCGCCGAAGACCATCGCGGTCTCGGTCGAGGCGTCCTCGGTCAGGTCGTAGCGCGCGATCTCCTGGCCGTTGGCCTGGTTGACGATCCGGATGAACGCGTTGCGCACCTGGCCGAAGTTCTGGAGCCGGGCGTCGGCGTCGTAGATCGACACCGGGAAGACCACCTTGGCCACGTCGGCCGGGACGCGGTCGAGGTCGACCTTGATCTGCTCGTCGTCCCCGTCGCCGCCGCCGGTCAGGTTGTCGCCGCTGTGCTCGACCGAACCCTCGGGGCTGCGAAGGTTGTTGAAGAACACGAAGTGCTGGTCGGAGACCACCTTGCCCAGCGCGTTGCACAGCAGCGCGCTGGCGTCCAGGTCGTAGTCGGCCCCGGTGGTGGTCCGCACGTCCCAGCCGAGTCCGACGATCACGGCGCTCAGACCGGGCGCCTCCTTGCTGAGCGAGACGTTGCCGCCCTTGGCCAGCGAAACTCCCACAATGCCCTCCTCGGATTCTCCCTGTGGACGAATCTACAACACTGTAGAGATCACGAGAATCCACCCGGAGGCGGGCCCCGCCCCGGGGATTCCTCGGGGTTCCCGGTTCCCCGTCACCGCCCGGCGTCGATCCCGATCCGCAGCGCGCCGTTCTCGGCCAGCGCCCGGCGGCCCCAGTCCAGCAGCAGCTCCAGCACCGCGCGCTCGGCGGCCGGGAGCCGGGCCCGGTCCGTCCGCTCGATCTCCCGGACCAGCGCCACCATCGACGGCTGCCCGATCCGGCTGCCGAAGTCGAGGTCCGGCTCGTGGCGGGCCAGGGTGGGCAGGGTCCGCGCGCCCAGACGGCGCAGCACGGACCGCAGCGCGCCGCCGTCCGCGTAGGCCGCCAGCCGCCCGGGCGGCGGTGGCGGGCCGGCCTTGCGCCCCGTCCGCGCCTTCACGGGCACCCGGTACAGCGCGAGGACGCACTCGTCCTCCGCCACCTCGTCGTCCGGCCCGTACGGCCGCGGGCCACCGCCCGTCGCGCTCCCCATGCCGAGCACCCTAGCGGGCGGTCGACCTAGGCTATGAGACGCGGGCTCCCCTCGCGGGGGAGCGCCTTCGCCGGATTCCCCCACGTCACAGGCCCTGTCGCCGGAGGTCCCGATGCGCCAGCGGTACAGCTTCCACCTCGACCAGGGCGGGCACTCGGTGACCGTCAACGTCCGCTCCGGCTGGATCACCGAGACCGAGCTGCTGGTCGACGGCAAGGAGTGCGCCTTCCACCGCGTCCACGGGCACGGCGTCTACCCGCTGACCCTCGCCGCCCAGATCGCCGAGGAGCCGCCGAAGCCGCTCGCGGTGCGGCTGGAGCGCACCGGCCGGGCCGAGCACCCGCTCTCCTGCGCCCTGGAGCTGGACAGCGCCGAACACCCGATGCCCGAGCGCACGGCGCGTTGATCCGATCCGGCTCCGCCGCACGGCGTTTCCTTCCCGCGCGTCCCTCGTGGCTACCTTGCTAGCAAGCTATGGTGCTAGCATCGTGGGCGTGGGAGACGAGGATGTGAAGCAGTTCAACGTGTACCTGCCGATCGGGCTGATCAAGCAGGTCAAGTTCCGCGCCGTCGAGCAGGAGCAGTCACTGTCGGCGCTGGTCGCCGAGGCGCTGCGCGCCTACCTCGGCGACGCCCCCGCCGCCCAGCACGAGCAACCGTCCGCGACATCCGTCGAGAAGTCCGTCGAGGAGGACTGAGATGACCACCGAGGGCATCGAAGCCGTGTTCCTGGAGACCCACAACTGGGGCAAGTCCGTGAAGTTCTTCCAGGGACTGGGCTACGAACTGGAGTTCGCCACCGACCACAACTCCGGCCAACTGCGCGGCAGCGCCGGCCCCACCCTGTTCATCGCCGAGATCCCGGCGGACCGGCAGCCGCAGGTCCAGCTGGTGCTGAAGGTGGCGGACTCCGACGCCTTCCGGCCCGGCGACGGGGTGGAGCTGGAAGCCCCGTTCGAGGACACCCACTTCGGCACCCGGATGGCGACCGTCCGCGACCCCGACGGCCGGGCCTGGGGCCTCCAGGCGCCGGCCAGGACCTAGGGCCTGTTTCAGAAGTGGATCAAGGTCGTGAGATGATCACGTTCCATGGCTCGGGGAGATCTGACGGACGCCCAATGGGCGGTGCTGGAA
>NZ_JBVITE010000053.1:0-65988 GCF_055575155.1 Kitasatospora sp. NPDC034533
ACGCCCCAGAGCACACAACAACACCCCCCCCCCCCCCCCCCCCCCCCCCCCTCTCCCCCCCCCCCCCCCCCCTCCCCCCCCCCCCCCCCCCCCCCCCCACCAGGCTAGGGGGTGCTCAGGTCCTCCGAGGCCTCACGCCACCGAGGGCAGCGGCGGCTCGACCGCCAGCGGCTCGGTGGAGCGGGCCCGGTGCTGGGCCGCCCAGGCGACCAGGGCCACCGTGCAGGCGTGGTCCAGATGGCGCAGCCCGGACCAGTCGAGTTCCACCGGCCGGTCCCCCGGCAGCCGTTCAAGGGTGTCCAGCAGCCGGGGAAGCCGCAGGAAGGTGGCGTTGCCGCTCAGCCGGACCCGGTGCAGCGGCTGCCCGGTCGGCCGCACCTGCTCCTCCACCGTGATCTGGAGCTGCGAGGTCTGCCAGGCCGACTTGGCCACCGCCAGGCCGACGCCGATCAGCACCCCGTCGAACAGGTCGGTGGCGATGACCGCGCCCGCCGTCACCACCAGCACCACCGCCTCGCCCAGGTGCCCGCGGCAGAGCGCGACGACCCGGCGCAGCGGCACCAGCTTGGCCCCGGCGTGCACCAGCACCGCGGCCAGCGCGGTGAGCGGGACGAGCCCGAGCGCGCCGGGCAGCAGCGCGGTGAACAGCAGCAGCCAGCCGCCGTGCAGGACGCGTGAGGCCCTGGTGCGCGCCCCGGCCTGGACGTTGGTGGCGCTGCGCACGATCACGGCGGTCATCGGCAGCGCGCCGAGCAGTCCGCAGACGGCGTTGCCGATGCCCTGGGCGGTGAGCTCGCGGTCGTAGTCGGTGCGCGGGCCGTGGTGCATCCGGTCGACGGCGGCGGCGCTGAACAGCGTCTCGGCGGAGGCGATCAGGGTGAAGGCGACGAGCGTGCCGAGGCCGGCGGTGCCGACCAGCTCGGCCAGAGCGTCCCGCTCGGGCAGCCGCACCACGTCGAGCAGTCCGGCCACGTGGATCCGGGCCACCGGCAGGTCGGCGGCGGCGGTGACGGCGGCGGCCACGCCGACGGCGGCCAGCGGGGCGGGCAGGGCGCGGGCGACGCGGTCCGGCAGGTGTTTCCAGGCGATCAGGATCAGCAGGGTGCCGAGGCCGAGGGCGACGGCGCTCGGGTTCGCCGCGGCGGTCAGCACGTCCCGCAGCAGGGCGGGCAGGCCGGCGATCTTCTCCGGTCCGGTGGCGGGGGCGCGGCGGTCGGCGAGGGTGTAGAGCTGGCCGAACACCAGGGTCAGTCCGATGCCGGCCAGCATGCCGTGCACCACCGAGGCGGACATGGCCCGGAACCAGCGACCGAGCCGCAGGGCGCCCATCGCCAGCTGGAGCAGGCCGGTGCCGAGCACCAGCAGGCCGAGCGCGCCGACGCCGAAGCGCTGGACGGCGTCGGCGACCAGGACGGTCAGCCCGGCGGCGGGCCCGCTGACCTGGAGGCTGCTGCCGGGCAGCAGTCCGGTCACCAGGCCGCCGACGATGCCGGTGACCAGACCGAGTTCGGCCGGGACGCCGGAGGCGACGGCCACTCCGACGCACAGGGGGAGGGCGACCAGGAACACCACCAGCGAGGCCGGCAGGTCGTGGCGCCAGGGGACGGCGCGCAGCGCGGCGGCCGGGGTGCGCGGCCGGCCCGGCGGGCCGGGTTCGCGCAGGCGGCCCGGCGGGCTGTCGCTCCGGTGCGGTGGCGGGTTCACCCGGTCACCGCCAGGGACCGGGTAGAGCGGGAGCAGCGCATGGGGACGTTCCTTCCGCGCGCCGGCCGCAGCGGGCGCGCCGTTGCACGGGTGGGGAGCGGAGAAGGGGGGCGGGACCGCCGGAGCGCGGCGGCCTCGGTACGGCCGCGGGTCCGGTCGGACCTGAGCGCGGCGGCGGGTGTCGGGTCGGTGCGGCCGGGGGGTGCGTCCCTCGCTCGGAAACGGCGGACCGGGCGCGCCGGCCCTGGGCGGGCCGGCTCCGGTGCTCCCCCGGGCCCCGGACGGCCCCGAACCCCCTGCCGCGGCCTCAGTCGGACGTCACGGGCCCGGCGTGCCACCGACGGTACCCAGGGCCGCGGGGCAGCCCCACCCGGGGCACCGTCCCTTCACCGGCACTGCACACCGGCTGCGCTTTCCGGCCCGGAGCGTCCGCTTCCCCTGGCACACCAGCGCGAGCATCGTCCTGGCGTGCGACTCGGAGCCCTCCGGCACCCCGCCGGAGCTTCCACATCCTGTTGAAGTCCCCTTGACGCCCCACCGAACCCCGCCCTACTTTGTTTCCGCATACAGAAACCGCTCTTCCGTATGGTGGAATTCGGGAGATGAGCCCTCCGAGCCACTGCGGGCCGACGCAGGAGAGATCCGATGCCCCGTATGACAGCCGCCCGCGCGGCCGTGGAGATCCTCAAGCTCGAAGGCGTCGACGTCGCGTTCGGCGTGCCGGGCGCGGCCATCAACCCCTTCTACGCCGCGCTCAAGGCCTCCGGGGGGATCAGCCACACCCTGGCCCGGCACGTCGAGGGCGCCTCCCACATGGCCGAGGGCTACACCCGCGCCGCGGCCGGCAACATCGGGGTCTGCATCGGCACCTCCGGCCCGGCCGGCACCGACATGATCACCGGCCTGTACTCGGCGATCGCCGACTCCGTCCCGATCCTCTGCATCACCGGGCAGGCCCCCGTCGCCCGGCTGCACAAGGAGGACTTCCAGGCCGTCGACATCGCCTCGATCGCCCGGCCCGTCACCAAGGCCGCCACCACCGTGCTGGAGGCCGCGCAGGTGCCCGGGGTGTTCCAGCAGGCCTTCCACCTGATGCGCTCCGGCCGCCCCGGCCCCGTCCTGATCGACCTGCCGATCGACGTCCAGCTGACCGAGATCGACTTCGACCCGGAGGCCTACCAGCCGCTCCCGGTCTACAAGCCGGCCGCCAACCGCACCCAGATCGAGAAGGCCCTCGCCCTGCTCCAGGCCTCCGAGCGCCCGCTGATCGTCGCGGGCGGCGGCGTGATCAACGCCGACGCCTCCGACCTGCTGCTGGAGTTCGCCGAGCTCACCGGCGTCCCGGTGGTCCCGACCCTGATGGGCTGGGGCACCGTCCCGGACGACCACCCGCTGAACACCGGCCTGGTCGGCCTCCAGACCTCCCACCGCTACGGCAACGAGACCTTCCTCGCCTCCGACTTCGTCCTCGGCATCGGCAACCGCTGGGCCAACCGCCACACCGGCGGCCTGGACGTCTACACCGCGGGCCGCACCTTCGTCCACGTCGACGTCGAACCCACCCAGCTCGGCCGGATCTTCGCCCCGGACCTCGGCATCGCCTCCGACGCCCGGGCCGCGCTGGAGCTGTTCGTCGAGGTGGCGCGCGAGCTGCGGGAGGCCGGCACGCTCAAGGACCGCACCGCCTGGGCCGCCACCGCCCAGGAGCGCAGGGCCCGGCTCCAGCGCCGCACCCACTTCGACGACGTGCCGCTCAAACCGCAGCGGGTGTACGAGGAGATGAACCGGGCCTTCGGTCCGGAGACCCGCTACGTCACCACCATCGGCCTGTCCCAGATCGCCGGCGCCCAGCTGCTGCACGTCTACCGGCCCCGGCACTGGATCAACTGCGGCCAGGCCGGCCCGCTCGGCTGGACCGTCCCGGCCGCGCTGGGCGTCGCCACCGCCGACCCCGGGGGCCAGGTCGTCGCCCTGTCCGGCGACTACGACTTCCAGTTCATGATCGAGGAGCTGGCCGTCGGCGCCCAGCACCGCATCCCGTACGTCCACGTGCTGGTGAACAACTCCTACCTAGGGCTGATCCGCCAGGCGCAGCGCAACTTCGACATCGACTTCCAGGTCAAGCTGGAGTTCGAGAACATCAACGCGCCGGAGCTGGGCGTCTACGGCGTGGACCACGTCAAGGTCGTCGAGGGCCTGGGCTGCAAGGCGATCCGGGTCACCGAGCCGGAGGGCCTGCTGCCCGCCTTCGAGGAGGCCAAGAAGCTGGCCGCCGAGTTCCGCGTCCCGGTGGTGGTCGAGGCGATCCTGGAGCGGGTCACCAACATCTCGATGAGCGGCAGCGACATCGACAAGGTCAACGAGTTCGAGGAGTTGGCCACCCTGCCCGAGCACGCCCCGACGGCGATCAGGCCGCTGACCGCCTGACCGGTCGCACGCTCCGGGCGTGCGGGGGCGGACGAGCCGCTCCGCGCGCCCCCGCACGCCCGGGACACCGGCACGCCGAGCCGGGGCGGCCGGCTCGCGGACGCTACCGTGGCCCCGGAAGAGGCCCGGCCCGACGACACTCCGAGAGGACCACCACCGTGAGCCTGTACGACATCCCGCTGCGCACCCTGGCCGGCGAGCCCGCCTCGCTGGCCGACCACAAGGGGAAGGCGCTGCTGATCGTCAACGTCGCCTCCCAGTGCGGCCTGACCCCGCAGTACGAGGGCCTGGAGCGGCTCCAGCAGCGGTACGCCGGGCGCGGGTTCACCGTGCTGGGCTTCCCCTGCAACCAGTTCGCCGGGCAGGAGCCGGGCACCGCGGAGGAGATCCGCGCCTTCTGCTCCACCACCTACGGCGTGACCTTCCCCCTGTTCGAGAAGATCGACGTCAACGGGGAGGACCGGCACCCGCTGTACGCCCGGCTGACCGAGGTCGCCGACGCGCAGGGCCAGGCCGGGGACGTCTCCTGGAACTTCGAGAAGTTCCTGATCTCCCCGGACGGCACCGTCGCCGCCCGTCTGCGCCCGCCGGTCGACCCGGAGTCGGCCGAGCTCGTGGCGGCGATCGAGGCCGTGCTGCCCGCCTGAGCACGGTCGTGGCGACGGCCCGGGGCCCCGGCTCCGGGCCGTCGCCGTGCACCGCCCCGGGCCCGCTCCGGCCCTCCCCGGGCTGTTGCGGACATGCCGAGCGCGCCCCTACCGTGTGTGCCCCGTCGATCCACTCCCCACGGAAGGCCCACCTCGATGTTCCGTCAAGTCCGAACAGCGGCACGAGCGCTGCTGGCGGCCGGCCTGCTCGTCACCGGCACGCTCGCCGGTGCCCCGCCGGCGGCGGCCGCGGCGGCGCCGACGGCGCTGCCCGCGTCCGACTACACCCTCACCGCGGACTACCACAAGTTCGACGCACTCGACTCGGCGCTCGTCGGCACGCTCGGGACCTCGGCCGTGCACACGGTGATGGAGAACGCGAACCACGACCGGCAGGCGCTCCCCTCGTCCTTCTCCGTCGCCGGGCTGTCCACCGGCTTCCGGTTCGACGACGGCGACAACTCCGACTGCCGCAACGTCCCCCAGGGCATCACGACGACCCGTGACGCCGTGGGCACGGCGAACAGCGGCAACTACGACGGCCACCAGCTCGTGCTGGTGAGCTGGTACACCACGGACGCCTGCGGCGGCGCCCACCAGCGCAGCCGGATCACCCTGGTCGACTGGGACGCCACGTACCCCAACACCTACCGCAAGGTCCTCCTGGTGGAGCCGACCGGCACCCCGGACGCGCCGGACTTCAAGGACATCCCGATCCACGCCGGCGGCGTCTCCTGGTACGGCGACTACCTCTACGTGGCCGACACGGGGCGCGGCATGCGGGTCTTCGACATGCGCAAGATCCTCAACACCGACACCGGCGGCACCGCCGACCAGATCGGCCGCCAGTCCGGGTCCGTCTACTACGCCCACAACTACGCCTACGTGCTGCCCCAGGTGGGCACCATCACGGCGCAGACGACCTCCGCCGACAAACTGGTGTGGTCGTCGATCTCCCTCGACCGGGTCAGCAAGTCGATCGTGATGACGGAGTACACCTGCCAGTCGGGCTGCGCCGACTACCCCAACCGCCCGCCGAGGGCCGTCCGCTTCCCGTTCGCCTCCGGAGCGACGACGTTCGACGCGACGACGACCGCCAGCCAGGCCCTCCAACTGCCCTGGTACAACCTCAACGGCGTGGCCTCGCACAACGGCCGGTGGTGGTTCAACTCCTCGGCGCAGAAGAAGCTCTCCTACTGGACCCCGACCGCCGGCCCCGCCACCTTCGCCTGGGTGGGCGGCGGCGAGAGCCTCTCCTACTGGGAGGACGCCACCGGGCCCGACCTGCTGTGGTCGCTCCAGGAGACCACGGGCGCGCGCAACGTCTTCGCGGTCACCCAGGCCACCTACGGCGGCGGCTGAGCACCACCGCGGACGCCGGGCCCACAGCCCGGTGCCGCCGCGGTGAGCACGGTCACGGCGCCCCGGTCCCCGGCCGGGGCGCCGTCCTCGCCGAGTGCGCCGGTCACGACAGCAACAGCCGTGTCCCCGGCGGCAGTTCACCCGCCCGGGCGGCGTCGCGCAGATGCGCCAGCAGGGTGGTGCGCAGCGCCTCCGCCGCGCGGGTGAGCGGCACCTCGTGGCCGTGCGCGACGGCGATGGTGCGGCCCAGCCCCGGCCCGGCGAAGGCGGTCACCGCGAGGCCGGAGCGGGCGGCCACCATGCCGGGGACGATCGCGGGCCCGATCCCGGCCCGGACGAAGCCCAGCACCGCGTCCATCTCCCCGCCCTCCACCGCGAACTCCGGCTCGAACCCGGCCGCCCGGCAGGCCGCGAGCGCCGCCTCGCGCACGTCGTAGCCCTCGCGGAACATCACCAGCGGCCGGCCCTTCAGCTCCGCCACCCGGACCCTGCGCCGCGTCTGCCGCTCGGCCTCGACCAGCACCAGCTCCTCGTGCAGCAGCTCGGTGACCGCGAGCGCCGGCGACTGCTCGCCGCCCGGCCGGGTGATGATCAGCGCGAGGTCCAGCTCCCCCGCCGCCAGCCAGCCCACCAGGTCGCGCGAGCCGCCCTCGCGGACCGCCAGCGCCACCCCCGGGTAGCGGTCCCGGAACACCCGCAGCACGTCCGGCACCAGGCTGGTGCACAGGCTCGGCGGCGCGCCCAGCCGCACCCGGCCGCGGCGCAGCTGCACCGTCTCCTGCACCGCCAGCCGGGCGCTCTCGGTGTCCGCGAGGATGCGCCGGGCCAGCGGCAGCAGGGCGTCCCCGGCGTCGGTGAGCGCGATGTTCCCCCGGGTGCGGTGGAACAGCTCGGCCCCCAACTCCCGCTCCAGCGAACGGATCTGCTGCGAGAGTGACGGCTGGGCGACGTGTGCCGCCTCGGCCGCCCGGGTGAAGTGCCGGGTCTCGGCCACGGCCAGGAAGTAGCGGAGTTGCTGGAGCTGCACAGGGCCAGGATAGGCCCCGTCGATAGCCGACACCTATCGTGATGAGCCGCATCATGTCTTGGACGTACCCAAGGCGCCTTCCCTACCGTTGCAGCCATGACAACCGCGACACGGACGGGCCGGCATCCGTCCACCCTGGCGACCCTGTGGCGGTCGACCGTCGGCAAGAAGGCGGTCATGGCCGTCACCGGGCTGGCCATGCTGCTCTACCTGGTCGCGCACATGCTCGGGAACCTGAAGGTGTTCTTCGGCCCGGACGACATCAACGGCTACGCGGCCTGGCTGCGCACCATCGGCCGGCCCTTCCTGGGCCACGAGTGGTTCCTCTGGATCGCCCGGGTCGGCCTGCTGGCCGCCGTCGTGCTGCACGGCGTCTGCGCGTACCAGCTCAGCCGCCGCGACCTCGCGGCCCGCCCCAGCAAGTACGCGCACCGGCGCCGCCGGGCGAGCTACGCGACCAGGACCATGCGCTGGGGCGGGGTGATCCTGGCGCTGTTCGTCGTCTGGCACATCCTCGACCTCACCACGCTGACCGTGAACCCGGGCACCGATCACAGCCAGACGTACCAGAACATCGTGGCCTCCTTCGGCCGCTGGTACGTCGACGTGTTCTACGTCCTCGCGATGCTGGCCCTCGGCCTGCACATCCGGCACGGGTTCTGGAGCGCCGCGCAGACCCTCGGTGCCAACAACGCCCGCCGGGACCGGGCCCTCAAGCTGACCGCCAACGGCCTGGCGCTGGTGCTGACGGCCGGCTTCCTGTCCGTCCCCGTGGCCGTGATGACCGGAGTGGTGAAGTGAGCAGCACGTACCTCGACTACACCGTCGGCGCGCCCGTCGCCGACACCAAGGCCCCGGCCGGGCCGATCGAACAGCGCTGGGACCAGCGGCGGTTCGACGCCAAGCTGGTCAACCCGGCCAACCGGCGCAAGCACACCGTGATCGTGGTCGGCACCGGGCTGGCCGGCGGCGCGGCCGGCGCCACCCTGGCCGAACAGGGCTACCACGTCGTCCAGTTCTGCTTCCAGGACTCCCCCCGGCGGGCCCACTCGATCGCCGCCCAGGGCGGCATCAACGCGGCCAAGAACTACCGCAACGACGGCGACTCGATCCGCCGGCTGTTCTACGACACCGTCAAGGGCGGCGACTTCCGCGCCCGCGAGTCCAACGTGCACCGGCTGGCCCAGGTGTCGGTGGAGATCATCGACCAGTGCGTGGCCCAGGGCGTCCCGTTCGCCCGCGAGTACGGCGGCCTGCTGGACACCCGGTCCTTCGGCGGGGTGCAGGTCTCCCGGACGTTCTACGCCCGCGGCCAGACCGGCCAGCAGCTGCTGCTCGGCGCCTACCAGGCGCTGTCCCGGCAGATCGCGGCCGGGAACGTGGAGCTGCACCCGCGCACCGAGATGCTGGACCTGCTGGTGGTCGACGGCCGGGCCCGCGGCATCGTCGCCCGCGACCTGGTCACCGGCGAGATCCGCTCCTACACCGCGGACGCCGTGGTGCTCGCCAGCGGCGGCTACGGCAACGTGTTCTACCTCTCCACCAACGCCAAGAACTCCAACGCCACCGCGATCTGGCGGGCGCACCGGCGCGGCGCCTACTTCGCCAACCCGTGCTTCACCCAGATCCACCCGACCTGCATCCCGCGCTCGGGCGACCACCAGTCCAAGCTCACCCTGATGAGCGAGTCGCTGCGCAACGACGGCCGGATCTGGGTGCCCAAGGCGAAGGGCGACGACCGGCCGCCGGAGCGGATCCCGGAGGACGAGCGGGACTACTACCTGGAGCGGATCTACCCCTCCTTCGGCAACCTGGTGCCGCGCGACATCGCCTCCCGGGCCGCCAAGAACGTCTGCGACGAGGGCCGCGGCGTCGGCCCCGGCGGCCAGGGCGTCTACCTGGACTTCGCCGACGCCATCCGCCGGATGGGCCGCGAGGCCGTCGAGGCCAAGTACGGCAACCTCTTCGAGATGTACGAGCGGATCACCGCCGAGGACCCGTACCGGGTGCCGATGCGGATCTACCCGGCGATCCACTACACGATGGGCGGGCTGTGGGTCGACTACGACCTCCAGACCACCGTCCCGGGCCTGTTCGCGATCGGCGAGGCCAACTTCTCCGACCACGGCGCCAACCGGCTGGGCGCCAGCGCGCTGATGCAGGGCCTGGCCGACGGCTACTTCGTCCTGCCGCCCACCATCAACGACTACCTGGCCCGCCACCCGCTGCCCGCGGTGCCCGCCGACCACCCGGTGATCGCCGAGGTGGAGGCCGAGGTCGAGGACCGGCTCAACCTGATCCTCGCGGTGGACGGCGACCGCACCCCGGACTCCTTCCACCGCGAGCTCGGCGAACTGCTCTGGGACGAGTGCGGCATGGCCCGCGACGCGGCCGGTCTCAAGCGGGCGCTGGAGCGCATCCCGGCGCTGCGCGAGGAGTTCTGGCGCCGGATCAAGGTGCCCGGCACCGGCCAGGAGCTCAACCAGTCGCTGGAGAAGGCCAACCGGCTGGTCGACTACTTCGAGCTGGCCGAGCTGATGTGCCTGGACGCGCTGCACCGCGCCGAGTCCTGCGGCGGCCACTTCCGCACCGAGAGCCAGACCCCCGACGGCGAGGCCGCCCGCCGCGACGAGGAGTTCTCCTACGCCGCCGCCTGGGAGTTCACCGGCACCGGCGCGGCACCCGTCCTCCACCGCGAGGACCTCGCCTTCGAGTACGTCCACCCCACCCAGCGGAGCTACGCATGAACCTCACCCTGCGCATCTGGCGCCAGGCGGGCCCGGACGCACCCGGCTCGATGACCACCTACCAGGTCAGCGGCATCAGCCCGGACATGTCCTTCCTGGAGATGCTGGACACCCTCAACGAGGAGCTGATCACCCGCGGCGACCAGCCCGTCGCCTTCGACCACGACTGCCGCGAGGGTATCTGCGGCGCCTGCGGCATGGTCATCAACGGCCAGGCCCACGGCCCCGAGCGGACCACCACCTGCCAGCTCCACATGCGGCACTTCCAGGACGGCGACACCATCGACGTCGAGCCCTGGCGGGCGGCGGCGTTCCCGGTGGTCAAGGACCTGGTGGTGGACCGCTCGGCCTTCGACCGGATCATCGGCTCCGGCGGCTACATCACCGCCCCCACCGGCAGCGCCCCCGAGGCCCACGCCACGCCCGTCCCCAAGGAGGTGGCCGACACCGCGTTCGAGCACGCCGAGTGCATCGGCTGCGGCGCCTGCGTGGCGGCCTGCCCGAACGGCTCGGCGATGCTCTTCACCTCGGCCAAGGTGGTGCACCTCAACGTGCTGCCGCAGGGCGCGCCCGAACGCGCCGCCCGGGTGCGGAACATGGTCTCGGCGATGGACGCCGAGGGCTTCGGCGGCTGCACCAACACCGGCGAGTGCGCCACCGCCTGCCCCAAGGGCATCCCGCTGCCCAGCATCGCGGCGATGAACCGGGAGTTCCTGCGGGCCGCCCGCGGCTGACGGCTCCCGACGGACGGTCGGCCCCCTCGCTCCGGTGCTCGGGCGAGGGGGCCGACGCCGTCGGCTCCGCGCGGGGCGCACGGCGGCGCTTCGCACTACCCGTACGGGTGGTGGATCGCCGGCGGCGGTGCTCCCCGACGGGGATTCGCGCTACGGTGGTGCTCCGCTACGGAAGGACGGCATATGCCCCAGGTTCAGTCCTGTTCCGGGTGCGGCGGCTCCGGGGGGACGGAGAAGACCGAGGCCACGGTCGAACTCGACGAGGAAGGAAGCATGGTGCCCAGGGTCCACACCTACTGGTCGCCCTGCGGTCGGTGCCACGGATCGGGGACGGTGATCATCGGATGAGGTTCATCTTCGAGTGCGTCGAGTGCGGTGGGCACTACCTGCCGCCCGAGGAGATGACGTACCCGGACGGGCCGGCCTCCCCGGTCTGGTGCACGGCCTGCCAGCGCGCCATGCGCGCCGCCGGTGTGCAGGAGGACCCGCTGCTCGCCCGTGTCGCGCTGGCCGCGG
Organism: Kitasatospora sp. NPDC034533; assembly: GCF_055575155.1. Lineage (NCBI taxonomy): Bacteria > Bacillati > Actinomycetota > Actinomycetes > Kitasatosporales > Streptomycetaceae > Kitasatospora > Kitasatospora sp. NPDC034533. The sequence continues at coordinate 11,165 of NZ_JBVITE010000053.1, forward strand.
CCCGGGCGGCGCTGGCCGGGCGCGCCGCCGAGGCGGCCGAGGCCTCCGAGCGGACGGCGCGCTCCGACGTCCGCCCGTCGCGGCCACCGCGCTCCCGCCGGGCCCGGTCCGGCCCCGGCGGGGTGCGCAGCAAGCTGGGCTGACCGCCGGAGTCCGGGCGTCCCGGCCTGCTGCCGGACGGACGGGAGCAGCGGGCCGAGCGTGCTCCTGGCCTTCGCGCCGCCGGGGCGATCGGTCGGCGCCCGGGTCAGCTCGTGCCGGATGCCCTGCTCGGCTTCACAACAGCCGCCTGGGGCCGGGCAGTTCGGCGGTGTGGAGGTGGCCACCCGGCGAACGGCCCGGGCCGAACCGGCCCGTACGCCGCGCGCGTGCGGGCCGGGGCCCGTCCGTGCGGCCGGAGGGCGGGCCGCCGTCAGAACAGCGCCTCCTGGGTGTCCGGCTCCGGCGGGCGCACGCGCTCCTGCAGGGTCAGGCCCTCACAGCCGCGGCCGGTGACCGGGCTGAGCGTCCAGCCGGTGAGCAGCCGGGTGTCCAGCAGCAGCGGGCCGGAGCCGTCCGCCTGGTCGAGGAAGAGGTGCCGGCCCACCGGCGGCCTCAGCCGCCCGGCGACCACCGCGCCGTCGGCCAGCCCGGTGATCTCCCGGTAGGCCTCCGGGGCGCCGCCGGCCAGGCCGTAGCGCTCGACGTGGTCGACCACCGGACGGTCGGAGAGCAGCTCCAGGGCGTGGCCGTCCAGCAGCCGGTGCGCCTGGGCGCGGGCCTCGGTGAGCACCGTACGGCGGTACGGGGCGTCTCCGTGCGACCACCACTGCTCCGTCTTGAGCCGGGACTTGTACCGTTCGCGGGCCAATCCCGAGGCGGCGACGGTGAGTTCGGCGCGGCGGACGGCCGGCAGGCCGCCGCGGGCGGTGAACGCGTAGGCCAGCGCTCCCTGTTCGAGCAGTCGGCTGTCACCGCGCTGCTCGGCTGTCAGGCCGACCTTGAGCAGGCCCTCGCCGAACCAGGCGAGGTAGAGCAGGTAGGTGCGGCCGTCGTCGAGGATCTGGTCCCGGGCGAGGGCCAGGCCCCGGTCCACGCTCTGGCACGCCGGGCACTGCGTCGCCCCGGCGGCCGGATCGATCACCGCCTGGTGCGGGCAGGGCGTGCGCTCCGTCGCCCCGGCCAGCCACGCCCCGACGCAGCGGCGCGGGCCGCCCAGCAGCCAGCCCACCTCCGTGCCCGGCGTGACGGCGCGCTCGTGCACCTGGGCGCCACGTGCGGCGCCGAGCACGGCTCTGCCGTCCTGCCAGCTCAGGCCGGTGGAGATCCAGCCGCCGGGCTGGGGGTGCTGCGGGGGGATCGTCACGTCGCTCCTTGCCGTCGGTGACCGTCGAGACTACCCGGCCCCGCCGACGGCGCGGGCCGCCCCGGCGAGATCTCCTGGGACCTGCGCTGTCGTGGTCCACCCGTCCGACCACCGTCGAGGGTCACCGCCGCCGCGGCCACCCCCGCCGGGCCCGCCGGGCCCGCCGCGAACGGTCCGGCCTCCAAGCCGCCCCCAGGGGGCGGGGTCATACCTGAGGAGGAGAAGGCCCCCCGCCACACCGCCGGGTCGGCGGGGGACGGCCGTCCGCGTGGCATACACGTCGCATTCGAACGTTTTGGAATGATGGATCGGAGTCAGACATTCCGTCCACCCGTTCGAGGAGTCCACGTGACGTTCCCCGCAACCGCCGTCCACACCGGTCGTGCGGCCGCCCGAGCCACCAGCCTGAACAAGGTCTACGGGGAGGGGGAGACCCGCGTCGTCGCCCTCGACAACGTCACCGTCACCTTCCCGCAGGGAGAGTTCACCGCGATCATGGGCCCCTCCGGCTCCGGCAAGTCGACCCTGATGCACTGCATGGCCGGCCTCGACACCGTCACCTCCGGCTCCTCCACCATCGGCGACACCGAACTCGTCGGCCTCAAGGACAAGCAGCTCACCCAGCTGCGCCGCGACCACATCGGCTTCATCTTCCAGGCCTTCAACCTGCTCCCCACGCTGACCGCCCTGGAGAACATCACCCTCCCGATGGACATAGCCGGCCGCAAGCCCGACAAGGCCTGGCTGGACCGCGTCGTCGACACCGTCGGCCTGTCCGGCCGCCTCAGCCACCGCCCCTCCCAGCTCTCCGGCGGCCAGCAGCAGCGCGTCGCCTGCGCCCGCGCCCTCGCGGCCAAGCCCGACATCATCTTCGCCGACGAGCCCACCGGGAACCTCGACTCCCGCTCCGGCGCCGAGATCCTCTCCTTCCTGCGCAACTCGGTGCGCGAGCTCGGCCAGACCGTCGTCATGGTCACCCACGACCCGGTCGCCGCCTCCTACGCCGACCGCGTCGTCTTCCTCGCCGACGGCCGCATCGTCGACGAGCTCCTCCAGCCCACCGCCGACACCGTCCTGGACCGCATGCGCCGCTTCGACGCCAAGGGCCGCACCAGCTGACCGCCCTGACGCCGAACCGCCACCCGTCCCCCGAGTACCCCCAGGACTGACACCCCCTCATGTTCCGCACCGCACTGCGCAATGTGCTCGCCCACAAGGGCCGGCTGCTGATGACGGTACTGGCCGTCATGCTCGGCACCGCCTTCGTGGCCGGCACCCTGGTCTTCTCCGACACCCTCGGCAACGCGCTCAGGACCCAGAACTCCAAGAGCTACACCGACATCGCCGTCACGGTCAGCGACAGCGAGGCCGCCAACCGCAGCTACGACCAGGGCGACCGGGCCGTCGACAGCCCGACGCTCACCGAGGAGACCCGCACGAAGGTCGCCGCGCTGCCCGGCGCCGCCGAGGTCCGCGGCGTGGTCAGCGGCTTCGCCGGCATCGCCGACAAGAAGGGCGCGCTGATCGGCAACGGCTTCTCCACCACCGGCACCAACTACGTGCCGGGCGCCGACGGCACCGACCCGCGCTACCCGCTGGTCGAGGGCCGCGGCCCGAAGGACGCCACCGAGGTCGTGCTGGACGCCAAGACCGCCGACAAGGGCGGCTTCAAGGTCGGCGACACCGTCCGGGTCGCCGTCAACGGCCCGGTGATGAACCTCAAGCTCACCGGCACCGTGCACACCAACGACCCCCGCGTGGTCGCCGGCGGCTCGCTGGCCGCCTTCGACACCGCCACCGCCCAGCGCCTCTACCTCACCCCGGGCCGCTTCGCCGAGCTGGACGTCAAGGCCAAGCCGGGCACCGACGACGCCGCGCTGCTCGCCGCCGTCAAGCAGGCCGCCCCGCAGGGCGACAACATCGAGGCCAAGACCGGCCGCGAGCTCGCCGACGAGCAGGACCGGATGATCAAGCAGGGCACCCGGGTGCTGAGCACCTTCCTGCTGGGCTTCGCGGGGATCGCGCTGTTCGTCGGCATCTTCATCATCGCCAACACCTTCACCATGCTGGTCGCCCAGCGCACCAAGGAGCTGGCCCTGCTGCGCGCCATCGGCGCCACCCGCCGCCAGATCACCCGCTCGGTGCAGATCGAGGCGCTGCTGGTCGGCCTGACCGCCTCGGTGACCGGCCTGCTGGCCGGCATCGGCATCGCCGCCGGGCTCAAGTCGCTGCTCAACGGCCCGATGGACGCCAACCTGCCGGACGGTCCGCTGATCGTCGGCCCGAGCACGGTGATCACCGCCCTGGCCGTCGGCGTGCTGGTGACGGTGCTCGCCGCCTGGCTGCCCGCCCGCCGGGCCTCCCGGATCGCCCCGGTGGCGGCGATGAGCGCGGTCGAGCAGCCCGCCACCCAGAAGAGCCTGCGGGTCCGCAACACCATCGGCCTGCTGTTCTCCGCCGCCGGTGCCGCCTCGCTGCTGGCCGGCGTGTCCGGCAAGGAGGTCAAGCTGGTCGGCCTCGGCTCCGGCGCGCTGCTGATCGGCGTGTTCGTCCTGACCCCGCTGCTCTCCCGCCCGCTGATCGCGCTGATCGCCCCGCTGCTGCGCACCGTGTACGGCGCCGCCGGCAAGCTGGCCCAGGAGAACGCGGTCCGCAACCCGCGCCGCACCGCCGCCACCGCCTCGGCGCTGACCATCGGCGTCACCCTGATCACCTCGCTGACCGTGATCGGCGCCTCGGTGAACCAGGCCGTGGACAAGCTCACCGCGACCGACCTCAAGGCCGACTACACGGTCACGATGCAGAACTTCTCGTCGCTCTCCCCCGAGGTCGCCACCCAGATCGCCAAGGCGCCCGGCGTCAGCGCGATCAGCGCCGAGCTCGGCGTCCCGGTGAAGGTCGGGGCGAACGGCGAGGACAGCGAGTGGCTGACCGCGATGGACGCCGCCACCATCGACCGGGTGGCCACCGTCAAGGTCACCGAGGGCTCGGCCGACGCCCTCAAGCAGGGCAAGCTGCTGGTGGGCTCGGGCCGCGCCGAGCACGGCGGCTACAAGCTCGGCGACACCCTCGCCGTGACCTACCCGGACGGTGCCAAGGGCACGCTGACCGTCGGCGGCATCCTGGACTCCAGCAGCCTGCTGCCCGCGATGGTCGCCCCCGAGTCCGTGGTCGGCCCGCACGCGCTGCCCGGCTCCGGCCCGGAGAAGGTCCTGGTCAAGGGCGTCGACGGCGCGACCCCGGAGCTGAAGCAGGCGCTGCGCGACGCGACCGGCGGCAACCCGCTGATCGCGGTCAAGGGCGCCAAGGAGATCAAGGCGGAGAACCGCTCGATGATCACCGGGATCCTGAACATGATGTACGGCCTGCTCGGCATGTCCGTGGTGATCGCCGTGCTCGGTGTGGTCAACACCATGGCGATGTCGGTGTTCGAGCGCCGCCGGGAGATCGGCATGCTGCGGGCGGTCGGCCTCGACCGGCTCGGCATCCGCCGGATGGTCCGGCTGGAGTCGCTGCTGATCGCCCTGTTCGGCGGGCTGGTGGGTGTCGGCCTCGGCATCCTGGCCGCCTGGGCGGCCGTGCGCACGATGGCGGACAACCTGAAGGGCATCACCACGGTGGTGCCGCCGGTGCAGACCGCCTGCTACCTGCTCGCGGCCGCCGTGATCGGCCTGCTGGCCGCGCTCTGGCCGGCCTACCGGGCGTCCAAGCTGGACATCCTCGGCGCGATCAAGAGCCAGTAGTCCGGCAGCGGGACACCAGGAGCCCCCGGGCGGTTCGAAGGAACCGGCCGGGGGCTCCGGCATGCCATCGGTGGACGTCGGCCGGCCGGCGCCCGACGGACGCACAGCGGGGCTCCGTGCCGGAGCCGCCCGTCGCCGGCCGACGCGGCGCGTCACTGCTTGGGGAACAACACGCCCTGGCTGATGGGCTGGAGGGTGCCCGTGGTCAGCCCCGCCGCGGAGACCGGCAGAGGAATGGTGAGGGGCTTGCCGTCCAGGCCGAGCACCGTGGTGTTCAGCGGCTTGGTCCCGTCCGGCGGGGTGAGCTGGAGCCCGAAGAGCACGTGGCAGGTCGGGTTGCCCTTGTCGCAGGAGGCCCACTTGAGGCCGGAGAAGGCGGTCGTGCCCTTCTTGAGGGTGACCAGGACGGGCGGTCCGGGGTGCGCCACGCGCTTGACGGCCACCTTCTCGGGGCTGCCGTCGGAGAGGAGGCCCACGAAGCCCGGGTAGCCCTCGACGGTGCAGGTGCGGCTGCCCTTGTTCGTCAGCATCACCATCGCGGAACCGGCGTCCTGGATCTGGACGGTGGCGGCGAGTTCGTCGGCCCGGCACCGCTCGTCGGCCTTCGGCGTGGCCGCGGGCGCGCTGCGCGCCGCTCCGGGGGCGGCGGCCGTCACGGACGTGGTCGGTTGTGCCCAGGCTCCCGTGCCGTTGCACACGGTGAGCAGAACGGCGGCGATCGTCGCGGGACCGGCGGTGAGCAGCCGGGTGGATCTGCGGCCCTTCATGTTCTCTCCATGGGTATGCGGAGGTAGCGAGACTGTGCAGCTCCCAGCATGGTGGCGGCCCGGACGGGCTGCCACCCGAACGGCCGCCGTCGACGGAGCGTGAGGAGCGCCCCCACACACGACGGCGCCCCGCCCGGTGCAGTGCCGGGCGGGGCGCCGTGGTGGAACGGCCGGTCAGGCGGCGGGCTTGGCGGCCACCGGCTTGGCGGGCTTGGTCCGGCCGCCGCCGAGGACGTTGAAGAACACCGCCAGCGTCGGGATCAGGTAGAGCAGCCAGACCACCAGCTGAAGCACCGTCGGGTCCGGCTGGAAGTTGAACACGCCCTTCAGCAGGGTGCCGTACCAGCTGTCCTTGGGGATGGTGCTGGAGATGTCGAAGGCCGTGCTGTGCAGGCCGGGCAGCCAGCCTGCCTCCTGGAGGTCGTGCACGCCGTAGGCGAGGACGCCGGCCGCGACCACGACCAGCATCGCGCCGGTCCAGGTGAAGAACTTGGCCAGGTTGATCTTCAGCGCGCCCCGGTAGAACAACCAGCCGAGCACCACGGAGGTGAGCAGGCCGAGCGCGGCGCCGATCAGCGGGTTCCAGCCGTCGTCGGTGGCCTGCACGGCCGACCAGATGAACAGCGCGGTCTCCAGGCCCTCGCGGCCGACGGCCAGGAAGGAGGTGACCACCAGCGCGGTGGTGCCCATCGCGATCGCCGCGTCCAGCTTGCCGTGCAGCTCGGTCTTCAGGTGCCGGGCGGTGCGCCGCATCCAGAAGACCATCCAGGTCACCAGGCCGACCGAGATGATCGACAGCGAGCCGCCGAGCGCCTCCTGGGCCTCGAAGGTGAGCTGCGAGGAGCCGAACTGGAGCACCGCGCCGAAGGCCATGGAGAGCGCCACGGCCGAGCCGACGCCGATCCACACCGGCGGCAGCTTGTCCGTGCGGCCGGTCTTGACCAGATAGGCGATCAGGATGCAGACGACCAGGCTGGCTTCGAGGCCTTCGCGCAGGCCGATCAGGTAGTTGCCGAACACGCGGGCTCCTGGGGGGTGTAGAGGTGGTACGAGGAGGCGGGCGGGAGGTCAGCCGAACAGGGCCTGGCCCCACCACTCCCCCGGCTTGCGCACGCCCGCCGGGCAGGCGAAGTGGGCGGAGCCGACGTGCTGGATGTACTCGTTGAGCTTGTCGCTCGCCGCGAGCTTCTGCTGGAGCGGGACGAAGGCCTTGCGGGTGTCGCGCTGGTAGGCGAGGAAGAACAGCCCCGCGTCCAGGCGGCCGAGGCCGTCGGTGCCGTCGGTGAAGGAGAAGCCGCGGCGCAGGATCATCAGGCCGTTGTTGGCGTCCGGGTGGGCGAGCGCGACGTGCGCGGTCGCGGGCATCGCCGCGAGGTCCGGCGCGTCGTGCTCCTTGGCCTTGCCGTACGGGGCGCCCTCGCCCTTGGTGCGGCCGAAGGTGTCCTCCTGGTCCTTGAGCGAGGCACGGTCCCAGGTCTCGATGTGCATCCGGATGCGCCGGGCGACGAGGTAGGAGCCACCGGTCATCCACTCCGGGCCGTCGCCGGGGGCGACCCAGACGTGGTCGGCCAGCTTGTCGGTGTCGGTGCCCGCGATGTTGTGGGTGCCGTCCTTGAAGCCCATCAGGTTGCGCGGGGTCTGCTCGTCCGGGGTGGTCGAGGAGGTCTTGCCGAAACCGAGCTGCGACCAGCGGATGTTGACGGTGCCCATGCCGATGCGGGCCAGGTTGCGGATCGCGTGCACGGCGACCTGCGGGTCGTCGGCGCAGGCCTGGACGCAGATGTCGCCGCCGCTGCGGGCCGGGTCGAGCTTGTCGCCCTTGAAGTTCGGCAGGTCGATCAGGGCCTCGGGGCGCTTGGCCAGGAGGCCGAAGCGGTCCACGCCATCCTTCTCGAACAGGCTCGGGCCGAAGCCGATGGTCAGGGTGAGCCGGGAGGCGGGCAGGCCCAGGGCCTCGCCGGTGTCGTCCGGCGGCGCCTCCGCCGAGCCGGGCACCGCGCCCGTGCCGACCTCACGGCCGCCGGTCATCGCGGCGGCCGCCTTGGTCCACTCCTTGAGCAGCTTGACCAGGGACTCCCTGGTGGCCTTCTCGGAGACGTCGAAGGCGGCGAAGTGCAGGCGGTCCTGGACCGGGGTGGAGATGCCCGCCTGGTGGTCGCCGTAGAACGGCACCTCGGCGCCGGCTCGGGTGGCGGTCACCGGTGCGGTGTCGTCCTGCCGGCTCGCCGCGGCGACCGAACCGACGGCGGCGGCGCCGAGCGCCACCCCCGCGCCGGCCCAGCCCATGACGGCGCGGCGGCTGACCGCGCCCTTGGTCGCGGTGGCGCCGGCGGTCGGCGTCCCGTTCTGCTGCTCGTTCTCCGCGTCCATCGGTGGGCGGGCCCTTCTCCTGTGCCGGACTTCTCTGCTGTGCCGGACGTCTGTGCGCTGACCCACGGAGGCCGTGGCGCCCGGATCACGGGCGGCCACGGCGTCGGTGGGGTACTTCGGGTGGCGGTGGGGCCGGTTACTTGACGACCACGGCGGCGGCCAGCTTCGACAGCGGCTCGCCCAGCGAGTTGACCGCGTCGGAGAAGGTCTTGCGCTCGGCCTCGGTGACCTTGTCGTAGGAGGTGAAGGTGCCGTCGGCCTGCTTGTACTTCGCCAGCAGGGCGTTGATCTCGGCGAACTCGGAGTCCAGCGTCCTGGCCAGCTCCGGGTCCTTCTCGGAGGCGACCGGCTTCAGCAGCTCGTAGGCCTTCTGCGCGCCCTCGACGTTGGCGTGGAAGTCGGCCAGGTCGGTGTGGCTGTAGCGGTCCTCCTCACCGGTGATCTTGTTGGTGGCGACCTCGTCCAGCAGTTCCTTGGCGCCGTTGGCCATGCCGGTCGCGGTGATCTCGGCCTCGGGGATCCTCTTCTGCCAGTCCTTGAGGTCGGCGACGAGCCGGTCGGCGAGCTTCTTCTCGTCGTCACCGATCTTGGCGTCGGCCCAGAGCGACTTCTCCAGCTTGTGCCAGCCGGTCCACTCCTGGCCGGGCTCCAGCTTGTCCTCGCGGGTGTCGGTCTTCGGGTCGACGTCGCCGAAGCTCTCGGCGACCGGCTCGGTGCGCTCCCAGCCGGTGCGCGAGGGCGCGAACAGCGACTTGGCCTTCTCCAGGTCGTCGGCCTTGATCGCGGCGGCGAAGGCCTCGACGGCCGGGACGGTCGCGTCGGCCTGCTCCTGGGCGTACGCGCGGTAGGCGTCGACGGCCGCGGCCAGGCGCGGGTCGGCGGCCGCGGCGCTGCCGCCCTCGCCGGTGACGGTGATCTTCTGGCGGATGCCGTTGCCGACCATGCCGGGCTTGCAGGCGATCTCGTACGAGCCGGCCTTGATCTCGGCGTTGATGCTGGCCTTGGTGCCGGGGCCGATGTTCTCGCGCTCGGTGACGATCTTGTCGCCGTCGCCGTAGACGTAGACCTCGGTGGTCTTGGAGCCCTTGTTGCTGATGTCCAGCACCACGTGCCCGGCCGGGAAGCTGGTCTTGGAGACCTCGCAGGCGGTGTCGGTCGCGTTGACCTTCACCGCGTCGGAGGCGGCCGCCTTGTCGTCCTTCTTGGACGCGCAGCCGGCCAGGGCTGCGGTCGCCACGGCGAGGGTGAGCAGCGCGGCTGTGGTGGAACGGCGACGGGCGGACATGCGGGCTCCAACGGAAAAGGGCATGGGTGTGCCAAGGCGGTGCGGCCGGCCGGGGACCAGCAGACCATCATTAGCTAAGGCATACCTTACGTAAAGACGGTTTTCCGTCTACACCCGCCCCCTCAACCGTTACCTCTCCGGCGTCCGGCGGGCCGCGGCCCGCGCCGTCCAGCGGCCCTCGTGGCGGCTGATCCGGATCGGGTGGCCGAAGGTCTCGCTGATCAGCGCGGTGGTCATCACCTCGTCCACCGGCCCGGCCGCGACGCACTCGCCGCCGCGCAGCAGCAGGGCGTGGGTGGTGCTCTCGGGCAGCTCCTCCAGGTGGTGGGTGACGAGCACGCTGGCCAGCTCCGGGTGCTGGTGGCGCAGCAGGTCGAGGCTGTCCAGCAGCAGCTCCCGGGCGGTCAGGTCCAGCCCGGTGGCGGGTTCGTCGAGCAGCAGCAGACGGGGGCTGGGCATCAGCGCGCGGGCGATCAGGGCCCGGCCGCGCTCGCCCTGGGAGAGGGTGGTCCAGGCGGCCTCGGCCATCGCGCGCATGCCGAGCGTGTCGATCAGCCGCTCGGCCCGCTCCAGCGCCTCCGGCGCGGGCTTGCGGTGGAACTCCGGCTCGATGGTGTTGGTGTGCCCGGTGAGCACCACCTCGCGCACGGTCAGCGGGGAGCGCAGCGGGTGGCGCGGGTTGACGTGTCCGAGGTGGGCGCGCAGCTCGCGGATGTCAACCCGGCCGAGCCGGCGGCCGAGCACGTCGACCTCGCCCCGGGTGGGGTGGGAGACCGCGCCGAGCAGCGACAGCAGGGTGGACTTGCCCGCGCCGTTGGGGCCGAGCAGCGCCCAGTGCTCGCCGGGCCGGATCTCCAGGGTGATTCCGCGCAGCAGGTGGCGGCCGTCGCGCACGACGTCCACGTCCCGGGTGCGCAGCAGCGGCCCGTCGAAGTCGGGGGCGGACGTGTTCATGGGACTCCGATCGCGGCTCCGGGCAGGGTGCGGGCGGGGCGCCGCACCGGACGGGCCGGCGCCGTCCGTCCGCGTGCAGAGTACAACCGTCGGCCGGGTCCGGGTCGGGCCGTCCGAGGGGTGGACTCAAGCAGCGGCCGGGCGCCCCAACGGAGTTGGCGGTCTCAGAGCGCCAGGAGGCCCGCGTCGGTGGGGCGCAGGCCGCAGGCGTCGAGGTAGAAGGGGCGCAGGTGGGGTTCGAAGTCCACGTGCAGCCAGGCGCAGCCGGCCGCGCGGGCGCCGTCGGCGGCCTCGGCGACCAGCCGGGTGGCGACGCCTCGGCGGCGGGAGTCCGGGGAGACCACGGTGTCGAGCAGGAACGCGTGGACGCCACCGTCCCAGGCCAGGTTGACGAAGCCGACCAGGGCGCCGTCGGCGGCTCGGCGGGCGGTGACCCAGCCGAGGCTGTGCCGCTCCAGGCGGGCGCGCCGGCCGCCGGGCCCGCCGGGGTGGCCGAAGCCCTCGGCGTGCAGGGCGTCGAGTTCGGGGTCGTCGAGCGGGCCGCGCCACAGGTAGTCGATCGTCACGACGGCACTGTAGAGGGCTTGTTAACTTCCGATCATTTTTTTATTGACCAAGGACACGACTTGGCAAAGTTATGACCTTTCCTCTGGCTCTGTCTGACTGAACTCCGTCAATCTCGGTCGCAGCTCCTTTCCCTGCACCGCTACCCCCACTGGAGTCAGCGTGACCCCCACCCCCTCCTCCCGCCGTGCCCGCACGGCCGGAGCCGTCGCCCTCGTCGCCGCCCTCGCCGGCGCCACCGTCCCGGCCGCCACGGCCTCCGCCGCCTCCGGCGCCCCGGGTGCTCGCGAGGGCGCGATAGCCCAGGCCCGCGCCAACGTCACCCGCAACGCGGGGGTGTTCGGCTTCGGCGCCGGCCAGGACCTCGTGCTCAAGGACGTCGTGCTGGACGCCGACGGTGCCTCGCACGTCCGCTTCGACCGCACCTTCCAGGGCCTGCCGGTGGTCGGCGGCGACCTGGTCGTCCACCAGGACGCCAGGGGCAGGCTCAAGGACTCCTCCCGCGCGGCCGCCCACGACGCCGCCGTGAAGTCCACCGTCCCGAAGGTGCCCGCGCAGTCCGGCGCGGCCGGCGCGCTGTCCGCCGCCCCGGGCGTCCAGGACGCCGTGAGCACCCCGGAGCTGGTCGTCTGGGCCGCCGACGGCACGCCCCGGCTGGCCTGGCGCACCACCGTCGAGGGCACCGGCCCACACGGCGAGCCGGCCGGCAGGGTGGTCGTCACCGACGCCACCACCGGCGCGCCGATCGAGTCCTACGACGCCGAGCACCAGGCGGCCGGCACCGGCAACTCCGAGTACACCGGCACGGTCACCCTCGACACCACCGCCAGGTCCGGCGGCGGCTACACCCTGACCGACCCGGTCCGCGGCCACGTCACCAAGGACGCCAACAACGCCTCCGCGAGCTCGCTCAAGGCCACCTCCGGCACCGCGTTCACCAGCACCACCAACGTCTGGGGCGACGGGAGGAAGTTCTCCTCCGACCGCTCCACCGCCGCCGTCGACGCCCACGCCAACACCGCCTGGACGTACGACTACTACAAGAACGTCCACGGCCGCAACGGCATCAAGAACGACGGCAAGGGCGCCACCGTCTTCGTGCACGTCGGCACCAGGTGGGACAACGCCCAGTGGTCCGACAGCTGCTTCTGCATGATGACCGGCGACGGTGACGGCACCACCGACCCGGAGCAGGTGGACCTCGACACCATGGGCCACGAGATGACCCACGGCGTCACCAGCGCCACCGCCAACCTGCGCTACAGCGGCGAGTCCGGCGGCCTCAACGAGTCCACCAGCGACATCTTCGGCACCATGGTCGAGTTCTACGCCGGCAACGGCATCGACCAGGGCGACTACCTGTTCAGCGACCAGTCCACCCCGCCGTGGCTGCGCCGCTTCGACAAGCCCTCGCTGGACGGACGCTCCGCCGACTGCTGGAGCAGTTCGGTCGGCGGCCTGGACGTGCACTACTCCTCGGGCGTCGGCAACCACTGGTTCTACCTGGCCAGTGAGGGCAGCGGCAGCAAGACGATCAACGGCGTCACCTACAACAGCCCGACCTGCAACGGCTCCGCGGTCGCCGGCATCGGCAACGACAAGGTCGCCAGGATCTGGTACCGCGCGCTGACCGTCTACATGACCTCCACCACCAACTACAAGGGCGCCCGCGCCGCCTCGCTCAACGCGGCCCGCGACCTGTACGGCGCCGGCAGCACCGAGTACAACGCGGTCGCGGCGGCCTGGAGCGCGGTCGGCGTCGGCTGACGCCCGCCGTCAGTGGTCGAACCCGACGTGGCAGTGGTCGTGGTGGGTGTCGTCGGTGAAGAACCGGTTGCCGACGCCCGGGATCGCCACCGGGCCGCCCACGTTGTAGGAACCGGCGGCGGCCGCGTCCCGCATGAAGGACTCGATCAGCTGCCGGGGCGTGGCCGGGTCGACCACCGGCAGGCCGTCGATCCGCCAGACGTCGAAGGCCCGGCCCAGCGGATGGTCGCTGGGCCGGGTCGTCCCGAAGACGTCCAGCGGGTGGCCGCTGCGCACCACGCTCACCGACAGCGCGTACGGGCCGGCCAGGCGCAGCATCGCCTCCACCGCGCTGTCGTGGACCGTACCGCTGCGCAGGTCGGCGGCGGCCTCCGGCGGCAGCTCGATCCTCGGCTCGGCCAGCGCCCGGGCGACGGCGGCCGACGGGGAGGCGGTGGCCGGGCCCGCGACACCCGGGTGCAGGTCGGTCACCGTCCAGCGCGGTTCGGCCCGGCTGAGCCGGACGTCCACCGTGGTGCCGCCCTCGGCCACCGAACCGTCCGCGCCCCGGGTCCACTGCCGGCAGACCACCAGCACGCTCGCGGAGTCGTCGAGGATGCCGCCGTACTGGGCGACGACCACCTCCAGACTCGCCTCGGCCGCCTCCGGGGACAGCGGACCGGCCGCGTCGGCCAGCGCGGGCGGCAGGCCCAGCGCCGCCACCCGGGCCCGGGCCGCCTCCACGCCCTCCCCACCGGGTGGCCAGGCGCCGAGCGCGGCGACCAGTTCGACGGCGCGGCGCTTGACGTCGGGCTGGATCTCTCCGGGGCCGGGCTGCCACAGGGGCGGGCGGGGCAGCGGGGTGGGCGTGGGGGTGGCGGCCGGGGTGCCGGTCGGGGTCGCTGGGCCGGTGGGGCCGGCCGCCGGGCCCGTTGCCGTCACGCGCGGCGCTCCCCCGCCGCCGCACCCCGCCGCGCCCAGCAGCAGCGCCGCCGTGCCCGCCCGGAGCAGCCCGCGCCGGTCCGGGCCGTGGCCACCGCGTCCGCCGTCCGCACTCGTCATGGCGTCAGTATGCGGCCGGTCGCCCGCGCCTACCGCCCGACCGGGCGAACGTCTTCCGGGCACACACCAGAACGGCGCGGGTGGGTCCCCGGCGCGGGTGGGTCCCCGGCGCGGGTGGGTCCCCGGCGCGGGTGGCGACGGGCGGCTACGCCGGCTCCGGGGGCCGCAGGGTGTAGCCCTCCTCGGACCGCTCGATCCACCACGGTTCACCGAGCTTGACGTTCAGGACGGTCATCGGGAACCGCAACTCCCCTGGGTGGAGGACGACCTGGTAGACCTTCCAGAGGATGTCCTCCGGATCGTGCACGCCCTCGCCCAGCTCGATCAGGCCGCGTAGCAGCCGGGTGTCGGCGTGGGTGAGCCGCACCTGCGGGCCGTCCACCGTGACGATCCGGGTGTCCGGGTCGAGGACGAGCCGGCCGTCGAAGACCGTCAGGACGCCGTTCTCCTTCTCCACACCGGGCAGCCTAACCGGCGGCGGCCGAAGCCGACCGGGGTCGGCGGCAACCGCTCCTCCGCCGGGAGCCCTGCGGCCTCCGGCGGCCCGGCGCCCCCGGCGTCCCCGGCGTCCGGCTCAGCCCTCTTCCAGCGGCGCCAGCAGGGCCTCCGCCGAGGCCGTCCGCGCGTACAGGACCGACCGTCCGGCCCGGTGGGCGCTGACCAGGCGCGCGTCCCGCATGGCCGTCAGGTACTGGGAGACCGCGGCGGCCGACAGCCCGGTGCGCCGGGCGAGTTCGGTGGTGGACGCCGGGGCCGCCAGTTCGGTCAGGAGCCGCGTGCGGGAACGGCCGAGGACCGCGGCCAGGGCCTCCGTACCGGCCGCGGGCGCGGACGCGGGCACCCACAGGGTGCCGGTGCCGCGCGCGGGATAGGCCAGTTGCGGCGGGTCCGGCGGGGAGAGGCGGGTGTAGAGCGCCGGACCGGTGAAGGCGGACGGGACCAGCAGCAGGCCCGCCCCGGCCGCCCGGCCCGGCAGCGGCCGGGTGCGGTGGCTCAGCCGCAGGGTGTCCTCCGACCAACGGAGCCCGGCGTGCAGGTCGTTCAGCACCCGCGCCGAGCCGTGCTCGGCGGCCTGCCGGGCCCGGTGCAGCACGTCGGCGTCCAGCACGGCGCGGATCCGCGCCCAGTACGGCGCCAGCGCCAGCTCCCAGTACGCCTCGATCGCCCCGGTCAGCCGGACCAGACCGGCCGCCGGGTCGGCGTACAGGGCGCGCAGCCGGGGGCCGAGCCCGCCCGCCTCGTGGCCGAGCCGGTCGAGGTCGCGGCGGACCCGCTCGGCGGGGGTGGCCCGGATCGCCGCCAGCTCCCGCGCCAGCGTGGGTGCCGGCCCGGCCGGCACCGGGTTGAGGAAGTCCGGCACGTACCCGGCGGGCGGGACGACCTCCGCGAGCAGCGCGTACCCCGGGCCGAGCGCCGCCAGCCGGGGCCGAACCTGCTCCGCCCAGGGCTGGTGGACGGCGTGTCGCAGGCCCGAGCGCAGCAGCCGCAGGCTCGGACCGACCTCCCACATCGGCGAGACCGCGAACCGCATCCGGGCCAGATCACCCGCGGTGAAGAGCAGTTCGGCGGCCAAGCAGCCTCCCCCGTGGATTCAGGCATGTTCGAATCATTGGCGGTCAGATTAGTGCAGTGGCGATCATGATCGGCATGACTTCCGACAGCACCGCCACCGACTCCGCCACCAGCTCCGACACCGACTCCGGCACCGGCTCTGGCGCCGTCACGGCCGCCGACTCCGGCACCTGGAGGCTCGGCGACCGCACCGTCCACCGGATCGGCTTCGGCACGATGCGCCTGCCGCAGACCGGCCCGGCACTCGTCCCCCACGCCGTCCCCCGCGACCGCGAACAGGCGCTGCGGGTGCTGCGCCGCGCCGTCGAGCTGGGCGTCAACCACATCGACACCGCCGCCTTCTACTTCTCCCCGCTGCGCTCCGCCAACGAGCTGATCAACCGGGCGCTCGCGCCGTACTCCGACGACCTGGTGATCGCCACCAAGGTCGGACCCGGGCGGGGTGTCGACGGCGCGTGGGTCGAGCACGCCCGCACCCCCGAGCGGCTGCGCGCCCAGGTCGAACAGAACCTGCGCCAGCTCGGCCGCGACCACCTCGACCTGGTGAACCTGCGCGTCCTCGGCGAGGACTCGATCGCCGAACGCTTCGGCGCACTGGCCGAGTTGCGCCAGTCCGGGCTGATCCGCCACCTGGGACTGTCCAACGTCCACCCGCACCAGCTCGCCGAGGCGCGGGCCATCGCCCCCGTGGTCTGCGTCCAGAACCCGTACGGCATCGGCGCCTCGCCGGCTCAGGACGAACTCCTGCGGCTCTGCGGTGAGTTGGGCATCGCCTTCGTCCCCTTCTATGCCATCGCCGGATCCGGGCGCCAGAACGGCACCGGCGCCGCCGAACCCGCCCGGGTACGCGCGGTGGCCGAGGCCCGCGGGGTGAGCACCGCCCGGGTCCGGCTGGCCTGGACCCTGCACCGCGGCCCGCACGTCCTGGCCATCCCGGGCACCGGCGACGTGGCGCACCTCCTGGACAACATCGCCGCCGGCGCGCTGCGGCTCTCGGCGGAGGAACTGGCCCTGCTCGACCAGGCCCACCAGGCCTGAGGACGCCGCGGGCGCTCGCGCAGCGGCGCCTCACCGGCGGGCCGGGGCCCGGTAGACGAGGTCCCCGCCGTGCCGCGCGGCGAGCTCCGTGATCAGGCCGTGGTCCGGTGACAGGGCGCAGGCCGGGTCGGTGCGCGCCGGATCTCCGGTGAGGGCGAAGGCCTGGCACCGGCAGCCGCCGAAGTCGGCTTCGCGCTGGGGGCAGGAGGCGCAGGGCTCGGGCATCCAGTCGGTGCCGCGGTAGGCCCGGAAGGCCGACGACTCGGACCAGATCCAGGCGAGGTCGTGGTCGCGGACGTTCGGCGGGTCCAGCGGGAGGTCGTAGGCGGCGGGGCAGGGCAGGACCCGGCCGTCGGGGGCGACGGTCAGGGAGACCGCGCCCCAGCCGCCCATGCAGGGCTTCGCGACGCCGTCGAAGTAGTCGGGGACGACCCAGACGAGTTCGGCGTCGGTCCACCGCCGCCGGCGCTCGACCGCCTCCCGGGCGCGGGCCAGCTGGTCGCGGGTGGGCATGAGGGCGGCCCGGTTGGCCAGCCCCCAGCCGTAGAACTGGGTGTTGGCGAGTTCGATGCGCACCGCGCCCCAGGCGAGGCCGAGGTCCACGATCGCGTCGATGTCGTCGAGGTTCAGGCGGTGCAGGACGACGTTGAGGCCGAGCGGCAGTCCGGCCTCCCGGATCAGGGCGGCGGCCCGTTCCTTCGCCGCGAACGACCGCCGCCCGGCGATCAGCTCGGAGGAGACGGCGTCGGCGCCCTGGACGGAGAGCTGCACGCTGGGCAGCCCGGCGGCCGTCAGGCCGGCCAGCCGCTCGCGGGTCAGACCGAGTCCGCTGGTGACGAGCTGGGCGTAGATCCCGGCGCGGGCGGCCCCCGCGACGATCTCGGTCAGGTCGCGCCGCAGCAACGGTTCACCTCCCGAGAGGTGGACGTGCGCGACTCCGAGCTCCCCGGCCTGCGCCAGCACGTCCAGCCACTGATCAGTCGTCAGTTCTTCCGTGCGGGAGGTGAGTTCCAGCGGGTTGGAGCAGTACGGGCAGCGCAGCGGGCAGCCGTGGGTGAGTTCGGCCAGCATCGCCCAGGGCGGGCTCACCTCAGCCATCCCCGCTCCTTCAGGTCGTCGAGGAAGACCACCACGTCGTCGGCCCCCTCGGCCGGGAACTCGGTGACGATCTGCGGGACGGTCCGGGTGCCGTCGCACAGGCCGACGATCGCGGCGGCCTCGGCGCTGAGGACCACGATGCGTTCCGGGACGACCAGCAGCAGGCTGTGGCGCACCGGGCAGTCGCGCAGGCGGGCGTACCGGCTCAGCGCCGGCCGCCAGGTCACGCCGGCGCCCGTTCGACGGCGTCCAGGAGGGTCCACAGCACCTCGCACTTGTAGGAGAGCGCGGCGATGGCGGACTCCTGCTCGGCACGGGTGCGCGCCCAGGAGAGCACGAGGGAGAGCGCCTCGTCGCTGTCCCGGCGGCCCTGGTGGACGCGGGTGTCGAAGTAGGCGAGGCCCTCGGGCTCGATCCACGTGTAGTGGCGCTGGAAGGCGGCGATCCGGGTGGCCATCAGGTCCGGCGCGAACAGTTCGGTCAGCGAGGCGGCCACGGCTTCGAGGGGCGTCCCGTTGCGGCAGAGGTTCACGTAGCCGTCGACGGCGAGCCGCACCCCGGGCAGCACGTCGCGGCCCGAGAGCAGGTCGGCGCGGTCGATTCCGGCCGCCTCGCCGAGACGCAGCCACCGTTCGATGCCGCCTTCGTCGCCGTCGCTGCCGTCGTGGTCGGTGATGCGGCGGATCCACAGCCGGCGCAGGGCCGGATCCGCCAGCTTGGCGAGGATCAGCGCGTCCTTGACCGGGATGTGCCGCTGGTAGTGGAAGCGGTTGACGATCCAGGTCCGCAGCTCCCGCGGCTTCAGCAGCCCCTGGTGCATCCTCAGGTTGAAGGGGTGCCGGTGGTGGTAGTGGCGCTCGGGCACGGCCCTGAGCTCGCTCTCGAAGGTCGTCACCATGTGAGGACCGCTCCTTCCGCGGCCACCCCGAGGCCCCGGTCCGCCAGCTCCGCGTGGAGGGGGGAGTCCGGGTCGACGAGCGGGTTGGTGTTGTTCAGGTGGGTGTAGAGGCACCGGGCCGGCAGGGCGGCGAGCCGGTCGCGGGTGGCGAGCACGGGCAGGTGGCCCATCCCGGTGGCGGACTTCGTGGAGAACCCGGCGGTGCGGGGTTCCTCGTCGTCCCAGAAGGTGCCGTCGACCAGGAGCAGGTCGGCGTCCTCGCCGAACCCCTCGGGCCAGACGCCGGTCGACGGCGCGTACAGCAGGCCGCCCACCCGCAGGGCGCTCACCCAGTCCCCGTCACCCGCGTCCCGGGCGTACCGGGGGCGCTTGCCGGAGAGCGGTTCGAGGTCGACGCCGTCGAAGTCCCGCCAGGTCAGCCGGATGTAGGGCGCGAGCACCTCGCCGAGGCCGAGCCCCTTGTGCACGGCCTCGCGCACCGCTTCGGTCGCCATGACCTCCAGCTCGTCGGCCTCGCGCAGCCGCGCCAGGCCGAGGGTGTGGTCGAGTTCGGCATCCGTGAGGATGACGCCGGACAGCCTGGTCCGCCGGCCGTCGGGGCGCAGCCAGGGGCAGCGCTCGATCTGTTCGGCGATGTCCGGCGTGGCGTTCACGAGGTACACCCGGCCGGGCTCGGTCTCCACGGCGATGGACGCGTGCAGCCGTCGGCGCGACGGAACCGCGCGTGCCCCGGCACAGCCGGGGCACGCACAGTTCCACTGCGGGACGCCGCCGCCGGCTGCCGTACCGAGTACGTGCAGTCGCACAGCGCTTCCTCCCTCTTCGAGTGGTGGTCCTACCGGTGCGGTCCGGTCCCGCGACCGCTACCGCTTGGCGAGGTAGTAGGCCGAGACCTCCAGGGACGCCTCCACCACCTGGTAGCTGGGCTTGCGCCAACCGGCGCCGCCCGTCGGGGTGTTCGGCCGTTCGGTGGTGCGCTCCCGGGGCTGCCGGGCACTCCGGGGCTGTTCGTCGTGACGGGTCATGACTGCCTCACCTCCGTGCTGGGACTTCACTGCTTCTTGTTCTGGTCGTAGGGGACGGCCAGGATCGAACCCGGATTGGTCAGGTGGGTGGTCGGGGTGCCGCCCTCACCGCGGACCATGTGCTGGCCTTCGCTGTCGGTGGCGATGTACAGCGTCTTGCCGTCCGGGCTGAGGGTGACGTCGCGGTAGCGGTTGATCGTCCGGTACAGCTCCTCATAGTGCTTGCCGTCCTTGGAGAGCCGGAAGACGGTGCCGTTCTTCAGCGACGTGACGAGGACGTCGTCGCCGAACACCTTGAGGCTGCCGGGGGCCATGGTCGGCCAGCACATGTAGGCGGACGCCGCGTCGGGACAGACCGGTGTCGTGCCGAAGTTGTGCCCGCTGTCGACGGTCGTCCCGTACGTGCTGAGCGGGGAGACCATCTCCTTGGTGAAGTCCGACTCCTTCGTCGTCGGCACCTCGGCCGGTGGCGAGCCCGGGTCGGGGTTGTAGGTGAGCTTCTCGCAACCGCCCTTGGCCTGCGACCAGTCGGAGTAGACGTACGCCTTGTCGTCCTTGAATCCCGCCACGTTGGGCCAGCCGTAGTTGCCGCCCTTCTGGATGTGGTTGAACTCGTCGTCGGTGAGCGGGCCGTTCTCGGCGGTGTAGAGCTCCTTGCCGCCGAAGTCCATCCCGTCCGGGTTGCGCATGCCGTAGGCGTAGATGTGGCTGCGGGCCCCGTTCAGCTCGGGGTTGTCGTCGGGGACGGAGCCGTCCAGGTTGATGCGGAGCACCTTGCCCTGGTAGAGCGACCAGTCCGACGCGGAGACCTGGGCGGCGGTCGGCAGGTCCTGGGCGTGGTTCGGCTGGCAGTAGTCGGCCAGGTAGTTGTGGCCCTGGTCGCCGATCGTGTAGTACAGCTTGCCGTCCGGCCCGTACCGGAGCCGGGCCGACTGGTGCTGGTTGTGCCCCGGCAGCCCCGTCAGGATCGGCTGCTCGTCGGAGAGTTGACCGTCCTTCGCGGTGTAGCGGACGATCTTCGTGGCCGAGTTGTCGCCGTTCTTGTAGGTGTAGGCGAGGTAGACGTAGTCGCTGCCCTTGTCCTTGCCGAAGTCGGGGTGCAGCGCGAAGCCCAGTACGCCGTCCTGCCCGTCCTGGCTGTGGTAGGCCTTCCCCGTGAGGTCGAGGGCGGTGCTCTTGGCGCCGCTCTGCGGATCGACCCGGGTGACCTTGAGCCCGGACTTCTCACTGACCCAGAGCTGGCCGTCGGGGCCGTAGGTGATCTCGAACGGGTCTGACAGCCCGTCCGCCACCACCTTCGCCTGCGTCTGTGCCTGTGGTGTCTGCGGGGCCTTGGACTGGGCGGGCTCGGCGGTGACGACACCGGCCTGCCCTCCGGCGGTGTTGCCGCCGGACGCCGTTCCCCCGCTGTCGGAGCACGACGCGATCAGCGCGGCGGCGGGGATCAGGGCCAGTGCGACCGGGAGCTTTCTCATGGGTGCCTCCCACTCGTCGCGGCGACGAGTGTCATGGTTGCCGAATGACCGGATTCGGCGATGCCCCACCGGGCCGGCCGCGCACGGGGCGGGTGCCGGTCGGGCGGGTCATCACCTTCGACGGAAGGAGAGCCATCGACGGCGGACGGCCGCCCGGCGCCCCGCCCTCACCGTAGGTCGGCTCCTCCGGGCCCGCACCCCTCGTTGGCCCGGTCGCGTGACGCGGGAAGCGGGGACCCAGGCGGGGAGCGGCCGGTAAGCGGCCGGGGGCGGCGCGAAAACCCGTTTGCCACCCGATGGAGAATCGAGGCGTGGCCGTCACCAGGGAGCAAGCCGTCCGGATCGTCGAATCACTGCTGGCCGAACGGCCCTCGGAGCCGCACCGCTTGGCGGTCCACTCGGTCCTGGACCACCCCCTCGGATGGGTCGTCCACTATGCCGCCGCCGAGTTCGTCCGCACCCGCGATCCGAGGTACATGCTCGGTGGCGGCGGGCCCTACCTGGTGGACCGGCACGACGAGAGCGTCCACCACATTCCCATCACCACCTGGGTGACCAAGGACTGGGAGGCGCTCTACCTCCGCCAGGTCAAGGGCATCCGCCCGCCGGATCCC
Source organism: Kitasatospora sp. NPDC034533 (assembly GCF_055575155.1). NCBI lineage: Bacteria > Bacillati > Actinomycetota > Actinomycetes > Kitasatosporales > Streptomycetaceae > Kitasatospora > Kitasatospora sp. NPDC034533. The sequence continues at coordinate 32,721 of NZ_JBVITE010000053.1, forward strand.
TTGGCCGAGGAGGTCCGCGCGCTGGCACGGGCGGAAGGGGCCGTCGCGGCGATGGCCCGGCTGCGGCTTCGGGCGCCCCGACTCGGCCTCGCGCAGGCCGAGGCCTACCTGCTCGCCGTTCTGGACGGCGCCGAGCCGCCCGAGGAGTTGGCGGACCTCACCGAGGAGCCCGTGCGCTGCCCGCCGCTGCCGATCACGACCGTCCGTCCGGGCCGCGGCTGAGCGGCTACGCCTCCCGCTCGAAGAGCAGCGCCGTCCAGTGCACCCCGCCCCGGCCGTGCAGGTCCTGACGGGCCGCGCGGTGGCGCAGGCGCAGGCCGTGGGCGGCGGCGAGGTCGATGGTGGGCTCGGGCGGGAGGTCGAACATCCGGCGGCCGGGAGGGACGGGGCCGTGGCGGATGGTGAGGGCGAGGCGTCCGCCCGGGGCGAGGAGGCCGGCGAGGGCGGCCATCGCGGGTGGGCGCTCGTCGGGGGCCAGGTGCATCCAGACGGCGGTGAGCAGCACGAGGTCGTAGCGCTCGCCCTCGGAGACGAGCAGCGGCAGTCCGGGCAGTGCGTCGGCGACCCAGCGGATGCCCGATCCCGCGTGCAACCGCTCACCGGCGGCGCGGAGTTCGGGGGTCGGCTCGACCGCGACGACCCGGTGGCCGAGGGCCGCGAGCGCGGCGGCGTCGCGGCCGGTGCCCGCGCCGATGTCGAGGACGGCGGCAGGCGGCGCCGGGTACCGGTGGTGCAGGTCGCGGTGGACCTCGGTGAAGCTCACGCTCTCGTACTGGACGGCGAGTTGCTCGGCCGCCTCGCCGTAGCCCGCGGTCCCGGCCGGTCCGGCGGTGCCGCTCATCGCGCCTCCCGGACGGCCACCGCGTCCCCCGCCACCCCGCCGACGGCCACCGCGCCACCGGCCGCAGCGTGGCGCCCGCCGCCGTGGACGGGCAGCAGGGCGGCCGGCCCGTCGTACCGGACGCCGAGGTCGCGGGGCACCGGTTCGCCGCGTTCAACCGGCGGGCAGGTGTCCACGGACGGGCCGGGCGGCCGGTGCCGGAAATGATCCACACTCACCCGCTCAGCCTAACGAACCCGGCTCCCCCGCACCGGGCCACGCCCCCGTACGCGGCGGATTCAGGCCGCGCGGGGCTGGTTCAGGCCTCGCCGGGGTGCCAGGCGGGCCACTCCCAGGGGTGGTCGGCCCAGTGGACCCGCTGCGGGTCGTGCGGGTCGAGGTCGGGGAAGAGCTGGTGGACGCGCGGCTCGAACTCCTCGGGCGCGAGCGGCTCCCAGCCATGGCCCTCGAAGTGGACGAGCCGGTAGCGGCTGTCGGTCCCGAACTCGGCCACCTCGACGAGGGCTTTGGACGTCTTGTTGGTCTCCATGCCCCCAAGCATGTGGCGCGGCGGCAATCAACGCCCGTTCAAACCCCTCTTCCGGGTCATGTCCCGGCGTCGGCGCAGTCGTTGAGCACAAAAAGGTTCGAGGGGGGCCGCTGGAAGGACGAGCACATGACTGACCAGCCCACCGGAGGGCAGTGGCCGCGGAACGCTTGGCAGCCGCCGCCCGTCCCGGCGACCCCGCCCCTCGCGCCTTCTCCGCCGCCGAGGCGCCTGTCGCGCAAGGCCTGGACGGCGGCGATGGTGGGCACGGGCGCCGTGCTGGCCTCGGTCCTGGCGATGTGCGGTCCGGGCGAGGGGGACGAGACGCAGCTGACGGCGCTGCCGGACGCCTCGCCCTCCGCCTCGGACGCGGGGGCGCACCAGCTGTCGGCCTCCCCCTCGCCGCTCACGCCCGCGCCCTCCCCGCTGCCGCCGCCCGCCCCGGGGGCGACGACGAGCGGGCCCGGCACGGTGGGCGGGCCGGGCACGGCGGCGAGCTCCGGGGCCGCGCCGACCGGCGACGCCCAGCACGCCTCGGCGAGCGCCCACCCCAAGCCGGTCCACGGCCAGCACAGCGCCGCGCCCGCCCACGGCTCGTCGGGCGCCCCCGCCCCGACGGGTGCCGGGGCGGGGGCGGGCGGCGGCCGGAGCACCCTCTGCGACCAGGCCGAACGGGCCGGTCACTGGCCTGTCGGGTCGGACCAGGCCCGGCTCTGCCACAGCATCTACGGCTGAGCCGGCGGCGCCCCGGGGGCCCCGGACGCGACCGGAGCCCCGGAGATCGCCGGCACCCCGGACACCGCCGGAGGCACGGCCGCGCCGGGCGACGCGACCCCACCGGGAACGGCCGGAGGAACCGCCGGAGGAACCGCCGGAGGCACGGCCACGCCCGGACCGCCCGCGGCCCCCAGCAGCCCCTTGTCCAGCCGGGGCGCCAGCACCCTCGCCAGGGTGTCGGTGATGTGCCCGGTGTCCCGGTACAGCACCACGCCCTCCAGCACCGCCGGGCAGGAGGGCCCGGTGCCGGGGCAGAGCAGCGGACCGAGGTCCAGGGTCCGTACGCCGTACCGGGCCGCGAGCCCGCCGTCCAGCAGCGGGTCCGGCTCGAAGGCGGTGTCGCGCGGGAAGAGGCAGGCGTCCGAGCGCCCGTCGGAGGCGGCCAGGCAGGTCGGGATGTCCTTGCCGGGCATCGGGGTGTCGCCGAGGTAGGCGAGCGGGGCGCCGAGGACGGTGAGGCGGTCGAGGGTGCGTATCCAGCCCTCGGTGCGCTCCTGCGGGCTGCCGTAGCGGTTCAGGCCGGCCAGGAGCACGAGGCGCGGCGTGGGGCCGGAGGCCAGCCGGGTGAGGGTGTTCTCGCGCCAGCGGTCGCACTCCTCGAAGGTGCGGCCGAGCACGTCGTTGCGCACGGTGAGGGTGGCCAGCGGGCAGCCGGGTTTGACGAGGACCTCCAGGCCCCAGTGGCGCTGCTCGGCGAGGGCCAGGGCCGCGGAGATCCACTGCCCGGCGTGCGAGTCGCCGAGCAGCACGATCCGGTCGGGGCTGTCCTCGGCTCCGAACAGGCAGCGCGGGCTGCGGTCGGCGTTGAGCGGGATCTCGCAGCCCCGCCCGGGCGGGAAGTCCTCCCGGGCCCGGGCCAGCGGGGGCGTCAAGGTGAGCACCCGGCTCCCGGGAGCGAGCAGGCCCGGGCCGTCGACGGCTCCGGCGGGGACCGCGACCGGCGCGGCGGAGGGGTCGCCGAGGGCGCGCACGGTGCCGCCGCCGAGGGTGAGCGCGGCGATCAGCGGGATGACCAGGGCACTGGCGCCGACGGCGAGCCCGCGCCGGGGCGCGGGGCTGCTGCCGTACCGCAGCGGCTGCTCGACCAGCCGCAGGGTGAGCCAGGCGGGCAGGGCGCTGGCGGCGGTGAGCGCGACCAGGGCGGTCCAGGGCAGCGCGCCGTAGCGGGCCTGGGCGATGGTCAGCACCGGCCAGTGCCACAGGTACCAGGCGTACGAGAGCCGGCCGGCGGCGCGCAGCGGGCGGATGGCGAGCAGGCGGCCGGCGGAGAGGGAGCCTCGCCCGGCGGCGGCGTGCGGACCGGCGGCGGCGCCCGGACCGGCGTCAGCCTCCGGGCCGGCGGCGCCGAGCGGGCCGTGCCCGGCGAGCAGGACGGCGGCGGCGCCGAGGACGGGCAGCAGAGCGGCGGTGCCGGGGAACGGCGTGGTGCGGTCGTAGAGGACCACCGGCGCCAGCACGGCCGCGAGGCCGCCCCAGCCGAGCACCCGCAGCGCCCCGCGCACCGGGCGCAGCCCGGCCCGGGCGGCCAGGGCCGGGCCCGCGAGGGCCGCGCAGGCGCCGGCCGCGAACTCCCAGAGCCGGCTGCCGGTGGAGAAGTAGGCGAGCGGCGCCGAGGTGGCCGTCCAGCGCAGGCAGAGCGCCAGGGACAGGCCGCCGACGGCCACCGTGGCGAGGGTGATCGCCACGGTGCGGCGGCGTCCGCGCAGCCGGTGGGCGAGGCCGATCAGCAGGACGCCCCAGAGCAGGTAGAACTGGTTCTCCACGGCCAGCGACCAGAAGTGCTGCAAGGGGCTGGGGTCGCGCTCGGCGCCCAGGTAGTCGGTCCGCTCGCCGACGAAGCGCCAGTTGGTGAACTGTCCGGCGGCGGCGATCAGGTCGCGGGCGAGGTCGGTGCCGCGCAGCGGGTCGAGCAGCGCGCCGCCGGCGGCGGCGGTGGCGACCAGCACGGTGGCGGCGGCGGGCAGGATGCGCCGGGCCCGCCGGGCGGCGAAGTCCCCCAGGCCGAGCGGGCGGCCGATGAGCAGGCCGGTGATCAGGAAGCCGGAGATGACGAAGAAGACGTCGACGCCGACGTAGCCGCCGGTGAGGCCGGGCACGGCGGAGTGGAAGGCGAGTACGGAGAGCACGGCGAGGCCGCGCAGCCCCTCGATGTCGGGGCGGAAGGCGCTGCGCCGCCGGGGCTGCCCGCTCTCGGCGGCAGTGGCGCGCCGCCGCTCGGCGGGGCTCCGGTCCAGCCGGACGGCATCGGGCAGCAGGTCGGTGTGCGTCTCCGACCAGGACGAGGCGGAGGAGGACGAGGCGGAGGAGGAGGCGGAGGACGACGTCGGTGGTACGGCCGTTGGCACGGCGGTGCTCCTTGCTGGGCTGGCAGCGGTTGTCGGGTCCGCCGGGCCGATGGGGCGGCCGGGCGGCGTCCGCGCCGGTGGGGCGACGCGCAAGGAAACTCGGTTGCGGCGAACGATTTTGACGAGTCGTCAGAACACCAGCGGGTCGGCCCAGCCGGACGCCAGCAGCCCGCACAGCAGCAGTACGGCGGTGACGGCGACGGCCTCGGAGCGCCCGAAGCCGAGGTCGGAGCGGCCCGGCGCGGGCGCGGCGACCTCGCCGACGGCGGCGCCCTTGCCGCCGTTCGCCCCCTTCGCCAGCGGCCACAGCTCCCGGACCAGCGGGACCATGGTGTACGCGGTGAGCGCGAGCAGCCCGGCGAGCGCCCAGTACGGCCGCCAGCCGTACAGCAGCGCGGCCCGGACGAGCCCGGCGGCGCCCGCGAGGACGACGAACCCGAGCCAGCCGACCCCGATCCGGGCGACGGCGCGGGCGAGCGAACCGCCACCGGACACGGCGCCGGTGGGCACCCAGTCCGCGGAGCGGCGGCGCAGCGCGTGGGCGATGGCGACCACGTGGCAGAGTCCGCCGAGGAGTTGGACCCGGGTGACCTCGAAGCGCCAGCGGGTGCGGGACATCGCGGGCAGCAGCACCAGGGCGACCCAGATCGGCGGCAGGAACGGCAGCACCTGCCAGGGCCGGATCTCCTCGGGCCTGAAGTACAGCATGATCAGGGCCGGCAGCGGAACGGCGAAGACGTTCACCGCACTGGTGACGTAGCCGAGGATGCCGTTCCAGAAGCAGAGGCGGGCGGACTTCGGCAGCGGGCCGCGGCGGAAGTCCGGATCGCGGACCAGCGCCAGGGAGCCGAGGCACCAGCGGTACTGCTGGCTGATGAAGGCGGGCAGGCCGGTGGGCGACATGCCCTTGGCGACCAGCGCGGGGACGTAGCGGGTGGCCCATCCGGCGCGGGCGAGGGCGAGGCCGGTGTAGAGGTCCTCGCTGTGGTCGATCTCGGAGAAGCCGCCGATCCGCTCCAGCGCGGCGCGGCGGTAGAGCGCGTTGGTGCCGCAGCAGACGGTGCCGTCCTGGGCGTCCCGGGAGGGCTGGATCCAGCGGTAGAAGATCTCCTGGGTGGCTCCCGCGGCGCGTTCGAGCCAGGACATGTCGGCGTCCGTGTCGAAGCACTGCGGGCTCTGCACGATGCCGACCCCGGGGCTGTCGAGGTAGGGCACCAGGTGGTGCAGGAAGTCGGGGCGGGGGCAGAAGTCGGCGTCCAGGACGGCGACGATCTCACCGCCGCCCTCGGCCAGGCCGTGGTTGAGGTTGCCGGCCTTCTTGAACCGGCCCCGGTCGGGGCGGGCGCGGTACTGGAAGCCGTAGGACTCGGCGAGTTCGCGCACCTCGGGGCGTCCCGCGTCGTCGAGCACCAGGACGGTCAGCTCCCCGGGCCACCGGACGGCGGCGGTGTGCCGGTAGGCGTTGTCCAGGACGGCGAGCGGCTCGCCGGCGGTGGGCAGCAGCAGGTCCACGCTCGGGTGGCGGGCGGGGCTCCAGGCGCGCAGCAGCAGGTCGTGCGAGTCCCGGGTGAAGCGGCGGGCGCGCTGGCCGTCGGCGAGCGAGAGCAGCCAGGTGGCCGCGTTGAGCACGGTGAGCACCAGGAACGGCCAGAGCAGCGGCTTGCTGAGGGCGAACAGGCCGAGCGTGGCGGTGGCCCCCGCGTAGGAGAGGGTGGCGCAGAGCAGCACCCAGCGGCGCTGCGGGCCGAAGTACCAGTAGAGCTCCTGGTCGTCCGGCGGGCTGGGCAGCCGGTGGCCGCCGGGGTCCGCGGGTGTCCGGCGCGGACCGGTCTCGGGTGCGGGCATGGCGGTGCCATGGAGTACGGGCATGCGGAAATGGCCCCCCTGGGCGATGGACGGAACGTGGCCGTTCACGCCCAGCCTCTCACATTGGCCTAGACCAATAATGAACGAGGTATGACATCTCCGCATCGCCCCTGCTCATCGAGTTGACCCCTCGTCACCTGCGAAGATCCGGTCGAGCGAAGCTGAACCGGACCCCGAGGGCGAGCCGTTTCAGAGGGCCGTCAAGTCCTTGACGAGGTGCACGAACCGGAGGTCCGGCCGCCGCGGGACACCGAAGTTCTCGTCGCCGTACGGAAACGGGCTGAACTCGCCGCTGCGCCGGAAGCCGCGCCGCTCGTACCAGGCGATCAGCTCGGGGCGCTGCTCGATCACCGTCATCTCCATCGTGCCGACGCCCCACTCCTCGGCGGCCAGCCGCTCCGCCTCCGCCAGCACGGCCCGGCCGATGCCGCCGCCCTGGAGCCCGGGGCGCACCGAGAACATGCCGAAGTAGGCCAGCTCGCCGCGCCGCTCCAGCTGGCAGCAGGCGAGCAGGTCGCCGTCGCGCTCGGCCAGCAGCACCAGGCCCTCGGGGTGGCTGACGGCCGCGGTGACGGCCTCCGGGTTGGTGCGCCGGCCTCCCAGCAGGTCCGCCTCGGTGGTCCAACCGGCCCGGCTGGAGTCGCCGCGGTAGGCGGACTCGACCAGGTCGACCAGGGCCGGGACGTCGGCGGTCGTGGCGGGCCGGAACACGGGCTTCCCGCCGGGCCCGGCGGTGTCGGCGGCGGGGCCGGTGGCGGCGTCGGTCATGGTGTGCGCTCTCCTCACGTGCGGGGGGCCGCCCGTGGTGGCCGGCCCACGGGCATCGTGCCACAGCGTGCCGGAAGCGCCCGGCGCCCGTGCGAGCGCCCCACGCGCCGGAGGCCGCCCCCTGTCCTCACCCCCCGCGCCGCCCGCCGCTCCCCCGGGCCCGGTTCGCGCCCGACCCGCCCGGCGCACCCGACCCGCCCGACGGACCCGACGTGACCGCCGCGCCGGGCGCGACCGGCAAGACCGGCAACGCCGGTTGCCGGTCGTGGCGCTCCGGACCACCTGACGTGCGATCACTATGTGAAAAAAGATGCCTGGTAACGGTGGCGGGTACATGGCTACTCTGCGGTACGTCCGGTCAGACCCCGGACGTACCGCATCATTTCGACCCTCCCCACGCTCGGTTCCAGAGGAGTGCCCCATGCACCGCTCTTCCCGTTCCGCCCGTACCGTCCCCGCCGGCAGACGGGCCCGCCGCCTGCCCGCCGTGGCCGCCCTCGCCGCCGCGACCGCCCTGGCCGGCGGCGTGGCCGCCCCGGCGTACGCGGCCGAGCCCGCCCCTGTCGCCCCGGCCTCCCACTCCCGACCCGGCTTCCACCCCGACCAGGACTTCGCCGGCTCCACCGTCGCCGCCCACGAGGGCCGCGGCGGCGGCGCCGCCCCGTTCGCCTCCCTCGCCGCCACCCAGACCCCGGGACTGGACGTCTCCAGCTACCAGGGCAACGTCAACTGGTCCTCGGTGGCTGCCAACGGCGCCAAGTTCGCCTACGTCAAGGCGACCGAGGGCACCGGCTACACCAACCCGAGCTTCGCCCAGCAGTACAACGGCTCGTACAACTCCGGCCTGATCCGCGGCGCCTACCACTTCGCGCTGCCGGACGTCTCCTCCGGCGCCACCCAGGCCGCCTACTTCGTCAGCCACGGCGGCGGCTGGTCCGCCGACGGCAAGACCCTCCCGCCCGCGCTGGACATCGAGTACAACCCCTACGGCGCCACCTGCTACGGCCTCAGCCAGAGCGCCATGGTCAGCTGGATCCGCTCCTTCAGCGACACCGTCCACACCCGCACCGGCCGCTACCCCACCATCTACACCACCACCAACTGGTGGAGTCAGTGCACCGGCAACTACGGCGGCTTCGGCTCCACCAACCCGCTCTGGATAGCCCGCTACGCCTCCACCGTGGGCACGCTGCCCAACGGCTGGGCCTACCAGACCTTCTGGCAGTTCGCCGACTCCGGCACCTTCCCCGGTGACCAGAACTACTTCAACGGCGCGGCCGACCGCCTGCGCGCCCTCGCCCTGGGCTGATCCCGCCCTCGCCCCGGGGTTGGTCCCGCCCTCACCCTGGGCTGACCCCACCCTGCTCCCGGGCTGACCCCGCCCTGGTCCCCGCACCGGCCCCACCCGGTGCGGGGCACCGGCCAGCTCCTCAGCGCAGCACCGGGAGCACCGCCTCCGCCGTGCGGCCGGTCGCCGCCTCGATGAACGCCACCGGATCGGCGACCTCCGCCAGCAGCCGACGGGTGAAGCGCAGCGCCCCCTCGGCGGGCGGCGGGCCGCCGACGGCCGCGATCAGGTCCAGCAGGTGGACGGTCGCCTCCATCAGCGCCACCTCACCGAGCGCGCCGACCGTCACGCTGCCGAGCAGCGGGTGCGCCACGGTCGCGCCAGGCGACACGTCCGCGAGGCCGGCCAGCGCGGCCGGGCCCTCCGCCCCGAACCGGACGATCAGTACGGCGGGTTCCGCCACCTCGGCCGCCTGCTTCGCCGCCTCCGCGACCTGCCCGGCGGCGGTGTGCGCGATGCCCCCGGGCCGGTTGTAGGCGCGCAGGATGCCGGCGCCGTCGGTCACCTCGGCCGGGCCGTCGAGGAGGGCTTCGCGCAGGCCGGTGAACATCTCCGGCACCGGCGCCACGTGCGCGTACAGCTCCCGCACCGTCCAGGCGGGCAGCCGGGTGGGCCGGTCCCAGTCCTTGGCGTCCAGGGCCGCACCGCGCTCCGCCCAGGAGGCCCAGGCCTCCGCCAGCAGGGCACGCACCGGATCGTTCTGACCACTCATCGGCTCTCCTCGGGACGGCGGGACACCGGTCGCCCCCACGCTACCCGGCGCCCCGGCAACAACCGGTTGCCACCCCACGCCAGGGAGCCCCACCATCGCCGCATGACCGGCATCGCCGCCCGCCCGCTGCCCGTGACCTCCGCCGCCCGCCCGGCCGGGGTCCGGCAGCAGACCGGCCGGCCCCGGAGGCCCGAGCCCGCCCGCGCGTGAGCGCCGCGCTGGTCGCGGGGCTGCTCGCCGGATTCGGCGTGGCCGTCCCGGTGGGGGGCCGTCGGCGCGCCCACCGGGTCCCGCTCACCGCGCGGACCCCGCTGCGCACCGGAGCCTGCGCCGCCCTCGGCGTGGCCACCGCGGACGCGCTGTACGCACGGGCGGCGGCGATCGGCGGCACCGGCCTCGCGCCCCTGCTCGAACCGGCCGCCCGGCCCCTGCGGATCGCCTCCGCCGTGGTGCTGCTGTCCCCGGCCGCCCGGACGGCGGTCAGCGCTCCGCCCACCCCCGCCGGGGCCTTCCTACCCTGCTCGGCATCACCCTGCGGACCCGCTGACCGTCCTCCACTTCGCGGCCCTGGCTCTCGGAGGCGGCACTCAGGACGGCGTCCCGGCCCGGGCGGCGCACCCTCGGCGCGTTCGCCGCCTCGGCCACCTGGCAACTGCTCCTGGCCTCCGGCGGCGCCCCGCTCGGCCGCGCCCTCACCGGCCCCTGCGGCCGGCTGCCCACCGCCCTCGGCTCCGCCGCCCTGGTCGCCGCCCTCGCCGTCCGGCTGTTGCTGCTGCCCGGCTGAGCCCGCCCCCGGGAGGAACCGTCACCTCACACCCGGGCCCCCAGCATCCGCAGCACCAACTCCCCGTAGCGGCGGCCGAGTTCCTCCGGCGTCTCGGTGGAGTTGCCGGTGTACCAGCGGGAGACGTCGATGCCCAGCGAGGTGACCGCCCGGGCGGCCGTCCGCACCTCGGCCACCTGGAACTCGCCGGCCGCCGCGCCCTCCTCGATCAGCGCGCTGACCGCGCGCTCGATGTCCAGGCGCAGCGCCGCGACCACCGCGTAGGCGTCCTCGGGCAGCGCGTGCAGCTCGTAGTTGACCACCCGGCCGACGGTCCGCGCCCGGGCGTGCCAGGCGGTGAACTGCTCGACCAGCCGGCGCATCCGCTCGGCCGGGCCGCCCGGACCGGCCGCCGCCGCCCGCACCAGGGCCAGCGTGGCGGTGTGCCCGGCCTGGCTGATCTCCGCGAGCAGCGCGGCCTTCGACTGGTAGTGGATGTACAGGGCGGCCGGGCTCATCCCCGCCGCGGTGGCGATGTCCCGGGTCGTGGTGGCGTGGAAGCCGCGCTCCGCGAACGACTCGACGGCCGCCTGGAGCAGCCGGTACGCCGCTTCGGGGCGGGCGTCGGTGCCGGGCAGGGTCGGCCACAGGTCGGCGAGCGGGGTGCTGGTCATGGCGTCATCCTCCCAGAGAACTCGTACAGGCATTCCCGCCCGCCCGCCTCGCGGACCGGGCGGGCGCTCGACGGGGCCGGCGGGCCGCCGGGGCCGTTGGACTGTTGACAGGCTCCCCCACCGACAGCATGCTGAGCAAGCGCTTAGTCAGAAGCTGGCAGCGATCCTCGCACGAAGGGCAGGACGATCCGTGGTGCACTCCTTCAAGGGCCGGGTGGCCGTCGTCACCGGATCGAGCCGGGGCATCGGCCTCGGCATCGCGCGCGAGCTGGTCGACCGCGGGGCCCAGGTCTGCCTCACGGCCCGCAACCCGGAGCCGCTCGCCGAGGCCGTCCGCGACCTGGGCGGCCCGGAGCACGCGATCGCCGTCGCGGGCAAGGCCGACGACCCGGCGCACCAGGAGGAGGCGGTCGCCCGCACCCTGGAGGCCTTCGGCCGGCTCGACCACCTGGTCAACAACACCGGCATCAACCCGGTGTACGGGCCGGTCCTGGAGACCGACGAGGCCGCCGCCGCCAAGATCCTCGCCGTGAACGTGCTGGCCCCGCTGGCCTGGACCCGCCGCGCGCACGCCGCGTGGATGGGCGAGCACGGCGGCTCGGTCGTCAACGTCGCCTCCATCGCGGGCATCCGCTCCTCGCTCGGCATCGGCATGTACGGCGTGAGCAAGGCCGCGCTGATCCGGCTGACCACCGAACTCGCCGCCGAGCTGGGCCCCCAGGGCATCCGGGTCAACGCCGTCGCCCCCGCCGTGGTGAAGACCAGGTTCGCCGAGGCCCTGTACGAGGGCCGCGAGGAGAAGGTCGCCAAGGCCTACCCGCTCGGCCGCCTCGGCGTCCCCGAGGACGTCGCCGGCGCCGTCGCCTTCCTGCTCTCCCCGGACGCCGGCTGGGTCACCGGCCAGACCCTGGTGCTGGACGGCGGGGTCACCCTCGGCGGCGGCATGTGACCACCGGGGCCGGGACCGCTGCCTCCGACAACGGCGCCACGGCGACCGGCCCGGGCCTGCGCCACCACGTCCGGCGCACCGCCCCATCCAGCGCACCGCCGCGGACCGTGGCACCGGTGGCCCCGAACGCCCAAGGACGACGAACCGGCGGTCTCTCCCGAGGGGCCGGGAATCCGGCTGCGCGGGCAGCCGGTCCCTGCCAGGATGCCGGGATGACAACCTCTTCCGCCGCTCGCGACTCGCTGGAGGGCCTGGCCCTCGGGGACGGATTCGGGGAGCGCTGGTTCCCGCTCTTCCGCTCGCCCCGGGAGGCGTTCGAACAGATCCGGGCCCGGCGCACTCCGCAGGAGGGCCCCTGGCACTGGACCGACGACACGGCGATGGCGCTGTCGGTGTACGGCGTCCTGACCGCCTTCGACGCGGTGCACCAGGAGCGCCTCGCCCAGGCCTTCGCCACCTCCTACCGGGCCGACACGGGCCGCGGCTACGGACACGGCATGCATCTGCTGCTGCCCCGGCTGGCCGAGGACCCCGGGAGCTGGCGCACCGCCGCGCGGGAGCTGTTCGACGGCCAGGGCAGCCTGGGCAACGGCGCGGCCATGCGGGTGGCCCCGCTGGGCGCCTGGTTCGCCGCGGACCTGGACGAGACGGCGGAGCAGGCGGCGCTGTCCGCCGAGGTCACCCACGCGCACCCGGAGGGCGTGGCCGGGGCGGTTGCTGTCGCCCTGGCGGCGGCCTTCGCCGCGCGCGGCCGGGCCACGGCGGGAGGCGAGGTCGGGCACGGCGGCGCCGGCCGGGTCGTGCCGCCCGCCGGCGCCGAACTGCTGGCCGAGGTCGCGGACCGCACCCCACCGGGAGCGGTGCGCGACGGGCTTCGCCGGGCGGCCGGGCTGCCCGCGGAGACCGAGCCCTGGCGGGCCGCCGACGTGCTCGGCAATGGACAGCGGGTCACGGCGGGCGACACGGTGCCCTTCGCCCTCTGGTCCGCCGCCCACCACCTCGACAGTCTCACCGACGCCCTGTGGACCACCGCCGAGGGCCTCGGCGACGTGGACACCACCTGCGCCATCACCGGCGGCGTGGTCGCCGCCCGCACCGGCCTCGCCGACGTGGCACCGGAGTGGCTCGCCTGCCGCGAGGGCCTTCCCAGCTGGGTAGCCAAGGCCGAGTTCGAGTAGCGCACTTGACGGATCGTCATAGGCGAGCGCTACCGGCGCTCAGTGCCCTTGAGCGATGACCTCCAGGGCCGGGCGGGGGGCGCGGCCGAGCAGGGCGGCGAGGTCGCCCGGCCCGCCCGGGCCCGCCAGGAAGCCGTGGGCGATGGCCGAGTAGGTGCCCACCAGCATCGGCACCTGGACGTCCAGCGCGTCCGAGGCCGCCGCCGCCGTGCGGGCGTCGGCCAGACGGCCCGGCCGGTACTCGGCGCCGAGCGCCTTCGCCACCTCCGCCCCGCCCAACGCCCGCTCGCCCACCAGCTCGTAGGTCCGGCCCGCGTGGGCGCCCGGGTCCAGGGCGACGTTCACCGCCACCTCGGCGAGGTCCGCCCGGGCCACCGCGGCGAGCTTCCCGTCGCCGAGCGGGGCGCTGATCACCCCGTCCGGCCCGGGTGCGGCGATCGCCCCGAGGAACTCGGCGTACAGGCCGTTGCGCAGCACCGTCCAGCGCAGGCCGGCGGACTCGCGCAGCCGGCGCTCGGTCCAGCGGTGGGCGAGGGCGTAGGGCAGGTGGTCTCCGTCACCGGAGAGGCTGGTGTAGATCACGTGCTCGACGCCCGCCCGCTCCGCCGCGTCGATCGCGGCGCCGTGGCGGGCGGTCACCACGTCGTCCTCGGCGGCGCCGGCCGAGATCAGCAGCAGGGTGCGTACGCCGGCGAAGGCCTCCGCCAGTGTCCCCGGCCGGTCGAAGTCCACCGTGCGGGCGGGGGTTCCGGCCGGTGCCCCTGCCGGAAGCCGGTCCGGGGTGCGCGAGCCGGCCACGACGTCCGCCCGCCCGGCGAGCCGTTCCAGCACGAGGGCGCCCAGTCCTCCGTTGACACCGGTGACGAGCAGCATGGGTCCTCCAGGGATGATCGGTGGGTGATCGGCCGACGATCGGCCGTCGGCGACGCGACCATCCTCGGTAGCCTGGGCGTCCGGCGTAAGGAGGCACTTCCATGTCAGCAGGGCACACCGCGGTAACCACCCCCCGCCCGGTGGTCTGGTGCGAGGACGGCGTGGACTGCGGGATCCGCGACCTGCTGGACCGCCTCGGCGACAAGTGGTCCGTCCTCACCGTCGTCGAACTCGCCCAGGGCGTACGGCGGTTCCGCGAGTTGCAGCGCGCGCTGCCGGGCATCTCCCAGCGGATGCTGACGCTGACCGTGCGCCGCCTGGAGCGGGACGGCGTGGTCTCGCGGACCGTCCACCCGGCCGTCCCGCCGCAGGTGGAGTACGAACTGACCGCGCTCGGCCACAGCCTGACCCACCTGGTGCGGGCGATGACGGACTGGTCGTACGACCACCACGACGCCATCGTCGACTCCCGGCGGCGGTGGGACGCGGCCAACCCGGGCTCCGGGATCCGTTAGGGCCCGGCCGCTACCACTCGGTATCCCTACCGCGCGCCCTCCCTACCGCGCGCCCTCCCGCAGCTCGTGCGCCGTCCGCACGCGCTGCCACAGCCGCTCCCGGTCGGCGGCGTCGACGTCGGCCAGGTCCAGCCGGAAGACGCCGGTCAGCACGTCGAACCACTCCTCCGCCGAGTCGATGGTCCGCTCGTCCGTGCCGCCCACCTCGATCCGGCGCAGCACGCAGCCGCGCAGCGCGTACGCGCCCTTGGCGTCACGGATCTGGGCCATCAGGACGCGGGTGAAGCCGGACTCCGGCGAGGTGGACAGCCGGACGTGCTCGGCGGTGAAGGAGGAGAGCTCCACCGGGCCCGTCGCGAAGTCCAACGCGGTGAACCCGCCGCCGGGCTCCTTGGTGAACCGCCAGCCGCCGGGCAGCGCCTCCGACGGGGCCAGCGTGTAGCTGTACGGCCCCTGGGTGTAGGTGCCTTCGCGCAGCGGCAGCGGCTCGTACAGGATGTTGGCGAGCCCGGTGTCGACCAGCCACCGCTCGCCGTCGAGCCGCACGCTGAGCGTGAGGTGGTTGCCGACCACCCCCGCCGGGTCCTCGGGGCTGTCCTGCACCGAGCCCCAGTGCCGGGTGACGTCGTAGCCGAGGGCGGCCAGCAACTCGCTGAAGGCCCCGTTGAGGTGGAAGCAGTAGCCGCCGCGCCCGCGCAGGATGCGGGCCACGGACTCCTCGGCGCTGATGCCCGTCGGCCGCTCCAGGTGGATGTCGATGGTCTCGTAGGCGACCCGCTCCGCCTGCGCCCGGTGCAGCGCCCACAGCGCCTCGGCGGTCGGGGCCGCCGGCCGCTCCACCCCCAGCACGGCCAGGTACCCGTCGACGTCGATCATGCTCTCCCCTCACTGCCGGCGACTCCCGGCACGCGACTCGCGGCCCGCGACCGAGCCGCCCTCGAAGCCGCCCGGCCCGCGACCAAGCCGCCCGCGATCCGCCGCCCGCGACGCACTGCCCGGAAGGCGATCAGGATAGTCGCCGGCCCCAACCCCCGGACGGAATCCGTGGTTTCCCTGTCACGTACGGCGACCGCCGACGCGCCGCCACCGCACTCCTACCGCTCGTACGCCATCTCCGGGAAGCGCGCCGAGGGACCGTCCAGCAGGTGGTCGTCCTGGCCGCGCAACCAGCGGTCGAAGAAGGACGCGACGTACGAGCGGGTGGCGAGTTCGGCGCGGCCCGGCCGGATGTCGCCGACGTCGCTGCGCAGTCGGTCCGCGCCGAGCACGCCCTGCCGGGCCAGCTGCGGCAGCAGCGACTGGGCGTCGGTGTACGAGCCGTGGCGGGAGCCGGTGAGGGTGACGTCGGCGTGCCAGCCGGTGCTGTGCTGCCAGAGGGCCTTCCAGCCGGGCTGGTTGCGGTAGTTTCCGGAGTCCTCGCTGCCGGTGCCCATCAGCAGGAAGGGCCGGTTCAGACCGTCCTCGGCGACGCTGGGGAGGAAGACGCCGTCACGGCCGTCCGGACCGGGGAAGTGCAGCTGCCCGTCCATGTTGACGCCGGCCGCGATCCGGGGGTCGTCGTGCATGGTCTGGAGGGCGGTGAAGCCGCCCGCCGACTGGCCGACCATGCCGATCCGCCCGAGGTCCAGCGATCCGGCCAACCCGGCCGGCAGGCCCGGCCGTTCGCCGAGCCGGGCGAGCCGGTCCAGCACGAACCGGGTGTCGGCCACCCGGGTGTCCATCGCCTTGCGCAGCACCGCGCCGATGTCCAGGCCCGGCCGGCCGATCATCCCGGGGAGCACCGAGGTGGCCAAGTCGCCGTCCGGGAAGGCGACTTCGGAGGCTTCGTAGGTGTGGTCGACGGTGACGACCAGGTAGCCGCGCGAGGCGAGGTCCTCGACCAGGGCCGTCCCCCAGGTGCGCGGGTCGCCGAGACCCGGCGAGTACAGCACGACCGGGCGCGGGCCGCCGGACAGCGCCGGGGCGTCCTTGCGGGCGTGGGTGCGGATGGCCGACCAGTCGGTGCGGCCGGGCTCGGTGCCGTAGTTGAGCAGGCCGACGCCGTCCGGGCCGTCGAAGTGCGCCCCGGCGGCGGGCTCCATGTACCGGGCGCGGTCGTCACCGGCGGCCGGGTGGGAGGTCGGGTACCAGAGGCTGATCATCAGCTCGCGCCGCTGCCCGGGCCGCCACGGGTCCTCCCGTCCGGCGTCGGTGAGGTGCAGCGCGGTGGTGCCGATCGGGTACGGCCCGCTGGGCTCCGGCAGCCAGGCCCGCGCCGGCCGCCCGGGGCCCGCGTCCCCCGTCCCTGCCGCGACCGCCCCGGTCGTGCCGACCGTGCCCAGCGCGCCCAGTGCCGTCGCCGCCGCCAGCAGGACCGCCGCCGCGGCCCGTCCCGGATTGCCCATGGTTCCGCCCCTCCGTGTTCCGATCGATCGGACACGCAGGACACTACGGGCGGGAACGGGCCGCGGCCGTCATACCGGGGAGCCAACGTGCCCCTGAATACCCGGGTATGACACCCTTACGGGTCGTTCCGGTCACGGGCGGGGGCGGGCGACCCCGGCCCTCTACCGGAACTTCCTCAGCTCACGCCGGGCCAGCGAGCGCTTGTGCACCTCGTCCGGGCCGTCGGCCAGCCGCAGGGTGCGGTTGCCGGCCCAGAGCTGGGCGAGCGGGGTGTCCTGGCTGACGCCGGCCGCGCCGTACGTCTGGACGGCCTTGTCCAGGATCCACTCGACGGTGCGCGGGGTGGCGATCTTGATCGCCTGGATCTCGGTGTGCGCGCCCCGGTTGCCGACGGTGTCCATCAGCCACGCGGTCTTCAGCACCAGCAGCCGCAGCTGCTCGATCCGCACCCGGGACTCGGCGATCCAGTCCTGCACCACGCCCTGCTCGGCCAGCGGCTTGCCGAACGCGACCCGCTCGCCGGCCCGGCGGCACATCAGTTCGAGCGCCCGCTCGGCGAGGCCGATGGCGCGCATGCAGTGGTGGATCCGGCCGGGCCCGAGCCGGGCCTGGGCGATGGCGAAGCCCGTGCCCTCCTCGCCGATCAGGTTCTCCACCGGGACACGGACGTCCTCGAACAGCACCTCGGCGTGGCCGCCGTGGTCGGCGTCGTCGTAGCCGAAGACCGTCATGCCGCGCCGGACGGTCACCCCCGGGGTGTCGCGCGGGACGAGCACCATGCTCTGCTGCCGGTGCGGTTCGGCGGACGGGTCGGTCTTGCCCATCACGATCAGGATCTTGCAGTCCGGGTTCATCGCGCCGGTGATGTACCACTTGCGGCCGTTGATCACGTACTCGTCGCCGTCCCGCTCGATCCGGGTGGCGATGTTGGTGGCATCCGAGGAGGCCACCTCGGGCTCGGTCATCGCGAAGGCGGAGCGGATCTCGGCGTCCAGCAGGGGGCGCAGCCAGCGCTCGCGCTGCTCGGCGCTGCCGAACTGGGCGAGCAGCTCCATGTTGCCGGTGTCGGGGGCCGCGCAGTTGAGCGCGGGCGGGGCCAGCTGGATGCTGCGGCCGGTGATTTCGGCGAGCGGCGCATACTGGAGGTTGGTCAGCCCGGCGCCGTGCTCGCCCGGGATGAACAGATTCCACAAGCCCTGCTTGCGCGCCTGGGCCTGGAGTTCGGCGACGATCGGCGGGATCGCCCAGCGGTCGCGGGCCGGGTCGGCGAGCTGGGCGGCGAGGACGGGCTCGGCAGGGTGGACGTGCTCGTCCATGAACGCGAGCAGTTGCTCGCGCAGTTCGTTCGTCCGGGCGTCGTAGGCGAAGTCCATCAGTTCTCCTTGAGGGTGCTCAGGCCGTGCCGGGCGAGGATCGGGGCCATCTCGCCCGCGCGGTCGAAGCCGGCGCCGAGGGTGCGGCCCTGCTGGAAGCGGAAGTGGATGCCCTCGGCGACGGCGGCGAGCTTGAAGGAGGCGAAGGCGACGTACCAGTCGAGGTCGGCGGCCTGGCGGCCGGTCAGCTCGGCGTAGCGCGCGACGATCTCGTCGGGCCTGGGGAAGCCGGGGGCGGTCATGGCGTCGGGGATGATGCCGCCGCCGACACCGGCCAGTTCGGTGTACATCACCAGGAGGCCGATGTCGGTGAGAGGGTCGCCGAGGGTGGACATCTCCCAGTCCAGGACGGCGGTGACGCGGTCGTCCTCGCTGATCAGGACGTTGTCGAGACGGTAGTCGCCGTGGACGAGGGCGGGTGCGGGCGAGTCCGGCAGCCGCTCGGCGAGCAGGGCGTGCAGCCGGTCGAGGTCCGGGAGGTCGCGGCTGCGGGAGGCGGCGAGCTGTTTGGACCAGCGACGCAGCTGGCGCTCCAGGTAGCCGTCGGGGTGACCGAAGTCCGCCAGGCCGACGTCGTCCGGGGCGATCCGGTGCAGGGTGGCGAGGGTCTCGACCAGCCGGTCGCCGAGGGCGTGCACCCGGGGTTCGCCGAGGGCGGCGAGCGGGGCGGCGTCGCGGTGGGCGGTGCCGGGGACGTACTCCATGAGGTACCAGGGGGCCCCGAGGGTGTCCTCGGTGCGGTCGAGCAGGAGGGTGCGGGGGACGGGGACGCCGGTGTCGCGCAGCGCGGTCATCACCCGGTACTCGCGGCCCATGTCGTGGGCGGTGGCGAGGACGTGCCCGAGCGGCGGTCGGCGCAGGACCCAGCGGGAGACGCCGTCGGTGAGGACGTAGGTGAGGTTGGAGCGACCGCCCTCGATGAGGTCGGCCCGCAGCGGGC
Source organism: Kitasatospora sp. NPDC034533 (assembly GCF_055575155.1). Lineage (NCBI taxonomy): Bacteria > Bacillati > Actinomycetota > Actinomycetes > Kitasatosporales > Streptomycetaceae > Kitasatospora > Kitasatospora sp. NPDC034533. The sequence continues at coordinate 51,554 of NZ_JBVITE010000053.1, forward strand.
CGTGGAGGGTGCCGGGTAGCTCGCGGTCGAGGTGGGATCGGAGACGGGCCAGGTCCAGGCCGGGCGGGTCGACGGGGGTCTCGGCCATCGGGCGGCTCCTCGGTCTCATGGATGACTAAGCGCTTGCTTAGCATTCAGCCGCAGGGCGCCCGTGTCAATGCCGAGAACCCCCGAGCCGAACGCGGCTCGGGGGTTCTCGGGGAAGGTCGTGGATCAGACGGAGCCGAACTCGCCGGCGGCAGCGGCGGCGACGAAGGCTCGCCACGCGGCGGCGGAGAAGAGGAGAGCGGGCCCCTCCGGGTCCTTCGAGTCGCGAACGGGGATCGCACCGGGGTAGTCCGCCGAGACCTCGACGCAAGTACCACCGTTGTCGGAGTACGACGACTTGAACCAGGAAGCACGGGACAGGTCGGGGCGACTCATCGGTCAAAGTTCCTTTCTCACCCTGTGGATCAGGTCGAGCGACGCGGTTCGGGCCAGCGCTTCCGCCTGAAATCGATCGTAGTCCCTCTCCCACGCCCGGACAGTCCTGTCCTCCCGCACTACCCTGCCCTGATCCGCACCTTCCGTGTAGCCGACCACTGAACGGTCGACAAAGGTCAACAACGTGACCACGGACCGGAACGGGGCATGCTCGGCCAAGCTGAACGGGGCGATCTGGAAGATCACATGAGGCCTCATCGCGATCTCAGCGAGGTGCTCAAGCTGCGCGCGCATAGTCGCGGCCCCACCCACCGGCCGACGAATGCCGCTCTCATCTATCACCGCATGGATGAGTGGCGGCTCGGCACGCTTGAGGAGCCGCTGCCGCGCCATGAGGAACCGAACTCGCTCCTCAGCCTGATCCGGCGTACTCCGACCCCGCTGCACTGCCGCCGCTTCTCGCGCCGAGGCGTACGCCTTGGTCTGGAAGAGCCCGGGGATGAGGTTCGGCTCGAAGATCCTGATCTCGGCCGCACGGGCCTCCTGCGCAGCATGCTCCGGGAAACCCTCCAGGAAGCCCCTACGCCTCATCCCGACCCACATCAACTCCAGCGTCTGCCCCGTCCCGAGCGCCTTGTCCATGGCCCTGACGAACACGAGGCTGGTGGATTTGCGGCCTGTTTCCACCGCCGAGATGTAGCTGTCCGAGTACCCGCTGACCGCAGCCAACTCCTGCTGTGTCCAGCCCAACGCCTGGCGCGAGCTGCGAAGCAACGCGCCGAAGGCCTCGCGAGGGGATGCCGTCGGGTCAAGCTCCCTGCGATTCATGGCTCACATCCAATTCCACTTGGGATGCAGACAAGTTGAACGACTCCCAAGCGTAGAGCACAGTGAGCACCCCTGGTAGCCGTTTCACTACGGAGAGGAGCAGGCATTGAACGCCCACCGGATCGAGGCCGCCGACCGCCTCCAGGTCGTGATGTACCTGGCCAAGACCCACTCCCACTTCCCCGAGCGGGAGTTGCGCACCTGCGAGGCCTACGCCAAGGCCTTCAACTGGGGCATCGACCTCATCGTCGTCGACGACGAGACCACCCGCACCGGGCCCGAGCAGCGCCCGATGCTCCGCGCCGCTCTCCAGCGACTCCAGGACCGGCAGGCCGGCGCCATCCTCGTCCCGAGCAAGGCCACCATCTCCCCCATCGAGGGCGAGTTCAACGACTTCGCCAAGCGCGTGGAGAAGGCAGCCGCCTTCATCCAGGTGGCGACGGCCTGGCGGTGCGCGTGACGCCCGCCGCCGTCGACAGGTTCGAGGTCCGCCTGATCGACTCCAAGAGCCCGCACTTCCGCCTGCTGGAGTGCTGGGGCATCTGGGACCGCGAACGCCACGACTACCTGCGCGTCCCCCACTCCCCGGAGCGCATCGAGCGCTGGTACACCATCGACGCCGCCCGCTCCTTCCACCGAGGCCTCCACCTCTCCCCGCCAGACGCCTTGTGACATAAGGGAATTAGCCACCCATTTGCCCCGCCGCAGCCGCACCGACCTCACCTCGACAGAGATCGATCAAAAGTGTTCTGATGATCGAGTCCATCGATCACAATTCCGAACATGTCCTGATGAAACATCAGAGAAATGGGGTCCGGTGCGGACTGCTCGCGGCTCGGCCATCCTGCTGGCAATGGGGGTCCTCGGAGCCTCCGCCCTGGCGACTGGATGCTCCGGCACATCGAGCAGACCCACGACCGCGGCCGACACCAGCTCCGCCGCCCCCTCCACCGCCGTCGGCGGCCAGGCCGAGGCGCCCGCCCCGCCGCCGCCCACACCCACTCCCACCTGGGACGGTCAGGTCAAGATCCTCGGCGACGGCTCCACCTCCGACACCGGGCCGCAGCCCAAGCAGCCGCCCAAGCCCGAGAAGCTCAAACCCGGCGAGAAGCCGCCGCAGTTCGTCGTCTTCTCCTGGGACGGCGCCCTGGAGGGCGACGAGCGCCAGTTCTCCCGCTTCCGAAAGCTCGGAGTGGAGAACAACGCCCAGATGACGTTCTTCCTGACCGGCCTCTACGTCGTCCCCAAGTCCAAGAGCACCCTCTACCACCCGCCCCAGCACCAACCCGGCGACGCCTCCATCGACTTCGCCACCGATCCGCACATCAAGGACACACTGGAGCAGTTGCGCCTCGCCTGGCTCGACGGCAACGAGATCGGCACCCACTTCAACGGGCACTTCTGCGGCGCCAAGGGGGGTGGCGACTGGAGCACCGAGGAGTGGACGAGCGAACTCGACCAGTCGATATCCTTCGTCACCAACTGGAAGACCAACACCGGCTTCAAGGACCTCCCGCCGCTCCCCTTCGACTACACCAAGGAGTTGGTCGGCGGTCGCGCGCCATGCTTGGAGGGGCAGAAGAACCTGCTGGCGGCCGAGAAGGCCAAGGGCTTCCGCTACGACGCCAGTTCGCCGGGCGAGTTCCAGGTCTGGCCCACCAAGAAGGACGGCATCTGGAACTTCCCCCTCCAGATGCTGCCCTACCCCGGCAAGTCCACCCAGGGCCTCTCGATGGACTTCAACTTCCTGGCCGGCCAGTCCGGTGACAACACCAAGGGCGACCCCAGGAAGTACGACGCCTGGGAGAAGGAGACCCGCGACAGCTACCTCGCCGGCTTCGAACGCGTCTACAACGGCAGCCGCGCCCCGCTCTTCATCGGCAACCACTTCGAGAACTGGAACGGCGGCATCTACATGCAGGCCATCGAGGACGTGGTGAAGACCGTCTGCAAGCGCGACGGCGTCCGCTGCGTCTCCTTCCGCCAGGTCGCCGACTGGCTCGACGCCCAGGACCCGAAGGTGCTCGACAAGCTCCGCCAGCTCGACCCCGCCCAACCCGCCGACTGGTCCCGCCTCACCAAGTAACGGGGCCTGACACCCCGGTGGCCGGGGCGGGCGTCCGAACGCCTGCCCCGGCCATCACCCGCACCGCCATGTGGGACGATGCATGGGCCCTTTGACATCTCAACAAGTCACAACCGCCGCCTCCCCACTCGGACGGCGACGCCCTGGCAACGAAACAGCAAAGCCACCGCATCACCCCAGGTCACGAAGGGTCCTCCCCGCACCTGCGGGGGTCAGCCGTGGGGCAGCTACTTCAACTACGCCGATCCGAAGTCCTCCCCGCACCTGCAGGGGTCAGCCGTAGGTCCACTCACCAGACGGAATGTAGACGCTGTCCTCCCCGCACCTGCGGGGGTCAGCCGGACGTGGCGCGGTGCTCCTCCCTGCTGGTCTCGTCCTCCCCGCACCTGCGGGGGTCAGCCGTGGCCGCTCCTGGTGCCGCTGACGCGGTTCTCGTCCTCCCCGCACCTGCGGGGGTCAGCCGGCGGCGGCGCCGGTGGCGCAGGTGCCGTCCGAGGTCCTCCCCGCACCTGCGGGGGTCAGCCGCCGGTCGGGGTGGTCCACGACCGGACGACCGGGTCCTCCCCGCACCTGCGGGGGTCAGCCGTTCCTCTCGCTCCTTGCGAATCAGGTCAAGGGCTCCTCCCCGCACGTGCGGGGGTCAGCCGCTCGCGGTGCGCACGACGTCCCCGGTTTGCGGGTTCTCCCCGCCCCGTACGCGTCACGCCCCCGGGGCAGCCCGGAGCCAGTGGGGGCCCGTCGTCCAGCCCAGCAGCAGGCGACCGTCGCCCTCCTCCGTCGGGGTGCCGGCCGCTGCCTGGCGGAGGCCGGTGAGGGCGGGGGCCAGGCGGGCGGCGACGTGGGAGGGGTGGCGGGCGGCCTCCTCGTCGAGGGCGGCGATGATCCGAGCCCGGGAGTCGGGGGTGCAGAGGGAGAGCTGGAACACCAACTGCCGCCAGGCGTAGGCCACGTCCTTGATCGTGGTCAGCGGGCGCGGGTTGCCGTGGATCCTCGCCGTCAGGCGGCAGACCGTCGCGAAGGTGCGCCGGGCGAGGTCGTCCCAGCCCGGTCGCGGGCTGATGCCGACGCGGCTGACCAGGGTGGCCAGGTTGTGGGTGGTGAGGATCTGGGCCTGCTCGATGACCTTCCCGTTCCCCGCGACGGACCGACCGCCGCCGCCCGCCTCCGCGCGACGCGTGCAGAGGTCGGCAAACCGGTCCGCCGTCCCCAGGCCGCGCACCGCCGCGTAGTCGATGCCGTAGTAGCGCTCGTACAGCGTGCCTTCGAGCAACTCCGCCGCCACGTGGGCCGCGTCGAGGAACTTCGGGCTGAACCGGCCCATGAAGATGTCCGCCGCCAGCTCCTCCACCAGCGGCGTGTCGAGCCCGGACTGCCGTGCCAGGACGGCGAGTTCGCGCACCAGCGGGTTGGGCAGGAGGGTACCGGGGAACGCCTGGACGGCCAGCTCTCCGAGCCGGCGCAGCGCGGCGAGGGCGGGCCCGCGGCCGTCCTCGTCGAGACGGTGGTGGGCCACCGCCCGTACCCAGGGCAGTTCCTCGACCCGCACCTGCGTCGCGAGGTTCAGCAGGAGCAGCGAGCGGCGGTTGCGGAAGGCCCGGTAGTTCGCGGCGGCGAGGGTGCGCAGCGCCGCGTCCGGGTGGGCCTCGGCGCTGACGGCGGCGACGAGTTGCGGGACCAGTTCGGCCAGGACTTCGGCGGACGGTACGACGCCGCGCTCCACGAGGGTGCCGATCGGGGCGCTCAGCGTGGCTTCGACGACACGGCGGATCGTCTCGGGCACCGCCGCGCCCGCGGGCAGGCCGGTCTCCGCCGCCTCCTGGACGGAGACGTCGGCGACCAGCGGCGAGAGGTCGGCCGCGCCGGTGTCCTGGGGGTGTACGGCGAGGCGACGCAGTACGAGTTGGGCCAGGTCGTGGTGCGAGGGCAGGGCCGCCTGGACGGCCTGGCGGGCGCGCAGGGCGGTGTGGGCGGCGGAGCCGGGGCGGCCGCGTCGGCGCACCATGGACTCCGTCGCGTGCCGCAGCAGTCCGAGGCGGCGGGCGTCCAGCGGGCGGCCGGCGACGGTCTCTTCGAGGGCGCCGCGCAGGATGCCGAGGTTCTCCTTCGGGCTGCGGTGTTTGGTGCAGCGGGTGTGGGTCGCGGCGAGTTCCTGGTACTCGCGCAGGAGTTGGGCGCCGCGCTCGTGCCAGGAGGCGTCCGGGGTGGCTGCCTCCAGCCAGTGGGTGAGCAGCCGGTCGCCGAACGGCTGCCAGACGGTGAGCGCCTCGCGCTGGGTCTCGACGGCGGCGTTGGGCCGGCGGCCGACGAGGGTGGTGACGGCGTCGCCGACGGTGGTCCGGTGGACCGCCTCCGGGTCCGGGGCGGGCCGTGTGGTGGGCCGGGGGGTGAAGCGCAGCCGGGCGGCGAACGGTTCGAGGGTGTCGACGAGGTCGAGCGCGGCGGCCGGCTCCCCGGCCCGGACGAGCCAGGCGACCGTCAGCAGCGCCGCCTCCTCGGGGACGGTGACCTCGTAGCGGCCGGTGTCGAGCAGGTCGTGCAGCCGGGCCAGGCCGGATTCGGTGAGGCAGTGGGCGAAGAGGGCGGCGCGGTCGGCCGGGACTCCGGCGAGCGCCGCGGCTTCGCGCTCGTAGGGCTGGAGCGGCCCTTCGGCGCTCGCGGCGGAGGTGGCGAAGCCGCCGCGGACGACCTCGGGCGTCACCCAGGCGGGCAGTCCGGCCACGGGGGTTCGCGAGCCGATGGTGAGCCGTCCGTCGGCCGTCCCGGCGAGGACGGCGCGCCAGCGGTCGATCCGGGCCTGGGCGCGGCGCCGGGTCTCGCGGTCGCTGTGGGTGAGCGAGGTGAGGAACGCCCGGGCCAGCTGGCGCTGCGCGTGGAGCGTGGAGGTGGCGGCCCCGGTGGGGTGCTGCTGATCAGCGTCGTCGTCCATGAGCCGACGTGGCAGGTGCTGCCCCTGCGCCCTCCGGGTCTCAAGCCCGGTGCTCTGCTGCTGAGCTACACGTCGTTGGACGTGAGAGTAGACGTTCGACCTCGATCGGACAACGCGGTTTCCCCGGCCGGTTCGACGGGTGCGGATCGGTGATGTCCGGTCGGCGCCCGACGTCCCTGCGGGGCCCGTCCGTTCGCGGGCCCCGCAGGGGCACGGGGGCGGCCTACCGGCCGCCCGCCGTCTTCATGTAGGCGGTCCAGATCCGGGTCGGCAGCGCTGTGTCGGGCACCTCCGGTGCCGCCCCGCCGAGGCCCTCCAGGGAGAGCAGCTTCATGTCCTTCAGGTCCGCCCGGAACACCGTGACCGCCGTCGACAGCTGCCCGTCGTAGCCGACCATCCACCCCGCCGTGCGGTCCGGCGTCGTGCCCGGCTTCGCGGCCAGGCCCGGGCCCGCCTCCGCGACCGCCTTGGCGGCGCCGTCCCGCGCCGACGCCTTGAGCGCCGCGTCCACCTCTCCCGCGACGGCCGCCGGCAACGCCTGGACGGTGGCGGGCAGTTGCAGTGCCAGCGGTTCGCCGTTGCGGCTGATCGAGAGCACCGAGTACGGGTCCGTGTGGCGGCCCCCGGCGCCGAAGGCGGCGTAGGCGTCGGCGGCCCGGATCGCGCTCGGGGTGGAGTTGCCGACGCCGAAGGCCGGCACCAACTCGCCCATGCTGCCGGGCAGGACGCCGAGGTCGGCCGCGGTCTTCTGCACCCGGTCCAGCCCGACGTCCATGCCGAGCTGCATCAGCGGCCCGTTGACGGACTGCTCCACCGCGCTGCGCAGCGTGATCTGGCCCCAGCTGCGCCTGCCGTCGTTGGCGGTCTTCACGATCTTCCCGTCCCGCCCCCAGTACGGCCCCTCCGGGGTCATCACGTTCACCCCGTCGTCGCCGTTGTACGTGGTGGTGGGCGTCACCGGGGTGCGGCCGTCGCCGCGCCGGCGCTGCACGCCCTCGCCGAGCCCGGCGGCGTACACCAGCGGGGTGAAGGCCGAACCGATGGGCACGGTCGTGGTGTTGGCGTTGTTGAAGCCCTGCTTCAGGTAGTCGGGGCCGCCGTAGAGCGCGACGATCCTCCCGTCCGGGGCCAGCGAGGCGGCGCCGACCTTCAGGAGCCTGTCGGCCTCCCGGTTCTCCGGGTCGATCCCCTTGGTGGCCTCCTGCACGGCGGCGGCCAGGGCCTCGACCTTCGGCTTCTCGAAGGTGGTGCGGATCTGGTGGCCGCCGAGGTCGAACTGGGCCGGGGTGATGTCGCTGTGGCCCTCCACGTAGGCCCGGGCCATGTCCACCAGGTACCCGACCTGGCCGCTCAGCCCCGCCGACTTGGGCTGCGGCTTGGGCTCGGGGAAGACCGTGTACCGGGCCCGCTCGGCGGCGGACAGCTTGCCCACGTCCACCATCCGGTCCAGGATCCAGGACCACCGCTCCTCGGCCCGCTTCCGGTTCTCCGGGCCGGCCGCCGGGTCGTACTGCCCGGCCCCCTTCAGCAGGGCCGCCAGGAAGGCGCCCTCACTCGGGTCGAGGTCGGAGACGTCCTTGCCGTAGTAGGCCGCCGCGGCGCGCTGGATGCCGTAACTGCCGCGCCCGAACCAGCTGGTGTTCAGGTAGCCGGCCAGGATGTCCTGCTTGCTCATCCGGCCGTCCAGCTTGATCGCGATGACGATCTCGCTGAGCTTGCGGGAGAGGTCCTGACGCTGGTTCAGGTAGATGTTCTTGACGTACTGCTGGGTGATGGTCGAACCGCCCTGGGTGTCGCCGCCGGTGACCATCTCGGAGACGGCGCGGCCGATGCCCGTCACCGATATGCCCGGGTCCGAGTAGAAGGTCGCGTTCTCGGCGGACAGCACCGCCCACTGCACGGGCTCCGGCACCCGGTCGAGCGGCACCTCCTGCCGGTTGGTCGGGCCGATCCGGGCCATCTCGGTGCCGTCGGCCCAGTAGTAGACGTTGTTCTGCTGGGTCGCGAAGGAGTTCAGGTCCTCCGGCACCTTCGTGGTGACGAAGAACCAGGCCAGCAGTCCGGTCAGCACCGCCATCCCGACGCCGCCGAGGAGCAGCAGCTGCCGCCAGGACGGGAGCCAGCGGCGGACCCCGCGCCGTCCGCCGCGCGGGTAGTCGATCCGCAGTGACGGGCGTCGCCGCCGGCGCCCCGGGTCCGGGCGCCGGGGCCGCGGGGCACGCCACCGCCGGCGCCCGGGCTCCGCCTCCTCGGCCGCGCCGCCGCCGTCTCGCTGAGCACGCACAGTCCAAGTCTCCGATTCGCTCGTGACACTGACCCTCCACCCGGATAGACGCGGAGAACACCCCGGTACGTACGCGTGCCCATGGTGTGATCATGGTCATACCGCGCGGCGGAGTCGCACGCCCAAGCGCGGCGGAGTCGTCCGCCCAAGCGCGGCGGGGGTCGCCCGCCCAAGCGCGGCGACGACCCCCGGCAGCCCCGGCGGGCCGTCAGAATGGCGCCCATGAGAATGATCCAGACCGCTCTCGGCGCGCTGCTCCTCCTGCTCGTCGTCGGCAGCATCCTGCGCACGCTGGTCGTGCCGCGCGGGCTCTACTCGGCGCTGGTGATGCGGCTCTGGCGGGTGCTGCGCGCGCTGCTGAGACTCACCGCCCGGCGGACCGGCGGCTACCACGCGCAGGACCGGGCGCTCACCTGGCTGGCGCCGCTGGTGCTGCTGGGCATGCTCGGGGTCTGGCTCGGCGGGATGCTGACCGCCTACACCCTGCTGCTGCACGGCACCTCCGACCTCGACTGGCCGGTGTCCGTGCGCGAGGCCGGGTCCAGCCTGTTCACCCTCGGCTTCGCCAGCGGCGAGCGGCTCCAGCTCTCGGCGATCGACTTCCTGGCCGCCGCCAGCGGCCCGCTGGTGATCGCCCTCCAGATCGCCTACCTGCCGACCCTCTACGCCGCCTACCAGCGCCGCGAGACCGAGGTGACGCTGCTCCAGTCCCGGGCCGGCGAGCCCGCCTGGGGCCCCGAGCTGCTGGCCCGCCAGTCCCTGGTGGACACCGAGACGGCGCTCCCCCAGCTCTACCGGGACTGGGAGCGACTGGCCGCCGACATCGGCGAGAGCCACTCCAACTACCCGGTGCTGCTCTCCTTCCGCTCCCCGCAGCCCAACCGCAGCTGGGTGGTCGGCCTGATCGCCGTGATGGACGCCGCCGCCCTCCACCTGGCGCTCTGCCCGCGCTCGGCCCCGCCCGAGGCCCGGCTGGTGATCCGGGCCGGCTTCACCGCGTTGCGTGACATCGCCCGGTCGCTGCGGTTCGACTTCGACGCCGACCCGGACCCGGACGTCCCGATCCGGCTGACCTACGCCGAGTACCTGGGCGCCGTCGCGATGATCTCCGCGGCCGGCTTCCCGCGCGAGCGCCCGGCCGAGGAGGCCTGGGCGCACTTCCACGGCTGGCGGGTCAACTACGAGGCGCTGGCGTACGAACTGGCCCGGCGCAGCGATGCCGTGCCGGCCCTGTGGAGCGGTCCGCGCGACTTCCGCGCCCCGGTCATCCCCCCGGCGCGCCCCACCGACCGCCGCCCGTCGGCGATCCTGCCGCCGCTGCCGCCGGACTGAGCCGCGGGGCCCCGTGGCAGGCCCGCTCCGAGGACCGGGCCCTGCCGTGTCAGCGGTTCAGACGGACACCGTGGCGCCGGTGGCCAGCGAGCGCTCGGCGCCGGAGAGGATCTCCACCACCCGCAGCCCGAAGTCCGCCCCGCAGGGGTGCGGTTCGCCGGTGGCGGCCGAGGCCTGGAGGGCGTCCAGCGCCCGGTGCAGTGCCGCGGCCGGGCCCTCGCCGCGCGGGGGCAGCTGCACCACGCCGTGCTCGCCGCGCAGTTCCATGCCCGTGCCGCCCGCCGCGAGCGGCGCGGTCAGGCTGAGCGCGAGCGTGCTGGAGGCTCCGCCGGCGTGCCGGACCGTCAGGTGCACGGTGTCCAGCGGGCCGGCCGCCGCCGTCACCCGGGTCGCGTCCCCGAGCACCGGCAGCAGTACGGACAGCGCGTGCGGGCCGACGTCCCACAGCGCGCCTTTCTCCACCCGCCACGGCGAGGCGGCGTACGGGCTGGTGCTGCCGGGCGCGAACACCGAGCCGAGCCAGTCCGAGCGGCCGGTGAACCAGCCGCCCAGCTCCGCCTGCCGTTCGATCCAGGGGATCTGCTCGCCGCCGAAGCGCACGGTGAAGAAGACCACCGAGGCCACCTCGTGCTTGCGCACCGCCTCGGCCACCGCCCGGGCGTCCGGCACGGTCAGCGCGACCGGCTTGTCCAGCAGCAGGTGGCAGCCGGCCTCGGCGGCGCGGACCGCGAGGCCCGGCTGCACGGTCGGGGGCAGCGCGATGGAGACCGCGTCCACCTCGGCCAGCAGCCGGTCGAGATCGGCGTACCCGGGCACGCCGTGGGCCGCGCCCAGCTCCTCGGCCGCCTCCGGCCGGCGGCCCCAGACGCCGGTGAACTCCAGCCCGGGGTGCTCGGCCAGGACGGGTGCGTGCACCCGCCCCGCCCAGGGGCCGGTGCCCAGCAGTCCGATCCGCACGATCCGTCTCCGTTCTCGGTAGGCGATCCGGTGGCCGGGGCTCAGTCCCGGACCCGGACCAGGGTGAAGCCGTCGTAGCCCTTGCTGCCGACGGTCTGCACGGCGGTCGCGGTGACCGTCGGCTCGGCCGCGATCAGCTCGTGCACCGCCCGGGTGCCGAGCACCGCCGGGTCGGTGCTGTCCGGGTCGGCGACCGCGCCGCCGCGCACCACGTTGTCGATGATGATCAGCGACCCGGGCCTGGTCAGCTGGAGCGCCCGGCGGAAGTACTCCGGGTTGCCCGGCTTGTCGGCGTCGATGAAGACCAGGTCGAAGGGCTCCGCGCCCTGCTCCACCAGCTCGCCCAGCGAGTCCGCGGCCCGGCCCAGCCGCACCTCGGCGACCTCGGCCAGCCCGGCGGCCGCCAGGTTGGCGCGGGCGACCTCGGCGTGCCGGGCGTCCAGCTCCAGGCTGATCAGCCTACCCCCGGCCGGCAGCGCCCTGGCCAGCCAGATCGTGCTGTAGCCGCCGAGCGTGCCGACCTCCAGGATGCGCTCGGCGCCCTGGGTCAGTGCCAGCAGGTGCAGCAGCTTGCCCTGGTTGGGGGCCACCGCGATCTCCGGCAGCCCGGCCGCGGTGGCGGCGGCGGTGGCGGCGGCCAGCACCGGGTCGTCGCCGACCAGCCGCTCGGAGAAGTAGGCGTCCACGGCGTCCCACGTCGGCTGCGAAGCCATCGGGCCCTCCGGAGTGCAAGATCGGCTGGTACCCGGCCGATGCTACTCCGAGGGCCCGACGGCACTCGCGACGATCACGATGGACGGAGGACGGCGGACGGCGCCCGCGAGGGCCGCTAAAGACCGCCGCTGGGGACGGCCGCCTCCCGACGGGGGCGGTCAGTCGACGGCCGGCTCCTTGGCCGCCGCGGCGGCGGCCTCCTCCGCCTCGATCCTGGCGTGCGTCTTGGCGGCGCGGCGCTTCATGATCCAGGCCGACAGTCCGCCGATCACCAGGGCCGCGCCCAGGCCCGCCCAGGAGAACCGGGACAGCCAGGGCTCGATGGCCTTGCCGACCTTGAACACCAGCAGCGTCGTACCGCCGGCCCAGACGATGCCGCCCAGCACGTTGGCGATCAGGAACTTCCAGTACGGCATCTTCAGCGCACCCGCCAGCGGACCGGCGAAGATGCGCAGCAGGGCGATGAAGCGTCCGAAGAAGACCGCCCACATGCCCCACTTCTGGAAGGAGCGCTCGGCGGTGGCCAGGTGCGAGGGGCCGAAGTGCTTGGGGAACTTGCGTCCCAGCCTCTCGAAGAGCGACTTGCCTCCCTTGCGCCCGATCGAGTAGCCGATCGAGTCGCCGATGATCGCGCCGAGGATCGCGCAGATCGCGACGCCCCACGGGCTCACCACGCCCTTGACGGCCATCAGGGACGCCGTGACCAGGGCGATCTCGCCGGGCAGGGGAATGCCCAGCGATTCCAGCCCGATGATCAGACCGACTACGGCGTACACCGCCGTCGGCGGAATCCCCTCGATCCAGGCGTCGATGTGCAAGGCCAGTCCCTCCGTGGCAGGACGGGACGGGCCCGGCTCCCCGGTGAAGCCGCGCGCCCGTCCCGAGCAGTTGTCCGATGGCGGCACCCAGGCCGCTCCCCCGCAACGAGCCTAACGTGCCGGGCGGCCTGTCCCCCCGGCCGATCACCCGTGGGTACGACGTACGCCCCGGGGCCATGGTTCCAGCTTGACCAGGGTTTTCTCAAGATTCGGCAAAGCGCAGCGCGACCACGGACGGGCGCTGCCTGATCCGGCGCGCGAGCGGCAGCAGGGCGCGCAGCAACCCGCGCCCGCCCTGCGGGTACACCTCGCGGACGTCGGTGACCGCCGGGTGGGCGGTGGCCAGCCGGTCGCGCTCGTCCGCGTCCATGCCGAACGGCATCGGCGGGGCCTGGAAGTGCCGGTCCCGCAGCTTGCCCTCGACGGCCCGCCGGCTGAACCAGCGCGGCACCGCGTCCAGCACCATCGCCCCGCCGGGGAAGCGCTCGGCGCAGGCCGCGATCAGCTCGCGGACCTCCTGCGGCTTCAGGTACATCAGCAGCCCGGCGGTGGTGATCAGCACCCCGTTCGCCGGGTCCACCTCGTCCATCCAGGCGGGATCGGTGGCCGAGCGGGCGACGATCCGGTGCCGTTCGTCGGGCGGCAGCAGCCGCTCGCGCACCGCGGCGGTCTCCGGCAGGTCCACCGACAGCCAGGTGGCCCGGCCGTTGTCGACCCGCCACGCCTGGGTCTCCAGGCCGTCCCCGAGGCCGACCACCGTGCCGCGCGGGCAGCGGACCAGGAAGTCGGCCGCCTCGCGGTCGAAGCAGGCCGCCCGCAGCGCCTGGAGCTGGCTCAGCAGCGCGTTCTCGCCGAACCGCTCCGCGAACGGGTAGTCGATCCGGTCCACCAGCTCGACCGCCTTCGGGTCCGGCAGCACGGTGTCCGGCCGCCGCGCCTCCACCGCCCGGTGCCACAGCGTCCACAGCGCCGTCTCCGGCACCGGTCCCAGCTCGGGCCGCTCCCCACCGCCAACCATCGCTCGCTCCTTCGGACGTGGTCCCGTCACCCCTGCGGCGTGCCGCCGTCATGGGCATGGATCCGCCGATTCTGGCATTCCGGAGGGGCGCGCACCGGGCGACGCGCGCCTCAGCCGATGCTGAACGCGCCGTCCGGCGGGGGCGGGGAGTCGGTGGCCCCGGCGTCGGTGACGGGGGCGGTGCGGCCGACCAGCGCCGCCAGCTCCTCCCCGTCGGTGAGCCGGGCCGGGAAGATGTCGCCCGCGAGCAGCCGGGTCAGCTCGGCCACCGGCAGCGGCTCCGTGGACCCGGCCAGCAGGATGTTGCCGTACCGGCGCCCTCGCAGCACCGGGGCCTCCGCCACCAGGCAGACGTACGGGAAGACCGCCCGCACCGTGGCCGCCTGCGCCTTGGCGAAGGCCAGCGGCGGGCCGTCCGCCAGGTTCGCCGCGTAGCAGCCGCCGGGGCGCAGCGCGGCGGCCGCCAGCCGCAGGAACTCCACCGAGGTCAGGTGGGCGGGGGTGCGCGAGCCGCGGAAGACGTCGGCGATCACCAGGTCCTGCGTGCCGGGCGGGACCTCGCCCAGGGCGGCCCGGGCGTCGCCGACGGTGGCGGTGATGTCCGCGCCGGGGCCCTGCCAGGGCAGCTGCTCGGCGACCAGCTCCAGCAGCGGCCCGTCCACCTCCACCACCCGCTGGCGGGAGCCGGGGCGGGTGGCGGCGAGGTAGCGGGGCAGGGTGAGCGCGCCGCCGCCCAGGTGCAGTGCGTCCAGCGGCCGGCCGGCGGGGGCGAGGGCGTCGGCGAGGTGGCCGAGGCGCCGGGTGTACTCGAACTCCAGGTGGGTCGGCTCGGCGAGGTCGACGTACGACTGCGGGGTGCCGTCCAGGGTGAGCAGCCAGCCGCCGTCCCGGTCGAGGTCGGGCATGAGCTTGGCGAAGCCGAGGTCGGTCTGCCGACCGACCGGCACCGGCTCGTCGCTCATTAGAGGACCATCCCTTCTGCAGCCCTCTTCGGTAGGGTTGTGACCTCTCGGTCCCGGTGGGTGCATGGCCAGTGTCGCGAGCCGTTC
>NZ_JBVITE010000054.1:0-57248 GCF_055575155.1 Kitasatospora sp. NPDC034533
CGACCAGAAACGAGCATCGACCTCGGATATGTCCCCACCCATGAACAGCCCAACGAGCGAACCCAACGAACGTCACGGTAAGCACCGTTGCAGTACTAGTACGGCTGCGGCTTCACGTAGACCACGACCTGTGCCGCCAGGCCGGAAGCCAGGAGGTGGTCGACCAGCACCAGGTCCGGCAGGAGCTCCCGGCCGGCGTTGTCCGCAATGATGCAGACACGCCCGCCTTCGGCCCGCTCCAGCTCGGCCCACAGCGACTCGCTGTCGTCGGCCACCAGGTCGGACGCGATCGGCCCTCCGGCCTCCGCAGTGATCTGGAAGCTCAGGTCGGCGCGGTTGCCCCAGAGCGCCGAGGAGAGAAGCGCGGCGGCTCGCTTGTCGGTGAAGTCCGCAGGCAGGTCGCCCAGGGCCGCCAGCTCGGCGTCGACGGCCGGGCCGGCAAGTTCGGCATCCTTGAACGGTGCGAACGGGTCGATGCCCTGCCAAGCCCCGGGCCGGAAGTAGCCGGTGGCTTCGAGCAGCCTGCGGTAGAAGTAACTCTCGGCCCACAGGAACGGCGCATCGCCCCACGGTCGTCCGAACAGGCCCTCACCCCACTCCAGCCACTGCTGGTGATCGTGGGCACTGGTGCTGAGCGGCTGCAGCACACCGTCAATGCTCTCGGCGAGGAGCTCCTCGATCGCGACCCGCTCGCTCGGCCCGTACGGCAGTGCATCGAGCACCTGGCGAATGAGCTTCGGGTGACGCTCGTGGAAGACATCCCGGGCGAACGAGCCGGGGGAGCCGCTCAGGATCACGGGTGCGCTGGGCATGCTCAGAGTCGTCCTTCCACTCGGCTATCGGCGGGTTCGGAACTGGCCGGCCCAGCGTCGCGGACGTGGATCTCCTCGGTGCCCAAGCCCACCGCGAGGTGGGTGCCCGCGGCATCGACGGCGATCGAACGCGCCCACCCTCCGAGGTTCACGAACCGGCTGAGGTGCCGAACCGTGCGCGAGTCCGGGGTGCACGGAGCCGTCGCCGCCGCTGACCACAATGACCGCCACCGAACCCTCATTGGAGCCCGCCCACTCGGCGAGCTCCCGCACCAGTAGCAAGTGCTGCGGTGGTGAGAGCGATCACGCCGCAGCAGTGAGCTCCCGCGCCCGCTCCGCGAAGTCCACCACCAGACGGTGACCGCCGAACGGCTCCATGCGGCGCTGGAGGTCCTGGACGGCCTCGATGGCGCGGGAGGACTGCACCTGCTTGGTGAGGGAGAGGGTCCGTACACCGGCAGCGTGCGCGGCTTCAAGGTCATTGCGCTGCAGGTGCGAGACGGCCAGTGCCGCCTGGGACATCGCGCCGCGCCGGGCACGCTTCTGCTGCCGGGCGTGGTCGATGGAGAGGCGGGCGTGCTCGGCCGCGTGGTCGGGCTGGTCGAGGTCGCGGAAGGTGTTGGCGTGCTCGCCGTGGAGGTAGGCGGCGTCGATGAACTTCGCCCACTCGGGCTCCTGATCCGACTGGACCCGCTCGAAGGCGTCCTCGGAGCGGATGATCGCCTGAGCGGCGCCGCCCTTGTCGCCGAGCTTGGCCAGGGCGCGAGCCTCCAGCGCCCAGAGATCGGCCAGGCAAGCGGGCGAGGAGACCCCGGAGAGTCCGGCTCGGCCGGCTTGGGCGAGTCGGCGGCCCTCGTCAGGGTGGCCGAGGAGGGTGGCCTGGTCGGCCATGCCTGCCAGCACGTGGGCGCCGAGCGCGGGGTTGTGCGATTCCTCGGCGAGGCGGAGGGACTGGATCAGGTAGCGCTGGGCGGTGCCGTGTTCGCCGTTGTCGTAGGCCATCCAGCCGAGGAGGTACGTCTGCTCGGCGGCGGCCTCGCACAGTGCCCGCCGAACCTGCTCGGTGTAGGTGCGACGGAGCAAGGGGTAGACGTGGGCGTTCATGTACTGGGCGAGCGCCAGTCGGCCCGAGCCGCCGCCCTGGAAGATGTCCATCTGTTGGAAGGCGCCGAACATGTTCCGGACAGCCGTCACGTCTTCCAACCGCACCTGCGGACCAGGGGTTGGGGACTGATCCAGCGTGCTCAAGAGCCAGTCACGCGAGGGCCCGACGCCCGCGACAGCGGCGAACGGGGCCATGGCCAGGAACTTGCGACGGTCCACGTCAGCTCTCCCCAGGTTGGTGACGGCTTCCACGGTAGCCGCGTACGAGGAGTTGTACACCAGTGAGCGATCGGCGGACGGGGCGTCGGCGAGGCCGAGATCGTAGGTGGTGACCCGGTAGCCGAGTTCGGCGGAGAACACGTCGGCCAAGATGTCCGGCACCGGCTGGCGTGGAATCTCGCCGCCCAGCCAGCGGCGGACGCTCGTCGTGTCCGGCGCGATGTGGGGCTGGCCCCACTCCTTCGCCTTCGCACGAACTCGCCTGCTCAGCTCGCCCCGGCTGATGCCGGACTGCTCCAGCAGCTGCTCGAGTTTGGCGTTCACTGGTTTCATCGCCGTGGCCCCCAGCACGATCGGTAGCGGAAGTGACACCCTTCGACACCCCCACCGACATTACTCCCGATTACTCAACAGCGGTTACCTGGTTGCCCGAAGTGATCTGCACCGCTTGAGGAGTACTCAGCCATGAGGACCGAGAGCACAGCAACTGATGTGACGTCACTCGGTTCTCCGGATGCCTGCCTCAACGCAGGGGAGCCGAGCGACCCGCCCGAAGTCGCGAGGCCGACCGAGCGGAGGTGGTACCGCATGAGCCTCCCCCTCGTCCGGCCCGAGCACATGGAACCGGTACGCGAGATCGTCCGCGCGCACCTGCGGCTGTGGCGCAAAGCCGAGTTGAGCTTCGTCGCCGAGCTCGGCGTCACGGAGTTGCTCACCAACGTCTACAAGCACACCCGCGGTGACTGCGAGCTCGTCCTGTCGGAGACGGACACCGGCGTCTTCGTCGGGGTCAGCGACTTCGACGGGACCTTCCCGGTGATCCGAGAGCCGGCCGATGACGAAGTCGGCGGACGAGGGCTGTTCCTGCTCGCGGCCATGGCGGATGAGTTCGGCACCAAGCCGCGCAGAACAGGCAAGCAGGTCTGGTTCCGGCTCGGCCCCGAGGCATCAAGGCCCTACGAGGAGGAGAGCGCCGCATGACGTCGGCACCCACCCTGCCTGTCGCGCAGCCTGAAGGGCTCGGAATGACCCGCCCAGGCGTGCTCTACCGGTGCACCTCGTACTTCGACGTGCATGGCACTGAGTTGGCCCAGCTCTTCGACTGGGAGGTACTGCCGAACGCGGAGGCCGCGTACAAGCACCTGCGGCGAGCCGCTGCCGGCGTCAGCCAGGCGCTGAGTCGAAGCACGGATGCAGAGCTACGGAGGTGGCTGGGCGACCACTCCGTCCTTCCCTCCGTGATCAAGGCGATCGACGACGGCGGTGGCTACGAACTGGAGCTGTGCGGCACCGGCGTCCGCATGGCGCTCGCCGTTCATCGCGTCACCCTGCTGCCTCTGCTGAGTCGACGCCACTTCACCTGCCCTGCGCTCATTCTGCGCGGGCGACGGCTCTGGATAGACAGCCGCGACAGCGCTGGCTAACCCGGCGACCCACGCAGACCGCGCCGCCGCCGAGCTCGTCCTGCGCGTGCTCGACGCTGCCCTCAAGGCTTCACCGCTGGGTCAGCGACGTGCCTGTGCGCGTCCGAAAAACCCCAAATAACCCACAAGCAGCCGATTCGAATGGAGACCCCGTGCCCGAGTCCGTTATGAAGCCCGGCCTGCCCGGCCCGCCGTCCGGCTACCGGTACCTCGACTTCTTGGGAGGCCCCAGCCGCCTTGTCCACGAGGACACCTGCCGGGGCTGCTTCATGAACCTCGCCGAACGCGAGCTGCCCGACATCCTCGCCCCCGTGTACGACGACGGCGTCATCACCGTCAGGCAGGACGCGGAGTGGGCGGTGCCCGGCTTCATGGTCGTCGGTGTCCGTCCGCACATCGGCGCTCTTGACGAGATGGAGCTGCCGTTGGTGGAACGGCTCGGGCGGGTGACGCACTTCGTCCGGCGAGCCATGCGTGAGCGGCTGGGCCTGGCGGCGGTGCAGATGTACCAGGAGGAGAAGCTCGACCGCCCGCACTTCCACGTGTGGATGCTCCCGCTGTGGCCGGACACCATGGCCGCTCACGGCATCAACCCGCGGATCTACGAGTCCAACATCGCGCGCTACCTCACGCTGTTCGCCCTCGACTCCCACGAGAAGGAGATCCGCCGCTGCGCGGACGAGGTGCGCGGCTTCCTCACCGAGGTACCCGAGCTTGGCGCTGACACTCGCGGCTGAAGCCGAGTGAACCTCGCCGACGGCCGAACAGCCGGCCGTTCCGGGCTACGGCCCTCGTTCCCAACTGCCGCAGGCGGCCCGCCGCAACGGCAGGTCGCCGTATCGAGAGGAGCTTGAACGTATGCGCATCGCACATGTGGCCCCCTTATGGGAGAGCGTCCCTCCCCGGGGCTACGGGGCCGTCGAGTCGCTGGTCGCCGACCTCACCGCCGCCCAGGTCCTCGACGGGCACGACGTCACCGTCTTCGCCTCTGGCGACTCCAAGGTGGCCGGCAACCTCCACAGCATCGGTACGACGGCTCTTCACGCGGACCCGAGTGTCCGCGAGCCCGAGGTCTACCGGATGCTCCAGCTCCAGGAGGTCCGCGACCGCGCCTTCGAGTTCGACGTCATCCATTCGCACGTCCACTCCAACACCGGGTGTCTGGCGATTCCGGCGCTCCACGGACTGAGCACTCCGGTGGTCCACACGGTGCACTGCTTCTTCAACGAGGACAACGCGCCGCTCTTCCGCCGGTTCGCCGCCGAGCGCTACGTGGCGATCAGCGGCGACCAGCGCTCCCACCTGCCAGAGCTCAACTACCTCCGCACGGTCCACCACGGCATCGACGTGGAAGCCTTCCCCTTCGGCACCGAAGCGGCCGACTCGTGGCCGTACCTGGTGTTCCTCGGCCGGATCCGACCCGAGAAGGGCGTCCACGTCGCCATCGAGGCGGCGCGCCGCGCAGGGCTGCGGCTGAAGATCGCCGGCCGGGTCAAGCCCGGTGACCGGGCGTACTTCGAGCAGCAGATCCAGCCGCATGTGGACGGCGACCAGGTGACCTTCCTGGGTGAGCTCGACTTCCCGCAGAAGACCGCACTCCTCGCTGGCGCCGCTGCCACCCTGATGACCTCGCTCATCCCGGAGCCGTTCGGACTCGTGCCGATCGAGTCGATGGCCTGCGGCACCCCTGTGGTCTCCCTGCGCGCCGGGGCCGCCCCCGAGCTCGTCCGAGACGGCATCACCGGGTTCCTCGCCGAGAACGCCCAGGAGATGGCCGACGCGATCCGCCGCTCGCCGACGATCGACCGCGCCAGCTGTCGCGCGCACGTGGCCTCGGAGTTCTCGATCCGCCGGATGGCGGACGGCTACCAAGCCGCCTACCGGATGGCCATACAGGGCTGATCCGCTCGGCGACGCACTGCTCAACTCCCGACCCCACTACCGCCAGTGAGGCATCATGCGCAGTGTCATCCTCAGCGCGGGCAAGAGCTGCTTCGTGGCCTGCCCCGGCTGCTACAACTACTTCGGCCGCACGATCACCGAGACGCCCCAAGTGCTCCGGTTCGCGGCCGGCTTACACGAACAGTTCGGCATCGAGAAGATCACCGTCGGAGGCGGCGACCCGCTCACCCGGCCCGACATCATCACGCTGCTCACCGGTCTGCACGACCTGGGTCTCCGAATCCACCTGGACACCGTCGGCACCGCCTTCCTCGGCGCCGCGCAGATCCGCTTCATGGGGACGGGTACCGTCGACCAGGTGTCAGCCGACGATGTGGCCGCCGTCAGCGACCTGATCGGCATCCCGCTCGACGGCAGCACCGACGCCGTGCAGCAGCAGTTTCGCCGGCACGCGACCGTCGCCTCCCAGCTGGCGGTCTTATCGCTATTGGGCAAGGTCGGAGCCCGGATCTGCGTCAACACCGTCGTCCACAGCGGCAACAGCGGTGACATCGCGGCGATCGCCGGGCTGCTCAGCGGATTCGTCGGCATCGAGGAGTGGCAGCTCTTTCAGTTCATGCCGATCGGGCCCTTGGGGCACCGGAACCGCGAGCGCTACCTCATCAGCGAAGGCGAGTTCCAGCGCGCCGTTGCCGTTGCCCGGGATAACGCGCCCGGACACGTCAGGATCGCCGCCAAGAGCGCGGGTGGCCGCAAGCATCGCTACCTGCTGATCGACTCAGCTGGCCTCGTGTGGACACCGGAGCAGTCGCAGGCCGCCGTCTGGCACAGCGAGGACGCCAACGACCGCCGACACCTGATCGGCAACGTCAGCGACGCCGACATCCTCGACCGCCTGGCCGCGCTGGAGAACGCCGTCGAGGAGGTGCCGGCATGACGGTCGCCGACCTGCTCGTCGTTGTCGCCCATCCCGACGATGAGACCTTGCACTGCGGCGGACTCCTCCACCGCACCGCCCTTCGCGGCGGTACGACGGTCACAGTCACCCTGACCCGCGGAGGCGCGGGCAGGACCCTCGGCATGTGCACTGAAGAGGACCTGCCCGCCGTTCGCGAGCAGGAGCTCCGTCGCGCCACCGAGGCGCTCGGAGTCACGTGCGCCGAGGTCCACGACCTGCCCGACGGCGGCCTCAGCGACCACGAGGCGAGCGGGACAACTCTCGTCCTGGAGGCATTGCGCCGCTGGAGGCCCCATCGAGTGGTGGCCTTCCCACCCAACGGGATGAACGGCCATCCGGACCACCGCGCCGCACACCGGATCGCCCTCGCCGCGCTCGACCGCTACGAGGCCAGCCCGGACGTGCTCCTGGTGACCAGCACGATCCAGTACACCGAACCGGCCAGACCCGGCTTCCTGGACCCCCGCCAGGTCGAGGCGATGCGACTGTCGGCCACCCTGCGGATGCAGGTGGGCGATGCCCTGGAAGCGAAGCTGCGCGCCATGGGCCACTACGAGACCCAGGCGCGCAGCGTCGCGAAGATCCTTCGCTGTTACCCGGAGACGCTCCTCACCGAGGCGTTTCACCGGGTGTCCGGCTGACGAGCCGATCGCCTCACACGGCGGCGGTCAGCAGCTTGCGGACGTGCTCCACCGCCTCGGCCACCGGCACGGACTGGGTCTCGCCGGTGGCCCGGGTGGTGACCTCGACCGTGCCGTCGGCCAGGCCGCGGGCGCCGACCGTGATCCGGTAGGGGATGCCGATCAGCTCGACGTCGCGGAACTTCACGCCGGGCCGCTCGTCTCGGTCGTCCAACAGCACGTCCACCCGCTCACCTTGGAGCTGCCTGTACAGGTTCTCGGCGGCCTCTGTCACCTTCTCGTCGCTGGTGCCGAGCATGACGACCGCCACCTCGAACGGGGCGACCGCAACCGGCCAGATGATGCCCTTGTCGTCGTGGTGCGTCTCCACGATCGACGCCAGTGCCCGCTCCACGCCGATCCCGTAGCTGCCCATGATCGGGACGACGCGCTCGCCGTCCCGGCCGAGCACGGTCACGCCCAGGGTCTCGGTGTACTTGCGGCCAAGCTTGAAGATGTGGCCCACCTCGATCGTGACCACCACCTCCAGCGGCGTACCGCACTGCGGGCAGGGCTCGCCGGCGGTCACCTCGCGCAGGTCCGCCCATCGCTGTACCGCGATGTCCCGCTCGACGGACACACCGCGCAGGTGGACGCCGTCGATATTGGCACCGGTGGTCATGTCGGTGCGGCCGCGCAGGGCTTCATCCGCGAGGACGGGCAGCTCGGCGACGCCGACCGCGCCCAGGCTGCCGGGGGAGGCGCCAAGCGCCGCCTGGATTTCCTCGGCAGTGGCGGGCCGCACCGCCGTGGCGGCGAGCGTGTCGATGAGCTTCTGCTCGACCAGGGCGTGGTCACCGCGGACCAGGATCAGGGTCAGCTGGTCGTCGACCACATACACCAGCGTCTTGATCTGCCGCTCGGCCGGCACGTCGTGCTGGACGGACAGCTCCTCGATGGTGCGCGCGTTCGGGGTGTCGAACCGCTCCGGGGCGTCCAGACCAGGGCCGTCCACCACGGCGGGCAGGGCGGAGGTCGCCTTCTCGGTGTTCGCCGCGTAGTCGCAGCCGGGGCAACGGACCACGAGGTCCTCGCCGGCGTTCGACGGGCTCATGAACTCCACGGACGCGCTGCCGCCCATGCTGCCGCTGGACGCCTGCACCGGGATCGCGGGCAGCCCCAGGCGGGCGAAGATCCGCTCGTAGGCGGCCTTGTGCAGGTCGAAGGAGCGGTCGAGGCCGCCGGCCTCGATGTCGAAACTGTACGAGTCCTTCATAGTGAACTCGCGCACCCGCAGCAGGCCGCTCTTCGGGCGGGCCTCGTCGCGGAACTTGGTCTGGAACTGGTACCACATCTGCGGAAGGTCCCGGTACGACTTCAGCTCCTGCGACAGGACGGTGAAGATCTCCTCGTGCGTCATGCCGAGCGCCAGGTCCGCGCCCTTGCGGTCCTTGAGCCGGAACATCTCCTCGCCCATCACCTCCCAGCGGCCGCTGCGCTGCCAGATCTCGGCCGGGTGCAGGGCGGGCAGGATGAACTCCTGGGCGCCGATCGCGGTCATCTCCTCGCGGATGATGTCCACGATCTTGGCGCGGACGCGCACGGCCAGCGGCAGCAGGGAGTAGTGGCCGGCCATGAGCTGCCGGACGAACCCTCCTCTCACCAGCAGGCGGTGGCTCACCGCATCCGCGTCCGCCGGGTCCTCCCGGAGAGTGGGCACGTACAGCTGGGACCAACGCATCGGACCGGAGACCGTCCTCTCGGTGAAACTGCGGAGTGTCGCGGCGGCGCTCACGCCGACATCACGACGGGGAACGCATTCTAGTGGCGGAGCCCTGCCCGAATCGCTCCGTTTTGAGAAGCCCAGGTCAGAGGCCACGTGCAGAGCAGCGTCCCTGATGACACGGACGGAGGCAGATGGCTGACACATCGGATGAGACGCCCAGCAGCGATCAATCCGTCGACGCCATCCGCCGCTACTACGACGCCCTCGGCGAGGCCGAGCACGACCGGCTCACCAAGGACGTCGCCGGTCGGGTCTCCTTCGAGATCCACCGCCGCTTCCTGGCCCCATATCTGAGCAAGGATCAGCGAGTCCTGGAGATCGGAGCGGGCCCAGGCCGCTTCACGACGGTGCTCGCCGAACACGACGCTCGCGTCGTGGTTACCGACATTTCGCCCGTCCAACTCCACCTGAACGAGATCAACGTCACCGCCGCTGGACACGAGCACGCCATCGAAGCCCGCCACACCCTCGACGTGCGCGACACCAGCCGCTTCCCCGACGCCGCGTTCGACTTGGTCCTCGCCTACGGAGGCCCGCTCTCGTACGCGTTCGACCAGGAACACCAGACCCTCACCGGCCTCTTCCGCATCGTGAAGCCCGGGGGCGTCGTGGTCGCTTCGGTCATGTCCCTGTGGGGAAGCTGGCGAGCCCGCTTCCCCGGCGCCACCCAGCTCGCTATCCGCTACGGCGCCGACGTCACCGATGCAGTCATCCGCACCGGCGACCTGCGCCACGTACCCGGCATGACCCACGTCTGCCGCATGTTCACCTGGGAACAACTCACCGCCCTCGTGACCGAATCCGGCGGCGAGACCCTCGCCGGATCGGCGAGTAACTGGGCGAGCCTCGAGGACCCGGCCGTGCTCGCCGACATCGAACGGTCTCCGGGACTCTGGGAGCGATTCCTCACCTACGAGACCGCCGCCTGCGCCAGCCTCGGCGCCCGCGACGGCGGCACACACATCCTCTTTGCCGCCCGCCGGGCCGGTCCCGCGTAGCGAGCCAGGTGCGCCTGGCAACAGTCAGTTCAGGAGGTCAGCCGCGGACGAGGGGAGCCGCAAATGCCGACCTTGGTCGGCCATAGCCCGCATTAACGCGTAAGCGTCCTGTGCAGTGATCTCCCCGTTCACAGCCGCGATGGCCATGAGATCGATGGTCTCGCGGGTGGTGATGCCCTTGAGTCGTGCGTACCTGAGCGCCTCGTTGTCATCCGAGATCCACCACGAGCCCGCGAACTCCCCGAGGTTCAGGATGACGTGGCAGGTCTCAGCTTCGCCGAGATGCTTCAGCGGCTCGTCGTCGGTGCCGCCGAAGACCGTGCGGCGGATGCGGTTGATCTGTTGGACATCGACGTCACTGGTGATCTCGATTGGCTCGCCGAGCCAGCCATCAGTCGCGAGGTTGCCGAGGGAGGGCAGGACGGATGCGGACCGGTGCGCTTCGTAGGCGACTGCGGCGGTCCATCGTCCGCGTTCGTCGAGTACTGCCTTGAGCAGATCGAGTCGCTCCACCGAGGCGAAATTGCACAGCACCGTATTGTCGGGGAAGAAGTAGGCGTTCACGAGGAGCTGGGAGCCTCGCTTCCCGTCTCCAGATCGCGCCTGAGCGCGTCAACATCCCTGCCAAGAAGGCCAGCGTACGGGCGGAGCGTGGCCTCGCCCGCCTCGTAGGCCGCGTAAGTGTCGCGCACGAGGAGTCCTGGGGGTCTAGAGCTGCTTGTGGTGACGGTTCGTCGGGCGAGCTCCTCACCTCGGCCAGCCAGGGCTGCCGCATTGGCCGAGCTGATGGCCTTGTAGCGCTCGCAGGCGCCGGCGTCGATCAGACGAAGGTTCAGTAGCCGATACGCGAGAGCCGAAGGGGTCACCATCCAGTCACACGCCAGAGCAGCGAACGATGCCTCGGTGAGACCGATGGTGCCCACGGCCTGGCGCATTTCCTCTTCTGGCATGAGGAAGGCTGCGGCGAAGGCGTTGGCCTGGATCTCGCTTGGCTCCTTCGCGTACGCCTTGTCGAATACGTCGTTATCGAGGTGCAGCTCTTGGTTGTCACCCGCCAGCAGGTGACCGAGTTCGTGGGCCAGGGTGAACCGCTGCCGAGAGGGGAGGTGGCAGGTAGCGAGCACAATGATCTTCGCCTCGCTCGATGCGGCGGCAAGCCCGTCGAAGTCGGGGCCCACCTCGACGACCGCCACATCGGCTCCAAACACCTCCTCCACCAGCTTGGGAAGGTCCTCCTGTTGCACGGACAGCCCGCTGCGAGCTACGGCCTCTAGCGCGCTGGCGGCCAGACGGCGCCCCCGCTCCGTCCAGCTCCCTGCAGCGGGATGTTGGAGCACGGGTCGCCACGGCTGCGGGAAACCGACAGCTGCCATGTCTGATCTGAGCGTGCTGTACCGCCTCGCCGCGCGGATCGCCTCACCGGCGCTACCGCCGGTGGTCCGCGCTGCCAGAGCCAGCGGAGGCTCCTCTCCGGTGATCAGCCAGTCGACTGTCACGGTGCACACCTCGGCGATACGCGCCAGGTCAAGCGATGAGAAGCGGCGGCTGCCGCTGAGGGACTTGGAGAGCTTGGAGTCGTCGAGCCCGATTCGGAGGCCGAAATCGCGTTGACTCAGCCCCGATGCCTGGATCAGCTCGCGTACGCGGTCGGGGGTGTTCGGCATGCAAGCCATGCTAGCAGGGATGTTTGCGAAAATCGAAAATCAGCGCGAGGATGATGGGGCACATGGGCCGTCGTACTCTTCGGCTGGTTTGCTCCAGAGATGATCCCGGTTCCGGCATGATCAGGTGGCAGTAGCAGCGGTGGTGGCGAAGGGACGCGCGATGGCGGTTGTGTCTGACGAGCAGGTGCAGCGGGGCCCGCGCACCGCGCAGCCTGCGGCTCTGCCGCAGATCCCCGAACCGGGACAGGTCGTCAACGTTCGGGGTTCCACCTGGGCGGTCGCGGACGTGCGCCAACAGGGCTTGCCGCGCAGCCCCGCCGATGAGGGCATGGCTCGGCTTACGCACGTAGTCAGCCTCCAGTCCCTGGAAGAAGACCGCCTTGGCGAGGAACTGGCGGTTGTCTGGGAGCTAGAGGTCGGGCACACCGTCGCGCCTGATCAGGGTCTGCCGGAGACCATCGCAGTGGATGGCTTCGATGACCCGAACACGCTCGCTGCATTCGTTGACGCCGTACGTTGGGGTGCGGTTACCTCCGCTGACGCCGACTCGTACCAGGCTCCGTTCCGCAGCGGCGCCAACGTCGAGGCGTACCAGTTGGAGCCGCTGCGCCGCGCCCTGCAGTCCTCTCGCACCAATCTGCTGCTCGCCGACGACGTCGGCCTGGGCAAGACCATCGAGGCCGGCCTGGTCATCCAGGAGCTGCTGCTGCGGCACCGGGCGCGCTCGGTCGTCATTGTCTGCCCGCCGAGCCTTGCCCTGAAGTGGCAGGACGAGATGCGGGAGAAGTTCGGCCTGGACTTCGTGATCGTCAACAGCGAGCTGATGTCGCAGGTACGGCGCAGCCACGGGCTGAACGCGAATCCGTTCCGGCTCTTCCCGCGGGTCATCGTGAGCCTGTCGTGGCTGCCGACGGTACGCGCGCAGCGTCTGCTGCGCGCGATTTACGCTGACGCCCGGGACACAGCCACCGCCCGGCGGTTCGCGTTCGATGTGCTCGTCGTCGATGAAGCCCACCATGTCGCACCCGCTGGCCCGAGCGCTGCGGACGGCCACCGCGGGTACGCCGTGGACAGCCAGCGCACGATGGCCACCCGCGAGCTGGCGGAGCGGTGCGAGCACCGCCTGTTCCTGTCCGCCACCCCGCACAATGGCTACCCGGAGTCGTTCACCGCGCTGCTGGAGATGATCGACGGTCGGCGGTTCAGCCGCGGCGCCCTCCTTGACGAGCGGGCGCTGCGTGAGGTGACGGTGCGTCGGCTGAAGACTGAGCTGAAGGAGAAGGGCTTCAAGGCCCGGCAGCTGAAGACCATCCCGTTCACGCCAGACGACGACGAGCAGCAGCAGTTCGCGGTTCTGGAGCGCCTCCTCGCCGAGAGCGCCCGCGCCAACGGCAAGAAGCGCTCGGGTGACATCGTGGCGATGCTGCTGAAGAAGCGCTTCTTGTCCAGCCCGTGGTCGTTCGCCCGCACGCTGGAGCTCTACGAGCAGGCCGCCGCAACGGGTCGGCTGCCGGATCTGGATGACGAGGACGACTACTACGAGGAGATCCTCGGCAGCCAGCAGTCGGACGAGGAGGAAGGCCGGGAAGACCATCCGGAATTCACCGCCCTGCGGCAGAGCAAGGGCTCCGATCCGCTGGTAGCCGCGAGCCCCCAGGAGATTTCCGCCCTGGTCTCATGGGGCCGGCGCTTCGAGCACCGGCCGGATTCGCGTCTGAAGGCGCTGATCGGCTTCCTCGACGCGGTCTGCCGTCCGGATGGCAAGACCTGGATGAATGAGCGGGTGGTGGTGTTCACCGAATACGCCGCCACCTTGGACTGGATCGCCGACGTGCTCACCCAGCGCGGCTACGGCGAGGTGCTGGCCACCATCCAAGGATCCACGCCCGCTGAGGAGCGGGAGGAGATCCGTGCCCGCTTCACCGAAGACCCGAGCAAGGAGCGCGTGCGGGTGCTCGTCGCCACCGACTCGGCCGGCGAGGGCATCGACCTGCAGGCGTACTGCCACCGGCTGGTCAACTTCGACATCCCGTTCAACCCCTCCCGGTTGGAGCAGCGGATCGGGCGTATCGACCGCTACGGCCAGCACCACACGCCCGAGATCTACCACTTCGCGCCCGACTCGACCTCGGCGACCTACGCCGCGGACATGGACTTCATGCGCCGCATCGCGGAGAAGGTCGGCAACGTCGCCCACGATCTCGGCTCGGTCAACCAGATCATCGACGGCGAACTGCAGGAGCACTTCAGCCCGACCACGACCGCTGCCCGCAAGACCAGGGCTGCCGACCACGACAGCGGCGACGCGATCATCACCCGAGCGCTGGCGGGCGGCATCGAGCTCAACCGTCGACTCACCGAACTGTCCCGCACCTACGACCAGCGCAAGCTGGAGATGCACCTGACTCCCGGCAATGCGCGCCGGGTGGTGGATGCGGCCCTGGCGCTCACCGCGCAGCCGCCGCTGATCGAGATCGGCGATGATCGCAGCGACGCCAGGGTGTTCGAGATCCCCTCGCTCGGGTCGGCCTGGCAGCACGCCCTCGATGGGCTCGACACCCGCCTGAACCCTGGCGTCCTGCGGCCGATCACGTTCGACGACAAGGCGGCCCAGGACCGCACCGATTTGGTGCACGTCCACCTCGGCCACGCGCTGATGCAACGGTCGGCCCGGCTACTGCGCAGCGCGCTGTTCAGCGTCGACTCCCCGGTGCACCGGGTGACCGCAGTCGTGGTCGAGGACCTGCCGCAGTCGTGCGTGGCCGCCGTCTCGCGGCTGGTCCTCGTCGGGCGCGGCGGCCTGCGGCTACACGAGGAGGTCTTCCTCACCGGCGTCCGCCTGCGGGGGCAGGCCATGGCCGAGGTCAAGGTGGAGGAGGTGCTCGACCAGGCCCTCGACGCGGAGCATCTGATCCTGGCCGACGAGGGCGTGCGTGCATCGCTCGCCCAGCTGTGGGACGCCGAGGACTCCCGGCTGCGGACCCGCCTGCTCAATGCGGTGGCGCGCAGGGCCGAGTCCCATCAGGAGCGGGTCACCGAGACACTCCGCACCCGCCAGGAGTCCGACGTGTCCCGTGCCCGGGAGATCTTCACGGCCTTCCGGATCAACCTGGAGGAGTCCCGCGAGCGGCTGGCGCGGGAGATCAAGGCCCAGGAGGAACTGCTGTTCACCGACGACCAGCAGGCACAGCGCCGCCGTGACCTGCTGGCCATGGAGGACCGGCTGGCAAACCTCCATGAGGAGGAGCAGCGCGAGATCGCCGCGATCGGCGAGCGCTACGCCGACGTCAAACCGCACGTGTCCGCCGCAGCCGTGGTCTTCGCGCTGACCCCGGCCGACGCCGAAGCAGGGAGGGTGCAGTCATGAGGCGCAAGTCCGCCGGGTCGGCACGATCCACCGCCGACCTCCACCGCGCGTGGCTGGAACTGGTGGACGCCGACGGGCCGTTCCTGTCCGTTCCCGCCCTCAAGCGCGTCTGGCAGCAGGGGATGCCCCAAGTCGGTGCCGACCAGGCGGCCCTGCTCAAGGACGCCAAGCCGGCATTTGAGAAGGCATGGGAAGGCTGGGACCTGCGCCGAGACGACCCGTCCGCGCTCGACCGCTACCGCGAGGCCCGCGACGCCTGGGTCGAACTGGTTCTGCGGAACATCCTCGGCTGGGGCGACCACTACACCAGCGATCTGACCGGGGCGCTGTTCGCCGAGGTCGCCGGCGGCGTGCGGTCACCCAACTATGCCGTGACGGTGACGCCCACCGGAGCACTCGCCTACGGCGAGACGGTCGGCGCGCTCGTCCTTGTCGTTGACCCCGTGGACTCGCTACGCGATCCGCTGGACGACGGTTGGGCGACCAGTCCGATCGACCGCATGGAAGAACTGCTGCGGCATGGAAAGGTCCCCGTCGGCGTCGTCACCGATGGACGCTGGTGGGCGATCGTCAGCGCCCGCAAGGACACCATGGTCGCCTCCGGCATCGTCGACGCCCAGACCTGGATCGAGGAGCCCCAGACCCGCAACGCCTTCGTCGAATTGCTCCGTCTTCGGCGACTGCTCGGCGGACGCCCCGAGGACCGTCTAACCGAGTTGTTCGGCGAGTCGGTCGCCGCAGCTGAGGAGATCACCGAAGCGCTCGGCGTCCAGGTGCGGCGCGCGGTCGAGCTGCTCGTACAGGCCCTGTCGGAGGCCGGCCTGGACGCCGTCCGCCACGGCGAGCCCGACCCCCTGCCGACGGACCGCGAGGGGGTCTACGAGGCCGCCGTGACTGTGATGATGCGAGTGGTCTTCCTGCTCTTCGCCGAGGAACGCGGCCTGCTTCCGCAGAGCCGGCTGTTCGCGATGGGCTACGGCATCAGCGACGAGCTGGACGCCCTCGACCGCCGCGAACGCGAAGAGGGCAGCGAAACCCTCGACGGCACCCACCTGACCTGGCACCGGCTGCTGGCGACCTCTCAGGCGCTCTCGCGCGGCGCCTCGTTCGAGGACCTGCGTCTGCCCTCCTACGGCGGATCACTTTTCGACCCCGACCGCTTCCCGTTCCTCACCGCCCGCAGCCCGCGCGGCACCCTGGCCATCACGGTCAGCGACCGGGTCATGCTGGAGGTGCTGCGCGCAGTGCAGATGGCCCAGCTACGGGGCGAGCCGGCCCGGCGGATCTCCTTCCGCGACATCGACGTCGAGCAGATCGGCTACATCTACGAGGGCCTGCTCGGCTACGCCAGCAAGGAGACGGACCAGGTCACCATCGGACTCATCGGCAAGGCCGGCGAGGAACCGGAAATGCCGCTGGCCGAGCTGGAGGCCATGGCCGCCCACTACCGTGACCCTGCGAAGCTGGCCGACGCCATCCTGGCCTGGGTGAAGGACGAGCAGCCCGCCGCCAACTTGCCATCCAAGGCCGCACTGGCCAAGGCGATCCGCGGCAGCGACGAGGTCGAGGACGCCGAACGCGCGCTGAGAGCCGTAACCATCGACGAGGCCCTGCGCGACCGGCTGCGGCCCCACATCGGCATCATCCGGCGGGACCTGCGCAACCGGCCCTTCGTGGTCGAGCCCGGCGGCGTGCTGATCGTCGAAACCCCGTCACGTGCCACGGCCGGCGCCCACTACACCCCGCGCAAGCTGGCGGAGGAGGTCGTCAAGCACGCCCTGGAGCCGCTGGTCTTCAATCCCGGCCCGCACCAGATCGGCGACCCCGATGCGTGGCGACCGGTGTCGTCCGACGACATCCTCGACGTCAAGATCGCCGACATCGCCTGCGGCTCCGGCGCGTTTCTCGTCGCCGCCGCGCGGTACCTGGCCGCCCGGCTTGTCGAGGCGTGGCGTCGCGAGGGCGTGGCAACCGGAACGGCGCACGACCTGTATGTCCACGCGATAAGGACAATCGTCGCGAAGTGCCTGTACGGCGCGGACATCAACGCCATGGCCGTGGAGATGTGCAAGCTCTCGCTGTGGCTGGTCTCCCTGGACCCCAAACTGCCGTTCTCCTTCGTCGACGACAAGGTGCTGCACGGCAACTCCCTGCTCGGCCTCACCGACACCGAACAGCTGAGCGCGCTCCACATCACCCCGGCCAAGGCCGCAGCGACACCGCTCTTCGACTTCGACGAGGGCACCGCGACGATCCGCCACCTCGACATCGACGGCGTGCTGAACAGGGCGACGAAACTGCGCCAGAACCTGGCGAGCGAGGTCAACGACGACGACCCGCAGCGATCTGCGGCGACGAAGCGGCGGCAGTGGCGCGAGTATCAGGAACTCACTCGCCAACTCGCGGATGTCGCCGACGGCGTTATCGCCGCCGGACTACGACTGGGCGGCAAGCCCGGCAAAGCGCTCACCGAGGCGTATGAGAACCTCCGAGTCGCCGTCGGCCTGGCCTACCCCGCGGACGGCGGCACTGCTAATCGGGCGATGCTCGACGGCATCCTCTCCGCCGGCCTCACCCCGACCATCGAGACCGACTACGACCGGTGGAAGCCGCTGCACTGGATCCTGGCCGTACCAGACGTGATGGAGCGTGGCGGCTTCGACGCCATTATCGGCAACCCGCCCTTCCTAGGTGGGCAGAAGCTCACCGGCGCGATGGGCACCAATATGCGCGACTGGTTTGTCAACGTGTTGGCGTCCGGGACACGGGGTAGCGCCGACGGCGTCGCCTACTTCTTCCTGCGCGCGATGGCCCTAGTGACCCGTAAGGGCAACCTCGGCCTGATCGCGACGAACACCGTCGCCCAGGGAGGCACTCGCGAAGTCGGGCTCGATCGCATGGTCGCCGACGGATTCGCCATCACCCGGGCGATCCAGAGCCGGTCGTGGCCAGCCACTAGCGCCAACCTGGAGTACGCGGCGGTCTGGGGGACTCGGAATTCAGTCAATCCGAATGTGCCACGAGTGGCCGATGGCGTCGAAGTGAAGCAGATCTCGACGCTTCTGGAACCTGCAGGGCGCATCGATGGTACCCCGGTACGACTGCCCGAGAACGCTGGCATCACATTCCAGGGATGCATCGTACTGGGAAAGGGATTCATCCTGAACCCCGAGGAGGCGATGGAATGGATCAACGCCGACCCGAAGAACGCCGAGGTGCTTTTCCCTTATCTAAACGGCGAAGACCTCAACTCGCGAGCAAATATGTCTCCCTCTCGGTGGGTGATCGACTTTTTCGATCGCTCAGAGGACAAAGCAAGAGAGTATCCGATTCCTTACGCCCGGCTCCTTGATCAGGTAAAATCTGAGCGCCAGAAGGTGAATCGCAAAGCCCTTCGCGAAAGATGGTGGCAGTATGCCGAAAAGCGCCCGGCGATGCGGAAAGCCATTGCAGACCTGAACGAAATGCTCATCATGACTCGGCACTCCGTAACGGTCATGCCGTGCCGAGTTCCCAAGGGGATCGTACCCAGCGAAGCCACGGTCATCTTTGCGACTGACTCATTTTCGGATCAGGCGGTGTTGTCGTCGAGCCTGCATCAAACCTGGGCAATCTTGTACGGTTCAACATTGGAGACGCGGGTCCGTTACACCCCCTCCGATGTCTTCGAGACTTTCCCTCGCCCGAAACCAACCAATCGGCTCACCGAGATTGGTGCGACCCTCGACACGGAGCGGCGCGAGATCATGCTGCGTCGCGATCTCGGGCTGACAAAGCTGTACAACCGCATCAACGACCCAGACATCACCGATACCGCCGACCCCGACATCGCGCGGCTGCGGCAGATCCACGTCGCGCTCGACCAGGCCGTCATGGATGCCTACGGCTGGGGGGAAGTGCCGCTGGAGCACGGGTTCCACATCTACCGGCAGATTCAGCGCTGGACGGTCAGCCCGGCGGCGCGGGTCGAGATCCTGGACCGGCTGCTGGGGGAGAATCACCGCCGCGCCGCCGGACAGAGTGAGGCACCGCCCCCACTCGAGAGCGAGGATGAGATCGAGGGTGAGGACGAGTGAGCACACCCAGCGCGAAGCCGACGGCTGCATCTCCCGCTGCCAGGGCCGATGACCAGCCGGAGTACCGGCTCGCATGTGAGCCGGATGGACGGTCGTGGACGGTACGGGAGAACCTGGTCGACATCCTCGAACGGGAGTTGCTCGGACCGGCGGGCGGCTCGGAGGAGGTGCTGGACGCGGCGCCGGACGCGGCGTACCTGGTCGGCCGGATCGCTCCGTTCAAGCTGACTGTCAGCCGCGACGACCCGCAGGACGCCGACGCAAACGAGCAGGCCACCGATGTCGGTGACGCCGTGGCCGCTGACGAGGGCCGCGGCGTGCCCGTCACGGCCGTCGATGAGAGCGGCTCGGCCGCCGACGAGGACGCCGGCGTGGAGGACCAGCCGCAGCAGCGTGGACTGATGATCCCCGCCTCAATGGGTCTGCGCTGCCAGATCCCGTCTGACCTCGGCTCTTTCACGGTCACCGCCTCCTGGGGACTGTACGAGCCGGTCAAGGTGGAGTCCGAGACCACTGATGGCGGGCGCGTCCGCCGCTACAAGCGCACGCCCATCGAGATCGTCACGAAGGTCGCCGTCGCCGACCTCAAAGCAGGGGCAACGACGGAGTTCCCGCTGAAGGACAAGGTCGTGCTGCGCGTCGACCGGCACGATGACGAGGCGCGGGGCTGCCTGATCGTCGAGGTGGCGTTGTGCAACGACCGGGAGACGCCGCGCAAGATCCCGGTCGAGGCGTGGCTGTACCAGACCAAGCTGACCGTGGACGCCGGTGGCGCCGAGGTGTTCCTCCCCGTCGCCGATCCCGTGGAGGACACCCGCCACGAGCGGGACGACGAGCTGCGGCGGCTGAATCTCCAATACCGGGACCGGCTGGAGTTCGCCGTCGGGCGCACATGCTCGGTGGACTGGCAGGTGGCAGCAGGTGCGCGCCGGGCCAGCGAAGTGTGGACGACCTGGCTGCCGACCTGTCAGACGCCACAGACCACGGCGGAGGAGATCGGCAAAGCGCTGCTGGACATGACCGCGCTCGCCACGGCGAGCGGGGAGGAGCTGCGGGCCGGCCTGGAGCCGATCGTCCGCGAGTACGCGGCCTGGCTGGATGGCGAGGAGCGTCGTGCCGAGGCTCTGCCGGAGCACCTGCGGGGCGAGGGGCTTGACGCGGTCAGCGAGGCGCGCAAGGTCCAGCGCCAGCTCGCCGAGGGCCTGGAACACCTGCTCGGCGACGACGAGGCGCTGCGCTGCTTCCAGTTCATGAACCGAGTGATGGCGGATCAGCGCATCCACACCCAGGTGGCCGAGCACCGGGCCAAACACCCGAAGGTGAGCATCGAGCAGGCTCGCGCCACAGTGCTCGCTGACAAGGGCGCGAAGGCACACTCGTGGCGCACCTTCCAGTTGGCCTTCATTCTCATGCAGCTGCCGCTGCTCACCGATCCGGCGGCGGAGAAGCGCTCCGGCGATCTGGCGAAGGCGCAGCTGCTGTTCTTCCCGACCGGTGGTGGCAAGACCGAGGCGTATCTGGGTCTGGCGGCCTACACGTTCGCGATCCGGCGACGTCAGGGCGTCGTCGTGACTCCGGACGGCGCGCTGGACGGTGGTGTGGGCGTGGCCGTGCTTATGCGTTACACGCTACGGCTGCTGACGGCGCAGCAGTTCCAGCGGGCTACGGCGCTCGTCTGCGCGGCCGAGCTGGCGCGCAGGAGGGACCCGAAGACGTGGGGCGAGGAGCCGTTCCGGATCGGGCTGTGGGTGGGCACGGATGTGAGCCCGAAGCGGTTCGAGGAAGCGGCAACGCAGCTGGAGAAGGCCAACAACCGCTCCGGTTACCGGCTGACGGTGCTGCAGATCCAGCGGTGTCCGTGGTGCGGCAGCAAGATCGGTGCCCGGGAGGTCAAGGCGGTCAAGGCGTCCCGTCGGGTGCACGTGTACTGCGGGGATGAACTTGCGGGCTGCCCGTTCGCGGAGGGTGGCGAGGTGGCTGAGGGGCTGCCGGTGCTGACGGTGGATGAGGAGATCTACCGGCTCACCCCGGCGTTCGTTATCGCCACCGTGGACAAATTCGCCCGCCTGGCGCGGGAAGGGGAGGCCGCCTCCCTGTTCGGCTACGCGTCCCGGTTCTGCGGGCGGCATGGTTACGTGCACCCGGACTCTCGGTACTGCGAGCTGACTGACAATGGCAGGCATCCGGCCAAGGACGGTCTGCCTGCTGCAGGGCTTCGCCCGGCCGGGCGGCTGCGCCCACCGGACTTGATCATCCAGGACGAGCTGCACCTGATCACCGGGGCGCTCGGCACGACGGTGGGCCTGTTCGAGGTGGCGATCGACGTGATGGCGGGCTGGCGAGACGCGCAGGGCCAGGCGGTCCGGCCGCTGCTGGTCGCCTCGACCGCCACTGCCCGCAACGCGGCCGATCAGGTGCGCGCCCTCTACGGGCGGGATGTGACGATCTTCCCGCCGCAGGTGCTCGACGCCGGGAAGACGTTCTTCTCCAAGGAGGAGCCCGTCTCGGAGCACTTCCCCGGTCGGCGCTACGTGGGGATCAGCACCACGGGCGTCCGGTTGACCACGGCGGAGATCCGGGTCGCCGAGGTCCTCATGGCCGGCGCGCAGTTGCTGCTCGACCGGTCCGGCACGGCCGCCGACCCCTACATGACCCTGGTCGGCTACTTCAGCGCCACACGCGAATTGGCTGGTATGGCCCGCTACATGGGCGACGACATCCAGACCGCTCTCTTCAAGCGGCGACCGTGGTCGAAGCTGCCCCGCCGCACCGGCACGGACTACGGGACGCTCAACACCGCGGAGCTCACCTCCCGTGTAGCCAGTGCTGACATCACCACCACGCTGGACCAGATGGCAGTGCCGTTCGACCCGGCCTTCGACTCCGTCTCCGGTAAGCGGGAGTTGCGCGCGTTGCGCGAGGCGGGCAAGCCGATGCCCACCCGCGAGGTAAGCCCGTACGACGCAATCCTGGCCACCTCGATGCTGCAGGTAGGCGTGGACGTGACCCGGCTCGGCCTGATGCTTGTGGTCGGCCAGCCGAAGAACACGGCGGAGTACATCCAGGCGTCCTCGCGCGTGGGACGTTCCGGGGAGAAGCCCGGACTGGTGGTCACGCTGGGAAACTGGGCCCGGCCGCGCGACCTGGCGCACTTCGAGCAGTTCCGGCACTACCACGAGACCTTCTACGCCAGGGTGGAAGCGCTGTCTGTCACGCCGTTCTCGGTCACCTCCCTGGAGCGCGGGCTGGACGGCGTGCTGGTCAGTGCGGCCCGGGTCCTCGACGCCGTCCGTCCCGACGGCTTGTCGCCCGAACAGCACGCAGGTCGGATCGCGGCCGAGCGCGACTTCGCGGAGGCGCTGATCGACGCGCTGGTGGCGCGGGTGCAGCGGGCATCCGACGAGGATGCGGCTGACCGGGCACGTCAGCGTCTGCGCAACCGGCTCGACCAGTGGGAGAAGCGGCGCACGCATTTGGCGCGCCTGCGCAAGGGCCTGGTCTACGAGCGGACTTCGGACGAGGCGCACTTCGGCCCGCTCATGATCAGCGCCGAGAACGCCCGCTCCGCGGCGGACAGCAAGGACGCTCCACCGTTCGTCGTGGCCAACTCGATGCGCGAGGTGCAACCGGAGATCAACCTCCTGGTGAGCCCTATCAAGGAGAACCTGATCTTCGTGGAACCGCCCGGCACTCCGAGCTGGGACTTCGCTCCGCTCAAGGAGGACTCGTGACCGCCGAACCCCTCGCTGAGACACGGTTCCTCTATGACGCGTCCAACGCCGTCGATCCGCTGGGCGACGCCGAGCGGGAGTCGGACGAGGGCCGCAAGCACAACCGGGCCAAGGTCGGCTCGGGCCGCCCGTCCTCCCTGCTGTACACCTACGGCCCGGGCGCGATCATGGACCTTCCGCAGTTCACGGTCATGCCCTCCGGCCTCGACGACTGGGACCGGATCTGGCGTCGCCGCGACGGCATCCCGCAGATCCGCGCGCCGCGGCTCCGTCAGGCCGTGGCCATGCTGCTGCGCTCACGGGATATCCAGCTGAGGCCCTTCCCCTGGCAGGCGAAGAAGATGAGCCTGTCCACCGAGGGCAACGACCTGGGTGTACCGGCTCGCGTGTTCCCGCAGTGGCTGCGGTGCACCGGCTGCGACATGCTCGGCGCCCTCGCGCAATTCGACTACCGCAACACCCACCCCTACCGCACGGACCTGGCCTGCTTCGAGCACACCCGGTGCACCGGCCGGGCCGGTGACCGTACGCGCAGGCCGACTCGCCGCCCGGCGGTGCCGGCCCGCTACCTCCTGGCCTGCGTCGACGGTCACCTCGACGAGTTCCCCTACGAGCGGTGGGTCCACCAGGGCCAGCAATGCGACAAGGCAGAGTTCCCGGCGCTGAAGATGGTCGACCGCACGGCCGGCAAGGGTGCTTCGGCCGTGATCCGCTGCGAGTCCTGCGGCGCGCGGCGGCCGATGAACGAGGCACAGGGCGAAGCCGGACGGTCCAAGCTGCCGCGCTGCCGCGGGCGCCACCCGCACCTGGACGCGTTCGAGCCGGGCGGATGCGGCAACGAGACCCGGCTGATGCTCGTCGGCGCCTCCAACTTGTGGTTCCCGGCGACGCACTCGATCATCGTGATGCCGGAGTCATCGGAGGAGCGCAAGAGCGACCTCGCCGACCAGATCCGTACCGCCCTGGGCGAGAAGCTCGCGAAGTACCGGGATGACCTGGAGACCCTGCGGGACGTGCTGGACGGCAAGGTCGACGTCACCGACCTGTCGGACGCAGAACTGGCGGAGGCGGTGGCAGCCGCTGGCGCGCCTCCGGCCTCCGAGGCGGAACAGGATGAGCGCATCCGCACCTGGGATCCCGTCGACCTTCTCGTTCCCGAATGGCTGTACCTGCAAAAGGACGTGCTCGGCCCCAGGGTTGAGGACCCGTCGAGCGGGCTGACGCTCTCGAAACGAGAGCGCGATCCCGGCCTGCCACCGCAGATCACCCGCGTGCTCGCGGTCGAGAAGCTGCGCAAGGTGAACGCCCTAATCGGCTTCACCCGGATCGACGCCATGGACCGCGTAGGGGACCTGCCACGCCGACTTGCCCCGTTGACCCGCAGCGCCCGCCCGGCGTGGACCGTCGCCACCGAGGACCGCGGGGAGGGCATCTTCCTTCAGCTGGACGACCAGGCGGTCGCCGTGTGGGAAGAGCGGATCTCCACCAGCGACATCTGGCGGGCGCACCGCGACGCCCATCGGCGCAACTTCCACCGCCGCTTCTCCGAGACGGCCGTCGAGGTTGACCCCGACACCCGGCTGAGGCCGCCGCGCTACTGGCTCGTCCACACCCTCGCCCACGTGCTTATCCGCGAACTGGCCATGACCTGCGGATACTCCGCGGCCAGCCTGAGCGAGCGCCTGTACGCCTGGCCGGAATCCGAGGGACGGGCTGCCGCCGCCGGCCTGCTGATCTGTACCACCGCCTCGGACAGCGACGGCACGCTCGGCGGCTTGGTGCAGCTGAGCGAACCCACGCGCCTGCAGGGGGTCGTCTCCCGCGCCCTCTACCGCGCCACCCGGTGCTCCTCGGACCCGATCTGCGCCACGCGCACGCCGCAGGACCCCGAGGACTTCCTTCACGGCGCCGCCTGCCACTGCTGCGTCATGGCCTCCGAGACCTCCTGCGAACGGGCCAACCGCTTCCTCGACCGCCGCTTCCTCGTCGACCTACCCGGGAGCAACCTTGGCTTCTTCGACCACGCCGATTGACCCGGCAGCGGCGAG
Source organism: Kitasatospora sp. NPDC034533 (assembly GCF_055575155.1). Classification (NCBI taxonomy): domain Bacteria; kingdom Bacillati; phylum Actinomycetota; class Actinomycetes; order Kitasatosporales; family Streptomycetaceae; genus Kitasatospora; species Kitasatospora sp. NPDC034533. The sequence continues at coordinate 24,710 of NZ_JBVITE010000054.1, forward strand.
ACAGCTCGGGCAGCTCCTCAGCGGCACCGAAGCCCGGGAGATCGCCGACCGGCTCACCGATGGCGACACCCTGACGGCTGCCCTCAAAGTGGTCGCCACCGGACGCCGACCCGAGGTGCGAGCGCTGCTGGAACGGGGCTCTGGACCAGGATCTCCCGGCGCAGGCCAGGTCGTGGCCGTGCTCCGGGCCGTGGAAGGAGCGCGGTCGATCACTACCGCCCTCGACCCGCTCTGGACCATGCCCGGCCACCTCGCACAGTCCGGCCCGCTGACCAGCTCTGTCGCCCGCCTCGTCGACAGCGCCCGCCAGTCCGTCACCTGCTCGACCTTCAACTTCCAACGGTCGTCAGAGCTCTGGGGAGCGCTACGCCGAGCAGTCAGCCGTCCCGAGATCGACGTGCGGATCTATCTCGATTCCCAAGCAGCCGACCGGCACTCCAAGCCCGGGTCACCGACCACAGCAGAGGTGGCCGCGCACCTTCGCCCAGGGATCGTCCTACGCACTAGGGAGTTCGACGGAGGACCAGTGCGCAACCACGCTAAGTTCCTCGCCATCGATCACCGGTTCCTCCTGGTCACCAGCGCCAACTTCTCCTGGAGCGCGGAGTACGGCAACGTCGAGTTCGGAGTCCTCATCGACAACCCCAATCTGACTGAGTCCGTCGAGCGAGAGATCCATCGGATCGAAGACCAGCTCTATGAGCGCGTTCCCCGTCCTGGAACGACGTGAACCGCCGGAGTCACCGGCAGCGCCATCAGACAATCCCGCCACTCACTCTCGCTGACGACTACCGGCCGATGGTTCCACGCTCTCGTCTACCTTCCTGAACGATCCGTCGGTCACGCCGAGTCGTCCACGTCACTGGTCCTTGGGCCTGAGTTACACAGGGACCGGGGTACCCAAAACACCCTGCAGGTCAGCGCCTGCGGCAGACGATGCTTCCACCATCTGCCGGAGCGACTCACCGTGGAGGTAGCGGTAGCTCTGCGGTGGGTGGAACGGGCCGGCCGCCCGAAGCGCGCTGAGCGGAACCGGTTCCTCGAAGGTAACCGGTTCCGTAAGTGTGAGACCGCTTGCCTGCGAAGCGCCGCTCATGTATTCGTCGAACTCGCGCCTGCTGATGCCCGTTTGCGCCCGATGTGCTGACCAGACTTCCCGAGGAGAGCCGACGTGGACGGCAGCGACCAGAGCCGCTCCGACGAGGGCCATGGTGGGAGCAGTGGCGTAGAGCACGACGGGCGTGCCCGGCGGGACGGCGACGCGCTGTCGACGCACCTCCACGGTCTTACTGCCGGCGAGAATCGCGGTGGCGAAACGGGGGTGGACGGACAGCAGCATCGCGCGCTCCGGCTCGTTCACGTCCTTCGATGCCCTTCCTCGTAGATCGCTTGGAACAGCCTGTTGTCGATCTTCGTCAGCGATATCAGGGACAACGGTAGCCCCAGGTCACCGGCAAACGACTTCAGCTGTCGCAGCGTCACCGGTTTGGGGAAGATCTCGGTGTCCGAGAACCGCAAGGCCATCGCTCGACCGGAGCCCTCATGGGCGATCTCACGGACCTCAGCTCGACCATATACGCCCAGGTGTTCGAATCTGGCGAACAGGGTGTCAGCTGTGTCGATCACTACCTCGTCCAAGCGCGAACAGCCGATCACCATCTGCCCGTCCTGGCCCGGCAAGCCGTCGCTGACGTACCAGAGCAGGCGCCCCGGGACGCTCTCGTTTCGGTGCCCGGGTGACCGGTAGTAGACGTGCTCGCGACTGATTCCCAGCTCGCTGCTCCGCGGCAGCAGCATCGCGGGGACGTTAAACAGCTCCGTGGACCACCGCGGCTTGATGGGCGCCATGAAGGAGGGCATCAATGAATCCATGACTTTGGCCGGCCACCAGGCCCGCTCCACGGCTCCCGTCACCTCGGCCGATAGCCCAGTCTGGAGGGCTGTCGCCTTACGCTCCAGGGCGCGAGCGGCCTCCGCGGCGGACTGCGTGACCGCATCGGCCGTCCCGATCACGTTGACGAGCAGTGCCGCTTGGCCGCCTTGGTGCTCGAAGAACCCGTCGCTGCCGGCCGCTGCCCTTGCGACAGGCGAGATGAATGCGTCCGAGATATGTACTACTCGAGCGCCCCGCTCACGACCCAGGCGCTTCAGCCCGAAGAGCAACTGCCGGGCCAGAGTCTGCTCCAACCGGTGCGAAGCGGTACGCAAGAGGGGCACGGTCAACGTCCGGCCGTCCATTGCCCATACGTACAGAGCGACCGGTCGGCCGTCTCCGTCGCGGAGGAGCTCCCGACGCCACACGACGGCATCCTCCGCAAGCGCCCGAAGGCGCCGTGCGAACGCCGAGCCGTTGTCGCTACTCGACTGGTCGAAGAAGGCGACGAGTTCGCCCTCGGTGCCCGGAGTGACCTCCCCGACCCGAAACTCGGTACCCATGAGATCGGCCGGCCTGTAGACCTGGGCTTGGTGCAGTTCGTCCACGTGGAGAGTGACGACCGACGGATGGACGACCCGTACTCCGGCGATGTCCCATGCCACGTCTGCCAGCCCGGTGAGCAGCGGATCACGTGTGACGAGTACCTGGAGCCCCGCACACGAGGTCTCGGCCACGTACCTTACGCGCCGCTCCAGTTCGGTCCCTTGGGACAGGTCGGCCCCGACCCCGCGGGCCGCCTCGAGCAACTCGCGGCTTCTGGCCGCCACCGGTTCCGAAGCAGGTGTGATCTGTCGCAGCCCAGAGAGGGCAGCCCGCTGATGCTTACGCTCCGCCGCGTCAGTGATCTCGCGGACGTCACGGAACAGTTGAGGAGTGAAGGCCAACTCCACGAGGTCGGCCAGCCAGCCGGCCTCCAGAGCCTCTGACTCCAGTGCGCCGGGTGAAGGAGTCAGCCCGCGCAGGTCCGCAAATACTCCGTGGTCGACGACGATGGTCAGCGCATCGCTCTCAACGTCGGTGAAGAGATCCGGATGACTGTGGTCAAGCCACCAGCCGTCCAGGTCATCGCCATTCTTGCTGCGACCCCGCACCTCACCACGCGGGACGAAACCGAGACTCGTCCACATCTCCGTGAGCCCGTAGTCGCGTCGGCACTTGACCTTGATCCCGAGCCGCTGCGAGTACCTGGTCCGGATGGTCTCCACCAGTAGGCGGGCAACGCCTTCACCCCGGCGCTCTTCGGCGACACACAGGTGGGTCAACCGGACATGTGGGCTCCGCTTGGGAAGTCCGCAGAGCGCGTAGCCGATCACCTCGTCACCGTCGACAGCGATCAGCAGGCCACCTTCGTCCGCGGCGTTCTGGTAGACGGGTGGAGTCAACAGGCCCAGCGTCTTGGTGTAACGATTTCCCAGCGCAATCGCCGCTTCGATCAGCTCCGCCTGCGCACCGGACGCCGGCTCGATCTTGATCCCCATCAGTCCCCTCCCGAGAGATGCACACCCAGTCTCGCCTCTTCGGCGGTACCGGCACGGAGAATCGTGTGAATCAAGCAGCAGTCTGTTACCTGGTGGCGCTTCCAGCCCGCCCCGGTTGACGCCAACGCTGACGCCAACCGGCCCGAACGATGGCGTCCGACGGCAGCCTTCCATGGACGGCAGAATCACCCAAACAGGGGCATCTTGACGCCCCGGCTTGGCCTGAAAAGCGGAAGGTCGCCGGTTCGACCCCGGCCCTGGCCACAACCGGGAAGCCCCCGTGGCGAATTCGCTACGGGGGCTTCGTCGTTCCCCCCGGAGGGGGAGGGAGCACCGCCTGCGGGACGATCCGGTGCGGTGGGGCGGCGCGGGACCGTGGACGGCATGGAGACGACACGGGACACGGGCTGGAACCGGGTGGCTCTCGGCGCCGGGTACGCGGCGGCGGGGTGGGCGGTGGCCTTCGCGCTGGTGCACCTGTACTGGCTGGCGGACGGGCGGCTGGGGCTGCCGGACGGGCGGCTGGGGCTGCCGGACGGGCGGTCGGTGTGGAGCAGCGCGCCGCTGCTGGTGATCGACGTGATCGCGGTCCCGCTGTGCGCGGTGGCCGCGGGGGTGGCGCCGGCGCCGGTGCGGCGGTGGGGCGCGCGGGTGCCGGCCCGGCTGCTGGGCTTCGCGCTGTGGGGCACCACCGCACTGCTGGTGCTGCACGCCGCGCCGTCCGTGCCGGACTGGATCGCGCTGGCCATCGGCAGCCGGTCGAGTGACGAGCTGGACTCGATGGCCCGGTTCGCGACCTTCGGCTACGAGCCGTTCTTCCTGGCCGGCGGCCTGCTCTTCGCGGCCGCCGTGCTCGGCCGCCGGGTGTCCGGCCGAGCGGTGGCGCGGTGAGCCGTTCAGCCCCCGCGCGGTGCGATGAGCCGTTCAGCCCCCGCGCGGTGCGATGAGCCGATCAGCCGTTCAGCCGCTCCGCGAGCCAGTCGGCGGTGGCGGGCAGCCAGTCCGGCAGGGCGGTGCCGAGCAGGTGGTTGCCGTGCGGGACGAGCAGGAGTTCGGCGTGCGGGGCGCGCTCGACCAGGACGGTGGCGGGGGTGACGCCCGGGATCCGGTCCTCGCCGCCCTCGACCACCAGCAGCGGGACGGTGATCCCCGGCGCGAGGGCGGTCAGGTCGACCCGCTCGGCGAAGGCGCGGGCCGCCTCGTTCCCGCCGCAGCGCTGGGCCAGGGTCGCGGTGACGAACGGGACCAGGCCGTCCCAGTCCAGCCGGTACGGACCGCTGACCAGGGCCGCCGCGCACAGTCGCGGCTCGCGGGCGGCGGCCTCGGCCGCGTAGTAGCCGCCCAGACTGAGGCCGATCATGGCGGTCCGGGCTAGGTCCAGCCCCGCCCTGCCGACCAGTGCGTCGAGGGCGCGGCCGACCACCCGGTGGTACTCCGGCTCCGGCGCGCTGGTGGCGGCCTGCACGCCCTGCCCGGGCCCGTCGATGGCGAGCACCGCGACGCCCCGGGCCAGCAGGGCTTCGGCCACCGCGTGGAACTCCTCCTTGGTCGAGTCCATCCCCGGCACGACCACGACCACCGGGGCGTCCTCCCCGCCGGCCGCCGGGCGGCGCAGCCAGCCAGCGAAACCGTCCCCCTCGACGCGCTCCGCCCCCGGGTCGAGCAGCGCCAGCGCCCGCCGCATCGCCTCGTCGGCCTCGGCGGCGGCGCCGGCCGCGGCGGCCCGGTCGGGGTGCGGGAGCAGCCCGGCGAAGTGGCACCAGCGGGCGGCGCTCCGGTAACGCTCACCGGCGGTGACGGTGCGGCCCTCGGCGGCCGCCCGCTCCGCCGCCTCGACGTACCGGCGGCCGACGGCCCGGAAGGCGGCCGGCCAGTCCTGCGGGGAGGTCAGGGCGGCGGTCACCCGGTCGTACTCGTAGAGGTCCAGGCCCGCGCCGTGGGCGCGCGGGCGGTTCTCCTCGATCAGGGCGGGCAGCAGGCCGGGGGCGTCGAGGAAGGAGAGGTCGGCGGACTCGACGGGTTCGGCGGGACGTATGGGATCAGGCATGACTGGGGTTCCCCTCGGATCGTTCGGATCGTTCGGATCGGGTCTCAGGCGACGGTCAGGACGGCCTTGCCGCGGATGCGGCGTTCACGCAGGTCGGTGAGCACGGCGGCGGTCCGTGCCCAGGGGGCGACCAGACCCGGTTCCGGGGTCAGCCGCCCCTGCCGGGTCAGACGCACCAGGGTGGCCAGGTCGGCGCCGTCGGGCACGTCCGAGTCCGCGTAGTGGAAGTGCCGGAGGACGGCCGACTCCGGGCCCTTGAAGAAGTCGAAGAAGTCGAGAGTGACGGGCGTCCGCGAGGCCTGGCCGAACCAGATCAGGGTGCCGCGCCGGGCCAGCCCGGCCAGCGCGACCGGCAGCGCGGCACCACCGGTGGACTCCAGCACCAGGTCGTACGGACCGCGCGCCTCGCCCAGGTCGTGGACCACCTCGGCCGCCCCCAGTTCGACCAGCCGCCGCCCGCGCTCCGGGGAGGCGGCGACGGCGGTCAGCTCGGCCCCGGCCGCGGCCGCCAGCTCGGTGACGTAGTGCCCCACTCCCCCGGAGGCGCCGGTCAGCAGCACCCGCCGTCCGGCCAGCGGCCCCGCGGCGCGGAGCAGCCGCAGCGCGGTGAGGCCCGCCAGCGGCAGGGCGGCGGCCCGAACGGTGTCCAGGCCGTCGGGCAGCTCGGCGAGGGAGGAGGTCGGGACGCACACGTACTCGGCCCACCCCCCGGCCGGCGGATGCCCCACCACCCGGCGGCACGCGGCCGGCCCCGACCCGTCGGCGGCGGCCTGCACCACCAGCCCGGCCACGTCCTTCCCCGGCCGCCACCCGGCCCGAGGCGCCTCCAGCTGGAAGGTCTCCCCCCGGTTCACCGAGAACGCCTCCACCTTCACCAGCGCCTCCCCGGGCCCCGGCCGCGGCTGCTCCACCTCCGCGAACCGCACCGGCTCCGCCATCCGCCCCGTCGCCACCAGCGCCTTCATCCCCACCCCTCCGTCGGATACCCCCTCAGCTCACCCCGCGTGGCGGCACCCGGTCCAACAACCGGAGGGGAGAGTCGACAACCACCGGTTGTGCGGCGAGGAAGGAGGGCCGGAGGGGACGCGGCGACGTGCGCACCTGCGGGCCGCCGGCACCGTGGACGGCGGGGGGGCGGGGCGGGGCGGCCGGACGCGGCCGGGCCGGAAGGCCATCAGCGGCACAGCCGGCGGGCGCGGCCACCCCCACCCCGGACGGCAACCCCGGACGGCACCGCCGAACCTTTCCGGAGGCGAACACGGCACCCTCCGGGGAACCGCCCACCACACCCGGCAGACCACAGCTGCCCCGGCCCGCATCCAGGGCAGCACAGCCGGCGGGCGCGGCCCCCGCCCCGCTCCGGACGGCACCGCCGCACTTCGCCGGGGAGCAACCGGGCGCCCGGCAGACCGCAGCACCGCAGCACCGCAGCGGAACCCGACCGAGAAGCACCGCCGAACGGCCCGACCTGCCCCGCCCCGACCCGAACCCGGCAACCATCGGCGGCCGAGGACTCCCGGCAAGGCGCCCTCTTCCGGGCGACGGCCCTGCCGAAGGCCGCCGGAAGCGAGCGAGCGGGCACGCTGCGCTCCCGCCCCCGGGTCGGCCGCCCGACCCCCACGCCCTAAGGTGCCGGGGTGGATCTGGATCTGGCGCAGGTGCGGGCGTTCGTCGTCGCGGCCGAGGAGTTGCACTTCGGGCGGGCGGCCGGCCGGTTGGGGATCAGCCAGCAGGGGCTGTCCAAGCGGGTGGCGCGGCTGGAGGCGACGCTGGGAGTGCGGCTGCTGGAGCGGGACGCGCGCGGGGTGGGGCTGACGGGGGCCGGGCGGCGGTTCCTGGAGCCGGCCCGGCGGGTGCTGGCGCAGGGCGAGCGGGCGGTGGCCGCCGTGCGCTGCGCCGCGCGCCCGCTGCGGATCGACGTGTGGGGGCACCTCTACGCCCCGATGCGCACGCTGGCGCAGGCGGTGGCCGCCGCGCCGGGGCTCCAGGTGGAGCCGGTGCCCGGCCGGGACCTGCCATCGGTCGCGGTGGCCGTACTGCGCGGCGAGGCGGATGCCGGGTTCGGCCGGGTGCACCAACTTCCCAACAACAAAAGCGGGTTGACGCACAGGCTGGTACGCCTGGAACCGGTGGACGCGCTGCTGAGCACCGACCATCCGCTGGCCGACCGGGACACCCTGCGCCCGGACGAGCTGTGGGGCAGCGTGCTGCGCTACCCGGCGGCGGTGGACCGGCTGGACTTCCTGACCCGCTTCGCCACCCGGTTCGGCATCACCCACCGGGTCGGCTCGACCAACCTGGGGCTGGAGCACTTCGTGGAGCAGGTCCGCACCGACCCGACCTGCTTCTCCCTGGTGCCCGCCGACAATCCGCTCCCCGCTCACCCGGGCGTCCGCACCGTCCCGCTGGCGGACCCGACCCCGCTCTACGCCTGGTCGCTCCTGTGGCGCACCGGACCGGACACCGACCCGCACCCCCAACTCGAAGACCTGCTGCGGGCTTTCACCACCGAGGCCGCCCGCAGCCGCTGGCTGGAGTACGACCCGGCACGCGACTGGCTCCCGGACGCCGACCAGGCCGCCCTCCAGCCATGAGCCCTCCGCCTCCCCACACCGCGCGCCCACCCCCCGGCCTGGCACACCAGCACCTCGAAGTCAGCACGACAGTCGGCGGCACGGCGCTCCCGAACATCCGCCGGATGAGCCGGACCCCGGCCAGCCGTAGCGGCCGGGCACGGCGAAGCCGGGGCGGGCGACAGCCACCGCGACCCCCACGCCCCATCCGGCAAGCCCATCACACCCCAACAAAGGTGCCGCGTAACGGAGTTGGACGCCCGATAGGTGGTCGGCAACCATCAGCCGGCCGGGAGAGGACCTGAACCCCCACTGGCGACATCCGGGCAGAGACGAGGTAGTCACCCAGCGTGGAGACCGGGCCCCGCCGGACACCGCCCAGGCGATCGGGTTCGCGCTCGGCGGATTTGGTGTCGCGAGTGCTCCCCCGCGTCCTGCGCGCGCCACCACGCCCGAGGTCACCACCCCGGATGGAGCGGCCGGATGCCCCGATGGCCCCGACCGCGCGAGGCGGTCGGGGCCATCGGGGCCGGCAGCTAGCAGCCGACCGGCTGCCGTCAGGCGGCCGGTTCGGTCTGCGGCGTCACCGGGGCGTCGGGATCCGGGGCGGTGGTCTTCCGGGTGTCGCGCATCAGGGCCAGGGTGAGCGCCGCGGCCGCGACGACCGCGATGCCGCCCACCGTGAAGGTGGTGGAGGTGGCGGTGTTGAAGGCCTCGCGGGCGGCCGCGACGAGGCCGCCGTCCCCGGTGGAGCCGGCCGTCGCGAGCGCGCCGGTGATGTCGTGGCGGGCGGCGGCAGGGGCCGTGTCGGGCATCGCGCCGGTGTAGGTGCTGGAGAGCACGGTGCCGAGGATGGCCACGCCGAGGGCCGCACCGGACTGCTGGATCGTGTCGTTGAGCGCGGAGCCGACGCCCGCGTGCTCGCTGGGGATGGCGCTCATCAGCGCGTTGGCGGCGGCCGGCATGCCGAGGCCGGAGCCGGCCCCGAGCACCAGCATGGCCAGGACGACCTTGGTGAAGCCGTCGCCGACCGAGAGGGTGGCCAGCAGCCCGAAGCCGCACGCGATGACCAGCATGCCGATCGAGGTCAGCGCCCGCGCCGGGACCTTCTTGCCGAGCGCCGCACCCAGCGCGTTGAACGCCAGCGAGGCGACGGCCAGCGGGAGGAAGGCCAGGCCGGTGTCGGTGGGCGAGAACTCCAGGACGAACTGGAGGTGCTGGGTGAGGACCAGCATCAGCCCGCCGGTGGCGAAGGTCAGCAGGACGAGGGAGAAGCTGGCGCCAGTGAAGACCCGGTTGCGGAACAGCTTGAGCGGGACCATCGGCGAGTCGGTGCGGACCTGCCGGACGGCGAAGCCGGTCAGCGCGGCGGCGGCGAGGAGGAGCCCGCCGAGGGCGCTCGCGCTGGCGAAGCCGTCCCGGGGCAGCACGATGATCGACCAGACCAGCGCCGTCATGCCGACCATCGACAGCACCATGCCCGGCAGGTCGGGCCGCCGCCACGGGCCCTTGGACTCCGGCATCAGCAGCGCGGCCGCGACGATGGCCACCGCCGCGATCGGCACGTTGAGCAGGAAGACCGCGCCCCACCAGAAGTGCGCGATCAGCGCGCCGCCCAGCACCGGGCCGCCGACCAGGCCGACCATGGCCACCGCGGTCCAGGCGGCGATCGCCTTCGGGCGCTCCTCGTCGTCGAAGACGGTGATCAGGATGGAGAGCGTGCTCGGCATGACCAGCGCGCCGCCGACGCCCATCAGGACGCGTCCGGCGATCAGCTCACCGGGGCTGCCGGCGTACGCCGCGACCAGTGAGGCGGCGCCGAACAGGGCCAGGCCGACGATCATCACCTTCCGCCGTCCGAAGCGGTCGGAGAGGCTGCCCGAGGTGAGCAGCAGGCCGGCGAAGACCAGGATGTAGGAGTCGATGATCCACTGGATGTCCTGCGCCCCGGCCCCGAGGTCCTCCGCGATCGGCGGGATGGACACCGTGAGCACCATGTTGTCGATCACCAGCACCAGGCTGCTGAGACAGAGCACGACCAGGATGAGCCAGCGCTGCGGATGCCGTTCCACGGCGTTTCCCCCTTCAGACTGACGGGTCTTCGGATCTTCGAGTGTTCGGGTCTTCGGATCGAGCGCGCGGCGCGGGGCGAGGGCCATGGCCGCAGCCGCCGTCCGCCCCGGGCTGCGCGGAAGTCGTCGCGGGCACACCGCCCTCCGTCCCCACGGTACGGTGTGCGCCGCTCCGAACACTGTACGGACACCGCACACTGTTCGCAATGCCGTACGGTGTTCGTCTGCCGAACACCGTACGGCCGGGCGTACCCTGTTCGGGCACGACCGCAGCGTGCGGTGCCGAACCGGACGAAGTCCGGACGAAAGGTGAGGAGGGCCGATGGCGGCCAAGGCAGAAGACGGCTCGACCCCGGGCATCCCCCTCCCCTGGAGCCGCCCCCAGCCGCGGCGCCGGGAACAGCCCGCCCTCAGCCGCGACCAGATCGTCACCGAGGCCCTCGCGCTGCTGGACTCCGACGGCATCGAGGGGCTGAGCATGCGCAAGCTCGCCGCCCGGCTGAACGCCGGCGCGACCTCGCTGTACACCCACGTCGCCAACAAGGACGAACTGCTCGCCCTGGTCGTCGACCAGATCTTCGGCACCCTCCCGCGACCCGAGGCCGAGGGCTCGGAGGATCCGAAGGTGTGGCGCGCGAAGATCATGGAGTGCGCCGAGAGCATGCGCGCGGCGATCATGCGCTACCCGTGGATGGTCTCGGTGATCGGCGACGTCGGGATGATCTACCTCGGTCCCAACTGGATGCGGCTGTCCGAGTCCATGCTCGCCGTCACGGAGACGGCCGGCTTCGAGATCGGCGAGGCGAACCTCGCGATGAACGCGGTGCTCGGCTACACCATCGGGACGGCCTGCGTGGAGGCCTCCTGGGTGACCGCGCTGGCCCGCAGCGGCCAGGACGAGCAGGAGTGGATGAACCGGCTGCTGCCCGCCGTCATCGAGGCCACCAAGGAGTTCCCGCGACTGCACCGGCTGTACACCACGGAGGTGCCGGACGAGGTCGCCGCGGGCCGGGACGACAGCTTCGCCCTCGGCGTCAACGTCATCCTGGACGGGATCGAGGCGAACCTGAACGCCCGCCGTCAGGGCTGAGACCGCCCATCCGGGGGCTCAACTCCCGCTGAGCACCGCCACTTCGGCGTACCCCGGCACCGGACCGACCGGCTCGCCCGCCGCGACGGCGGCGGCCGTGGCCACCGCCGCCGCCAGCGCCGCGCGGTACAGCAGCGAGCCCAGGCTGACCCGGGCCACCCCCAGCGCGGCCAGTTCGGCGAGGCCCGGACCGGACGGCGACCAGAGGATGTTCAGCGGGGCGGCGAGCGCGCCGACCAGCCGGGCGATGGCCGCCGGATCGGCCAGTCCGGGGACGAACACGCCGTCCGCGCCCGCCTGCAGGTAGGCGTCCAGGCGCCGGAGCGCCTCCGTTTCGGGGGCGTCCTGGCCGCACCAGTAGGTGTCGGTACGGGCGTTCACGAACAGCTCCGGCACGGCCGCCTTCACCGCCGCGACCTTCGCGGCGTGCCGGGCGGCCGGGGCCAGGCTGCCGTCCGCCCGGCCGTCCTCCAGGTTGATGCCGACCGCGCCGGCCCGGGCCAACTCCACGGCCAGTTCGGCGACTTCGTCCGGGTCCTCGCTGAACCCGGACTCCACGTCGACGCTGAGCAGGAAGCCGCCGCGGCCGAGCCGCCGCGCCAGCCGTACGGTCTGCTCACGGGTGGCGGCGGCACCGTCGGGCAGACCGGCGGCGGCTGCCACGCCCAGGCTGGTGGTGCCGATCGCGGGGTGTCCCTGGGCGGCCAGGGAGGCGGCCGAGGCGTGGTCCCAGGCGTTGGGGAGCAGCAGGGGGCGGCCGGGCCGGTGGTGCAGGGCGGCGAAGGGGGTCATCGGTCCGTCTCCCGGGGCTCGTTCGTCGGGCTTCCGGCCGGGCTCTCGGCCGCGCTTGCCATCGGGCTTCCGGCCGGGCTTCCGGTCGGGCTTTCCTTCAGACCTTCCGCCGGACCGTCCGCCGGGCCTTGCGCCGGGTCTTCCGTCCGACCCTCGGTGGGGCGATCCGCCAGGCTCACCAGCGAGTTCGCGTAGTAGTACCCCGCCTCGGAGACGTGGCAGACGATCTGCCGGAAGCTCCAGCCCGTGCCCGGCGAGTCGTCCAGCCAGGCGTCCGGCAGGGCGGCGACCCGCCGCGACCAGATCCCGCCCAGCCTGGTCAGCCGGCTGCGGGCCTCGTCCAGGTCGGCGGTGGTGAACGGGGCGAGGTCGGCCGGGGTGGTGGTGGCGGAGGCGTGCCAGTGGTCCGGCTCGGTCGGCTCGCCGGCCAGTCGGGCCTCCAACTCGGCCAGGTGGTCGACGAGGTGGTCGGCGATCCGGCGAACCACCTTGTGCGGCGCGTAGGTCCGCCCCTCCGCGTTGACGATCGGGCGGCCGTCCCAGTTCGTCCAGGCAACGGCCGCAGTGAGCACCCGGTCGACCATCTCCGGCACCAGGGCGGCGAGTTCGGCCTTGCCGAGGTCCGGCGCCGCCGGAGTTCCGGTGTCCGACGGGCTTCCGGTGTCCGCCGGATCGGAGGCGCCGTACAGGATGCCCCCGGCGAGGGCCAGGGCCTGCGAGCTGCCGGGGCAACTGCGGGGCGGGGCACCGAAGGTGAGCGCGACGCCCTCGGGCGCCCCGGCCTGGGCGGCCGCGACGTCGAGCAGGACCACCGTCCCGGCCGGCACCGGCACTGCGCCCAGCTCGGTGGCCCGGGCGGCGAGCCGGCGCAGCGTCCGGACCGGCGGGTCCGCGCGCAGCACGCCGGGCAGCCCGCCCTCGTTCCGGCGGGCCGACTCGACCAGCGTGGCGGTGGCGTTACAGGCCTGGACGAGCAGGCCGATCCGGTTCGCGGCCGTCTCCTCGTCCGGGTCCCCCATCGCGGGCAGCAACCGGGCCACCGCGGCGTCCGCGGCAGCGTCCACCGCGTCCGTAGCCTGGCCGGCGCCGCTCGGGGCGGCGGCGAAGTACGCCTTCGACACCGCCGCGACGTCCCGCGCCACGGCCTCCGGGTCGGCGAGGCCGAGCTCCGCCGCGAGCACCCGGACCACCCTCAGCCGTACGTCGGTCTCGAAGCCGCCGGCCGCCGCCACCCGCAGCCGGGCCGGGTCCAGCCGTTCCAGATCGGCCAGCACCAGCGCCCGGCGCCGGGCGTGCGGCTCGCCCGAACTGAACCGGGCGACGGCGGACCGCAGCCAGGCCACCGTGCCGGGGCGGGCGCCGGGGACGGGGGCGGCGGGCGCCGGCACCAGCGCCGGGTCGGCCAGCGCCGCCGTCACGTCCTCGTAGCGGGAGAAGGTCATCGTCGCGGGGCCGGGGGCCACCGTGGTCTCGTTCATGCCGCCATCGTGGCCCCGGGTCGTTTCGGCCCCCGCCGAACCGTCCCGGGACGACCCTGGAGGCATGCCCACCCGACTTCTCCCACCCCCTACCGCGCGCCCGGGCCCGAGCCCCGACCATGGAGGCATGTCGCTCGCCGCCTTCGCCGCCCTGCTCGCCGATCCCACCCGCGCCGCCATCTGCACCGCGCTGCTCGACGGCCGAGCCTGGACCGCCGGCGAGCTGGCCCGGTACGCGCGCGTCGCGCCGTCCACGGCCAGCGAGCACCTGTCCCGGCTCATCGCGGGCGGCCTGCTGGCCGAGGAACGGCAGGGCCGGCACCGGTACGTCCGACTGGCCGGCCCCACGGTGGCCACCCTGATCGAGGACCTCACCGCCTTCGCCGAGACCGCCGCCGAAACCGCCCCCGGCCCCGGTCCCGGAGCCGGAACCGACGCCGCGAACGGCCCCCGAACCCGCGCCGCGAACGGCCGCACGGCCGCGCCCCGCACCCTGGGCGAAGCCACCCGGCTGAGCGCCGAGGCCCGTGCCCGCACCTGCTACGACCACCTGGCAGGCCGCCTCGGCGTGGCCGTCTCGGACGCGCTGCTCGCCCGCGGTCTGGTCACCGAGGACGGCGGGCTCGCCGTCACCGAGCGCGGCCGGGACTGGCTGGCGGCGCAGGCGATCGAGCTGCCGCCGCGCGCGGGCCGCCGGGGCGGACGCCCGCTGGTGCGCAGCTGCCTGGACTGGACGGAGCGTCGCAGTCATCTGGGCGGGGCGCTGGGCGCGGCGCTCTGCCGGGCCGCCCTGGACCGCGCCTGGGTGGAGCGGATCGGCTCCGGCCGGGCCCTGCGGGTCACCCCGGACGGCGGGCGGACGCTGCGCGAACTCCTCGGCGTCGAGCTGCCCTGACGCCGCCCCCGCACCGCCCCGCACCGCCCCGCACCGCCCCGGCATCACCCTGCGCCGCCCTGCACCACCCCCCGCACCGCCCCGGCACCGCCACCGCCGGGTCAACCCATCGACTTCGCCCCGTCCAGCGACTCCCGGATGATGTCCGCGTGCCCGGCGTGCTGCGCGGTCTCCGCGATCAGGTGCAGCAGCACCCGCCGGGCCGACCAGGCCGCCCCCGGCGTGAACCAGGGCGCCGGCGGCAGCGGGTGGCCGACATCGAGGTCGGGCAGCGTCCGGACCAGCTCGTCCGTCCCGCGCGCCACCCGCTCGTACTCGGCGAGCAGCCCGGCCGGCGTCTCGCCCTCCGTCATCCGGAACTGGGCCGCCCAGGCGTCCGGGCCGCCGGGCCCGCCCCAGTCGCCGTCCCCGGCGCGCATCGCCTCCGCGCCGCCGGTGATGAACCGCGCCCAGCGCGCCTCGACCGCCGCCACGTGCTTGATCAGGCCGCCAAGGCACAGCTCGCTGACCGTGGTGCGCTCGGCCGCCTGCGCGTCGGTGAGGTCGCGGACGGTGCGCCGCAGCAGTCCCCGGTGCCGGTCCAGCGTCTCGACGAGTTCCTCGCGCTCACCCATGAGCCGCCCCCTGCGGCCGCTCCGCCGCCCGCCGCCCCATCAGACGTCCTCGGTCGGCGGCCGCTCGCCGACCGTCCGCCCGAGGTCGATCAGCCCGAAGGCCGCGCCCTGCGGGTCGCCGACCGCCGCGAACCGGCCGAACGGGCTGTCCATCGGCCCGAAGTACACCGTGCCGCCGCGCGCCGTCAGCCGCCCGATCGCGGCGTCGGTGTCGTCCACCGCGAAGTAGACGCTGATGTACGAGGGCGCCCCGGGCGGCAGGACGTCGCCCTCCGCCGCCATCCGGCCGAGCACGATCCGCTCGCCAACGCGGTACATCCGGTAGTCGAAGTCCCCGCCCGCCATCTTCTTCACGCCGTACGGGAAGACTGCCGGGAAGAAGGCGTCCGCCTTCGCGGGCTCCCGGGTCACCAGCTCGGCCCAGCTGTACGCACCGGGCTCGCCCTGCCGCTCGAAGCCCTCGTGCCGCCCGGCCTGCCAGACGCCGAACACCACCCCCGCCGGGTCCTTGGCGATCACCATGGTGCCGAAGTCGCCGACCCGCAGCGGCCCCATGACCACCTCGCCGCCGTGGGCGCGGATCCGTGCCGCGGTGGCGGCGGCGTCCGGCGAGGCCAGGTAGAGGCACCAGGCGGACCGCGCCGGCGTGCCCTCCGCAGCGCCCTCCGCACCCGGCATCGGCGGCACGATCGCGGCGACCGCCTTGCCGTCCGAGTAGGCCTGGGTGTAGTTGCCGAACTCCGACGAGCTCTCGCCGAAGGTCCAGCCCAGCACGTCACCGTAGAAGGCCTTCGCGCCCTCCAGGTCGGTGAACATCGCGTCGGCCCAACAGGGTGTGCCCTCAGGTAGCGCAGCCATCTCTCTGCCCTCGTGTGTGGCGGAACGCGTGCGCCGGAGGGCGTACGCCGGCCCCCGGTTCGCCAGCCTAGCCACGAGGCGGCGCACCCGCACGGGATGACCCCGCACGGGTACGCCGCTCACCGCCCGCCGCCCACCGCCCGCCGCCCGCCGTCAGCCGTCAGCCGTCAGCCGTCAGGCGCAGCGAGAACGTCAGCCGCCCGCCGTCAGCCGCAGCGAGGACGTCCCCAGGCCGGTCGGCCCGAGCGGCAGCACGGGCTTCGGCACCGTCGGGGCCACCGGAACCACCGGGGCGGTACGGCCCGTCGGCGCCTCCGCGCCCGCCGCCGTGGCCGCCCGCCGGGCCCGCGAGGCCTCCACCAGGTCCCGCTCGGCGCCGAAGTGCCGCTCCAGGTCGGCGGTGCCGTACCGGAGGCAGCCCTCGTGCCAGCTCAGGATGCCCGCGAGCCAGTTCTCCAGCTCCACCACGTACCCGTCGAGCACCTCCCTGGCCGCCTGGTCCAGGCCGAAGTCCTCGTACATGACCGGGAGTTCCTTCCGCGCCACGTGCTGGAACTGGCCCAGCCGCGAGTGCATCAGGTCGTCGACGATCCGGACGGCCGAGTCGTAGTCGCAGTCGAAGAAGTTCTGCACCACCAGGACGGCGTTGTGGAGTTCGCCCTCGTACTCGATCTCCTTCTGGTACGAGAACAGGTCGTTCATCATGCACGCGTAGTCCATCGCGGAGTTCTCCAGCGCGCGCATCGAGCCGTGGTCGTACACCTCCTGCGGCACGGTCCTGCCGTGGCCGAGGCGGGAGAGGCTGGTGGTGAGCTCGGAGCCGAAGGTGGAGCGGCGCATCTCCAGGTAGTCCACCGGGTCCGGGATCCGGTTCTGGATCTGGTTGCTCAGCTCCCAGATCCAGCTGTCCAGCATGGCCTCGACCGCCACCCGGAACCGGCCCCTGGCCTCGACCGCCATCGGACCGGCGGTGCGCTCCCAGAGGTCGGCGAGGCTGCGCTCCAGCGCGTTGACGGGCTCCGGCGCGGGGGTGCCGTCCACCGGCATGAACAGGGACAGCCGGGCGTTGGCGGCCTTGGCGCCGCCCAGGTCGCGGGTGCGCCCGAAGGCCCGGGGGTAGTAGTCGTCGGCCCAGGTGCCCCAGGCCAACCAGGCCGACGCGATGTCGAGTTGGTCGGCCGTGGCGTCCGGGTGGATGCCGGCCGCACAGAGCGGGAGGTCGTAGTCGCGCATCGACTCGGCGTCCCAGATGCCGGATCCCGGCACGCCGGGCAGCGCGTCCAGCAGCCCCATCCGACCGGCCCACTCGATCACCCGCTCCCGGGCGCCGTCCAGGTGCGGGCTCAGCCTGAGGTCATACGGCAGCTTGAACTCGGGCAGCCGGGACGGGCCGACGGCCTGGTACGGCACGTGGGCGTGCGAGCGCGCCCGCCGCTCGGCCGGTCCCTTCGCCGCCCCGGCCGCCGGCGGCACGGGCGGTTGCGCGCCCGTGGCCGTCTTGCGCAGGATGTCCAGCGCCGAGGTGCCGATGTCGCCGATCGCGTACTGGTCCCACCAGTTGCCGCCTCCCGGCCCGCCCGGCAACCCAGGCAGCGCGGCCGACCCCGGCACTCCCGACGACCCCGGCAGCGCGGCCGACTGCCCACCCGCGGCACCCGAACCGGCCGCCGCCCCACCGCCGTTCATGTAGCGGCTGGAGCGCAGGTGCCACTCGTGCCCGCCGGACTGCCAGTCCTGGAGGCCCTTGACGTACGCCATCACCCGGGCGCGCCCGGCCGGGTCGAGCCCGGTCTCCGCGAACAGCACCGGCAGTTCGGTGAACACGGTGTTCTCGAACTGCTGGAGCCGCGAGGTGAGCAGGTCGTTGACGGCCTCGGCGGCCTCCTGGGTGGAGCACTCCAGGAACCGCTCCAGCACCAGGATGCCGTTGCTCAGCTCGCCCTCGTCCTCCACCTCCCGCTGGTACGAGAAGATGTCGTTGCGCAGGTGCACCCCGTCGGAGAAGGCGTCCATCAGCACCCGGAGCGCCCGCGAGCCCGACACCTCCTCGGGCACCTCGGCCCCGGCCGCGTACTCCACCAGCTGCGCGGACCAGGGCGCGCCGCCGACCTTGCGGCGCATCTCGATGTACTCCACCGGGTTGGCCACCCGGCCCTCGTTGATGTTGGCGAGCTCCCACAGCGACTCGTCGAGCAGGTTCCGGGTGCTCCGGGCGAACCGGATCCGCCAGTCCTCGCCCATCGCCGGCACGGTGCGCCGCCACAGGTCGGCCAGGCCCGCCTCGACCGGGTTCTCCGGCTCCGGCGTCCCGGCGGCCGGGTCGGCCGGCATGAACAGCGGCAGCCGGTCGAGGTGGATCTTGCCCGCCTCGCGGTCGTTGGTGCGCTTGTACATGTCGAGGAAGTGGTCGTCGAAGAAGAAGACCCACACGTACCAGTCGGTGACCAGCGACAGCACCTCGGCGGAGGCGTCCGGGTGGGTGTAGGCGCAGAGCAGGCCGTAGTCGTGGGCCTCCAGGTCGGCCTGGTCCCAGATCCCGGAGCCCTCCAGCATGCCCATCTCCCGTGCCCAGCCGGTGGAATGGGCCCGTGCCTCGTCCAGATGCGGGTTGAGCCGTGCCGGGTGCGGCACGTAGAAGGACGGCAGTTCGAACGGCTGGGTCACGGCGGTCTGGCCTCTCTGGACGCTTCGGTTGAGCAAAGGATGACCTGCCGTCAGGTCGCCACAGCGCCACAACAGAAACAGTCATATGAAATGACTCGCTACCCCCACGCGAAACCACCCACCCGGCCGAGCGCGCCCCCACCCTTCACACACCCCCACGCCCGCCCCCGGAAGAACGGCCCGGAGGACCGGCTCCGGCCTCGCCCCGCAACCGCCCCGACGACGCTCCGGACACGGGCAAAAAATTGTCCGCACCACCCCGCGGCCGCCCCGCCGGGACGCGCGGGAACCGCTCCGCCGACGAACCATGCAGCACTGGCAAGGGCCTTGAACGGACAAGACTTCCCACGCTACGGGCGTGTTGACCGCGTTCGCCAACGCCGCTTCCACCAGACTGGGCGCCGACCCGACGTCAACTCCGAGGAGGGCAAGCCCATGAACGTCACCGTTCGGCTCGCACAGCAGCCCGAGGCCGACGAACTGCTCGGACGCAGTGCGCTCGCCGCGCTCGTCGGCATGCTGCTGGACCAACAGGTCCCGATGGAATGGGCGTTCACCGGCCCGCTGACCATCGCCCAGCGCCTCGGGCACGACGACCTGGACGCCCACGAGATCGCCACCTACAACCCGGAGGAGTTCGTCGCGCTCCTCTCCGCGAAGCCCGCCGTCCACCGCTACCCGGCCGCGATGGCCAAACGGGTGCAGCAGCTCTGCCAGTTCCTCGTCGCCCAGTACGACGGCGACGCCTCCGCGCTGTGGAAGAACGTCCGCACCGGCAAGGAGCTGCTCAGCCGGCTCAACGCCCTGCCAGGCTTCGGCAAGCAGAAGTCGCAGATCTTCCTGGCCCTGCTCGGCAAGCAGTACGGAGTCCGGCCCGAGGGCTGGCGCGAGGCCGCCGGGGTGTACGGCGAGGAGGGCGCGCACCGGTCCGTCGCCGACATCACCGGGCCCGAATCCCTCACCCTGGTCCGGGAGTTCAAGCAGGAGGTGAAGCGCGCCGCCAAGGAGGCCAAGGCCGCCGCCAAGCCGCGCACCACCACCCGCACCACCGCCTCGCCCGCCCCGACCGGTGTGCGCTGACCGCCCGCCGACCCACCCGGCCGACCGTACGGGGGCCGGGCCCTCCCAGTGCGCGACGCGGGCCCCGGCCGCGCCGCGCGACCGGGGCCCGCGAACGGGGGCGCCGCGTCAGAGCAGGACGGGCTCCTGCTCCTCCGCGGCGGCACCGGACCCGGCGACCACCCCGGCCGCCCCGGCCGCCTTGCGCCGCCGCGGCAGCGCGAACATCAGCAGGAAGACCACGAGCAGCACCCCGGCGACCCACCACATCGCGTGCACGAAGGCCCCGCCGAACGCCGTCCCGACCGCCTCCGGCGCGACCACGTCGTCCATCGCCCCGAAGAAGGCCACCGAGACCAGGCCGAGCCCGAGCGCGTTGCCCACCTGCTGCACGGTGTTGATCAGCCCGGACGCCGAACCCGCGTGCTCGCGCGGCACCTCCGCCAGTACCGCGTCGGTGATCGGCGCGACGACCAGCCCCATCCCGAGGCCCATCACCACCAGCGGCAGCGTCATCTGCCAGGCCGTGATCGCCGACCCGTACCGGTCCGCCTCCCAGATGTAGACGAGCACGCCCGCCGCCATCACCAGCGCGCCGGTCTGGAGCACCTTGCGCCCGAACCGCGGCACCAGCTTCTGCACCGAGAGCCCGGCCGCCGTGGAGACCGCGATGGAGAACGGGATGCCGGTCGCGCCGGCCTTGAGCGGGCTCCAGCCCAGCCCCACCTGCATGTAGAGGGTCCAGACCAGGAAGTAGATGCCGAGCGCCACGCCGAAGGCCAGCTGCACGCAGATCCCGGCCGCGAAGGACTTCACCCGGAACAGCGCCAGCTCCACCAGCGGCGACCCGTCCCGCCGCGTCTTGACCCGCTCGTACAGCACGAACAGCGCGAACACCGGCAGGCTCCCGGCCATCGACAGGTGGCCCCAGAGCGGCCAGCCGGCCTCCCGGCCGTGCGTCAGCGGGTAGATCAGCATCAGCAGGCCGAGGCTGGCCAGTGCCACGCCCACCAGGTCCAGCTTCAGCGCCTGCTCGGCCTTCGACTCGTCGATGAAGCGACGGCCGAGCAGCAGCCCGGCGATGCCGACCGGCAGGTTGATCAGGAAGATCGGACGCCAGGCCAGGCCGAACAGGTCCCACTCGGTGAGCAGCGCGCCGATCAGCGGCCCGGAGACCGCGCCCAGCCCGACCACCGCGCCGAACAGGCCGAACACCTTGCCGCGCTCCTCCGCCGGGAAGGTCGCGTGGATGATCGACAGCACCTGCGGCACCATCAGCGCCGCCGTCCCGCCCTGGAGCAGCCGGGTCGCGACCAGCATCTCCGGCCCGGAGGCCAGCCCGCACAGCGCCGAGGCGAGGGTGAAGCCGCCGATCCCGATCAGGAACACCCGCTTGCGGCCGTGGATGTCGCCCAGCCGGCCGCCGGTGATCAGGCCGATCGCGAAGGCCAGCGCGTAGCCTCCGGTCACCCACTGGATGGCGCTGAAGGTGGCGCCGAGGTCGTGCTGGATGCTCGGGATCGCGATGTTGACGATGGTGACGTCCACCAGGTCCATGAAGGAGGCGACCATCACGATCGTCAGTGCGATCCACCTCCTGCGGTCCGCTGCCGCGGTGCCCATTGCGTACTCCTCTTCCTTGCTCCACGTCCGGGACGCTCTTCTCGACGCCCATGACGGTACGGGCCATGTAGGTCAGGTCCTGTCCCACTTGGTCCGGCATGCTGGAGGCCATGACCGACACCCCGGCCCGGCTGCTGAGCCTGCTGTCCCTGCTCCAGACCCCGCGCGAGTGGCCCGGCAGCGAGCTCGCCGAGCGGCTCGGCGTCAGCCCGCGCACCATCCGGCGCGACATCGACCGGCTGCGCGAGCTGGGCTACCCGGTGCGGGCCAGCATGGGCGCGGTCGGCGGCTACCGCCTGGTCGCGGGCACCGCGATGCCCCCGCTGCTGCTGGACGACGAGGAGGCGGTGGCCATCGCGGTCGGGCTGCGCGCGGCGGCCGGACACGCCGTGGTCGGCATCGAGGAGGCCTCGGTGCGGGCGCTCGGCAAGCTGCTCCAGGTGCTGCCGAGCCGGCTGCGGCAGCGGGTCGGGACGCTCAACTCGGCGACCGTCCCGCTGCTCACCGGGGACGGCCCGACCGTCGACCCGGAGGACCTCACCGTGCTCGCCCGCGCCGTCACCGCCCGGGAGCGGCTGCGCTTCGGCTACCGGGCGTACGACGGAGCCGAGAGCAGGCGCCAGGTCGAGCCCGAGCGGCTGGTCTCCGTCGGCCGCCGCTGGTACCTGGTCGGCTACGACCTGGACCGCGCGGACTGGCGGCTCTTCCGGGTCGACCGGCTGGTCGCCCCGGCCGCCACCGGCGTCCGCTTCACCCCGCGCCAGCTGCCCGCCGAGGACGCCGCCGCGTACGTGGCGGGCAAGCTGCGCCGCCCGTCCCCCGGCGGCACCGTGGTCGCCACCGTGCACGCCCCGGCCGAGCGGGTGCGCCACAGTCTCAGGCCGGGGGACTCCGAGGTCGAGCCGATCGACGGACGCAGCTGCCGGCTGCGCTCCCGCTCCGACTCCCTGGAGTGGACGGCGATGCGGCTGCTCTCGCTGGACTGCGCCTTCGAGGTGCACGAGCCGCCGGAGCTGCGCGAGCACCTGCGCCGGCTCGCCGCCCGCGCCCACCGGGCGGCGGGGGAAGACTAAGCCGCCACGCGGTACCAGCCGTTGCCGGAGCGGAACCACAGCACGCCGTCCCGGCCGTACGCGCGGTGCCGGTCGAGGTCGCCGAGCACGTCCAGCTTGCGCCTGCCGGTCTGCTTCCACGTCTTGCCGACCAGCAGGTGCCAGGTCAGCTCGCCGCCGCGGCTCAGGAAGACGGCCTCGCGGGCGCGGACCGCGAAGCCGACCGGCAGGCGGACCGGGCAGGGCACCGTGGTCGAGGTCCCGTCGGCCGCGTCGACCCGGGTGAGGTAGCTGCCCGAGGAGCTCGGGTACCAGGCCAGCCAGGCGTACCGGCCCTCGGTCGCCCCGGCCAGGCCCTCCAGCGGGTAGCCGGGCAGGTCCTTGCCGTGGTCGGGGCGCCAGACCACCCGGCCGTGGGTGTCGGCGGCCGTCAGCCCCGGGTAGGACATCGGGTGGTCGCCGTAGATGCCCTCGTCGCCGTAGGCCATCCAGATCCGGCCGCCGCGGTCGCTGACCAGCACGGGGGTGTCGTCGCCGAGCAGCAGCTCCCGGCCGGGGGTCCCGTCGGGGCCGTGCACGAAGCCGTTGGGCCGCCACTCCTCGCCGTCCTGCTCGGCCCGGGCCGCCGCCAGCAGCAGCCGCCCGCCCGGCAGCAGCGCCAGGTGGTCCGGCGGGCAGCCGACCCCGGACAGCGGCACCCGGCGCTCGCCGCCCCGGTCCGGCACCACCACCTCGGCGTCGTACGGGAAGCGGACCGCCGGCCACGACCCGGCCGGTTCCACGTACTGCTCCGGCACCAGCAGGACGGCCGGCTCGCCGTCCGGTCCGACCGTCCAGGTCACGGCCCGGCGGCCGGCCCGCCACTCCTCCTCGGGCAGCCGCCAGACCTCGACCGGACGGTCGGACACCGCCATGGCTCAGACCCCGTACTCGGCGGTCAGCAGGGCGCGACCGAGGGTGTGGAAGGTGAGGTTGAAGCCGACCTGGGCCGGCGGGGCGTCGGCGGCGACGTCCAGCTTCTCCACGTCCAGCGCGTGCACCGCGAAGACGTAGCGGTGCGGGGCGCCGGGCGGCGGGGCGGCGCCGTCGTAGCGGTTGCCCGGGAAGTCGTTGCGGGCGTGGAAGGAGGCCGCGCCCGGCAGGCTCGCGTCCGAGGAGCCGGCGCCGCGCGGCAGCTCCGCGGTGTCGGCGGGCAGGTCGAGGGCGAGCCAGTGCCACCAGCCGGAGCCGGTCGGCGCGTCCGGGTCGTAGCAGGTGACCGCGATGCTCCGGGTGCCCTCCGGCAGGCCCGACCAGGCCAGCTGCGGCGAGAGGTTGCCGCCGGCGTGGACGAACTCCCGGGCCAGGGTGCCGCCTTCGGTGATGTCCTCGCTGGTCAGCTGGAAGGACGGCACCTGCGGCAGGAACTCGTAGGGCAACGGCGGACGCACGCTCATGGGACGGTCACCTCTCACAGTCGGAACGACATCGGTCACTGTAACGGGGTGCACGTGCGATCCCCCCGCCCCTAGAGTCGACCGCATGGCCTCCAGGATGACCCGTCTGCTCTCCGACTCCCGCGACGCGCTGTTCACCATGCTCGGCCTCCAGGCCGTCATCTGGTCCGTCCAGGTGCTCAACTGGCTGGACGACTACGGGCTGTCACGGGAGCTCGGGCTGCGTTCGGAGCGGATCGGCGATCTGCCCGAGATGTTCACCATGCCGTTCCTGCACTTCAGTTGGGAGCACATCGAGGCCAACTCCTGGCCGCTGTTCGTGCTCGGCTTCCTGTCCGCCTACCGGGGCATGCGGAAGTTCCTGCTGGCCAGCCTGGTGATCATGGTGTCCGGCGGGCTGACGGTCTGGCTGCTGGAGAGCCCGAACACCGTGACGGCCGGCGCCAGCGGCATGGTCTTCGGCTACCTCGGTTACGTGGTGCTACGCGGCGTCCTGGACCGCAACGTGCTGGACGCGGTGGTCGGCGTCGCGGTCGCGGCGGTCTACTCGACCATCCTGATCGGCGTGCTGCCGGTCACCCCCGGCGTCAGCTGGCTGGGGCACCTCGGCGGGCTGGTCGGCGGAGTGGCCGCCGCCTTCCTGCTCCGCGACCGCCCGGCCGAGCGGCGGGCCCCGGAGCCCGCCGCCCCGGACACTCCCGGCTCCGCCCTGCTCAAGCAGCTGGACGACCTGGGCATCTGAGGCCCGCGCGCCCAGGGCACGGGCGTCAGGTATAGACCAATTCCACCCCTGCGGCTAGCGTGGACAGCTCACCCTCCCCCAGTTCCGGAGCCGCACCGTGGAGTCGTCCGTCCTCGCCTTCGCCACCGACCTGCTCGACGAGGGCGCCGACACCTTCTTCGGCAACCTCACCGACCGCGCCGGTGTCGGCGGGGCCACCCTGGCCTCGGTCTACCACGAGGCCCGCGACGTCTTCCCGCACAACCCCCGCCGGGTGGTCCGCTACCTGGAGCCGGGCGCGGCGTACTTCCGCCCCGACCCGGCCGCCTGGCGGGGCCGCCGGCTCGCCCCCGCCCCGTCCACCGCGATCGGCGAGCGCGACCCCTTCGCCGAGGCGGCCGAGGAGACCCGCCGCCGCGGTGTGAAGCTGCACGCCTGGACGGTCTTCTGCCACAACGACCGGCTCGGCTTCGCCCACCCCGACTGCGCCCCGGCCAACGCCTTCGGCGACCGCCACCTCACCGAGCTCTGCCCGGCGAACCCGGAGGTCCGGGAGTACGCGCTGACCCTGGTCGCCGAACTCGCCCGGTACGGCGTGGACGCGATCCGCGCCGAGTCCCTGCACTTCCACGGCCTGCGCCACGGCTACCACCACGAGCGCTACTTCGAGGAGCTCGGCCCGACCGCCGAGGCCCTGCTCGGCGTCTGCTTCTGCCCGCACTGCCGCACCGCCGCCACCCGGGCCGGCGTCCCCGCCGAGCAGGTCGCCGAGGCGGTCCGCGCCGAACTGCGCCGCCGGCTGGCCGACGAGTCCGCGGCCGCCGAGCCCGCCGACCTGAGCACGCTGGCCGACGGCGCCTTCGCCGCCTACGTGGACGCCGCCACCGCCACCGTCACCTCGCTCGCCGCCGAACTCACCGAACAGGCCCGCCGGCACGGCATGCGGCTGAGCTTCATGGACGGCGGCGGCCCGGGCAGGGGCTGGCTCTCCGGCATCGACCTGCCCGCCCTCGCCCGGGTCACCGACCAGATCGAGACCCTCGGCTACGCGAGGACCCCGGCGGAGGTCCGGGAGAAGATCGCCGCCTTCGCCCTGCACGGCGTCCGCCCGCAGTCCATGGCGGTGATCCTGCGCCCGATGTCCTCCGACTGCGACGGCCCGGAGAACCTCGCCGCCAAGCTCGCGGCCCTGCGCGAACTCGGCGTCCCCGAGGTCGAGTTCTACAACTACGGGCTGATGCGGCTGTCCTCCCTGGACCGGATCGGCGCCGCGCTCTCCGGCTGACCGGCGCCGCCACCGGGAAAGCGGTCAGCGCCGCCGCTTGGACGTCCCGAACAGGCTGCGCGAGATCTCCTGGCCGAGCTGCCGGCCGGCCGAGCGCGCGAAGGACTTCACGGTCGGGTTGCTCAGCAGCGAGCCGAGCAGCCCGCCCGCCGCCTCCTTCTCCCTCGGCGCCCGCCGCCGCGGCGCGGGCGGCTCCTCCCGCTCCGGCGCCGGCCCGGTCGGCTCCGGCCCGGTCGGCGCCGCCTCCGGCCGGGGAGCGCGCGCCGCCAGCTTCTCGTACGCCGACTCCCGGTCGATCGCGTCCCGGTAGCGCGCCGTCAGCGGCGAGGCGTCCACCACCGCCCTCAGGGCCGCCGCCTCGATCGGCCCCATCAGCGAGCGCGGCGCCCGCAGCCTGGTCGCCGCGACCGGCGTCGGCGCGCCCTTCTCGGACAGCACGGTGACCACCGCCTCGCCGGTGCCCAGCGAGGTCAGCACCGCGCCGAGGTCGTACGAGGAGCGCGGGAAGGTCGAGACGGTGGCCTTGAGCGCCTTGGCGTCGTCCGGGGTGAAGGCGCGCAGCGCGTGCTGCACCCGGTTGCCCAACTGCGCCAGCACGTCGGCCGGGACGTCCCGCGGCGTCTGGGTCACGAAGAAGATGCCGACCCCCTTGGACCGGATCAGCCGCACGGTCTGGGTGATCGCCTCCAGGAAGGCCCTGGAGGCGCCCCGGAACAGCAGGTGCGCCTCGTCGAAGAAGAAGACCAGCTTGGGCTTGTCCGGGTCCCCCACCTCCGGCAGCTCCTGGTAGAGGTCGGCGAGCAGCCACATCAGGAAGGTGGAGAACAGCCGCGGCCGGTCCTGCACGGCGGGCAGTTCCAGCACCGAGACCACGCCCCGGCCGTCCGCCGCCGTCCGCAGCAGCTCCGCGGTGTCGAACTCGGGCTCGCCGAAGAAGGCCCCGGCGCCCTCGTTCTCCAGCACGGTGAGCGCGCGCAGGATGACCCCGGCGGTGGCCGCCGAGAGCCCTCCGATGGTCCTCAGCTCCTCCTTGCCCTCGGGCGAGGTGAGGAAGGCGATCACCGCGGTGAGGTCCTTGAGGTCGTACAGCTCCAGGCCCTTGCGGTCGGCGTAGTGGAACACCAGGCTGAGCGAGGACTCCTGGGTCTCGTTCAGGTCGAGCACCTTGGCCAGCAGCAGCGGCCCGAAGCTGGTGACGGTGGCCCGGATCGGGATGCCGGTGCCCTGGCCGCCGAGCGCGTAGAACTCGGCCGGGCAGCCCTGCGGCGACCACTGCTGCCCCACCTCGGCGGCCCGGGCCGCGGTCCGGTCGCTCGGCACCCCGGGCGCCGCGACGCCGGAGACGTCCCCCTTGATGTCGGCCAGGAACACCGGCACGCCCTGCTCGGAGAGCTGCTCGGCGACGAGTTGGAGGGTCTTGGTCTTGCCGGTGCCGGTGGCCCCGGCGACCAGCCCGTGCCGGTTGAGCACGCCCAGCGGGATGCGCACCGGGGCGTCCGGGTACGCGGTGCCGTCCAGCAGCACCGCGCCGAGTTCGAGGGCGGGACCGGCGAAGGCGTACCCGTCGGCGATCTCCCGGACGGCCGGCGGGGTGAGGTCGGAGGACATCGGTGCACACTCCTGAGCGGATCGGAACGCTTCGGAACGCTTCGGCGTCGACACCGGAACCCGATCGGCACCGGGGCGATGTTCGCGACATTTCCCATCAAACAGCCGTATTCGTCCGCCCGCAGTTCACACCGGCGCGCGTGGCGGGGCCTCGGCTGCTGCGCCATCCGCCGTCCGAACGGTAGGCTTTCCGTGTGATCTTCAAGCGCATCGGCAATGGGCGGCCGTACCCGGATCACGGCCGGACGAGCACCCGCCAGTGGGCTGACGTCGCCCCGCGTCCGGTGCGACTCGACCAGCTGGTGACCACCAAGGGCCAACTCGACCTCGAAACCCTGCTGGCCGAGGACTCGACGTTCTACGGGGACCTCTTCGCCCACGTGGTGAAGTGGCACGGCGACCTCTACCTGGAGGACGGGCTGCACCGGGCCGTACGGGCCGCGTTGCAGCAGCGCCAGGTGCTGCACGCCCGCGTCCTCGAAATGGAGTGACGGACTCCCGCCCGGGGCCCGTCGGACCCGTCACAGGCCTTCCGGACCGCCCGCCCGCCACCAGGCGGAGGGCGGTCCGCTCGTACCCCGGTACCCCCTTTCGGGTACCGGGGTACGCCAGATGATGATCGTTTAGTACCTTCGACGCCGTACGGCACTACGCTGCTGACTACGGCCGCGACCAGGGGATTCCGCCCGCACCGGGGGAAGTCCCCACCCGGCCGATCCGTCATCCCGACCCCGCCCCGGCACGAGGGGGAGACAAACCGTGAGCATGTTGACTCCCCGAGGTCTCAAGGGGAAGCAGTACCGCGTCACCGGCAACACCTACCCGCGGCTGGGCCGGCCCCCGAAGAAGAGCCGCAAGGTGATCGCCGCGCTGGCCGGGCTGCTCGCCCTGGCCCTGGTCGGGCTCGGCGGCGTGCAGCTGTACGACATCTTCACCGGCAGGAGCAAGAACGCCTCGGCGCAGGCCTGCGCGACGCCCTCCGGCAAGCCGCTGGCCGCCCCCACGCCGGGCGAGACCCCGGGCGCCCCCGCGGCCTCCGGTGCGCCGGGCGCACCCGCCGCGCCGGGCGACCCGCACGCGATCCCGCAGCCGACCGCGGTCACCGTGAACGTCTACAACGCCACCACCAAGGGCGGTCTGGCCGGCCGGACCGCCGAGGAGCTCAAGAAGCGCGGCTTCGTCATCGGCAAGGTCGGCAACGCCCCGGCCGAGCTGGACAAGAAGGTGCCCGGCACCGCCCAGGTGATCGCCGGCCCGGCCGGCGCCGGCGCGGGCACCCTGGTCGGCTCGCAGATCGCGGGTGCCACCGTCACCGCCGACGCCCGCACCGACGCCAGCGTGGACTTCGTGATCGGCGACAGCTACAACGCCCTGCTGGACGAGACCCAGGCGGCCGCCGCACTCGCCCTGGCCACCAAGCCCTCCCCCACCCCGACCGCCACCGGCAGCTGCTGAGGCGGCCACGAGCAGGAGAGAGCCCCCGGCAGACGCAGCGCCGGGGGCTCTCGGACGTTCAGGGGCAGGGGCTCAGCCCGCGGTGCCGTACAGCCGGTCGCCCGCGTCGCCGAGGCCGGGGACGATGTAGCCGTTCTCGTTGAGCCGCTCGTCCACGGCGGCGGTGACCACGGTGACCGGCAGGTCCGCCAGCTCCCGGCGCATCACCTCGACGCCCTCGGGGGACGCCAGCAGCACCACGGCGGTGACGTCGGTGGCACCGCGCTCGATCAGCATCCGGATCGCGGCGACCAGGGTGCCGCCGGTGGCCAGCATCGGGTCGAGCACGTAGACCTGGCGGCCGGAGAGGTCGTCCGGCATCCGGGTGGCGTAGGTGGAGGCCTCCAGGGTCTCCTCGTTGCGGACCATGCCGAGGAAGCCCACCTCGGCGGTCGGCAGCAGCCGGGTCATCCCGTCCAGCATGCCGAGGCCGGCCCGCAGGATCGGGACCACCAGCGGACGCGGGTAGCTGAGCCGGGTACCCAGCGTGACCGCCACGGGGGTGGTGATCTCCACCTCGTCGGTGCGGACGTCGCGGGTGGCCTCGTAGGCGAGGAGGGTCACCAGCTCGTCGGTCAGGCGACGGAAGGTCGGTGAGTCGGTGCGCTCATCGCGCAGGGTGGAGAGCTTGTGTGCGACCAGGGGGTGGTCGACGACGTGGAGACGCATGTATCGAGGTTAGCCCGGTCCTGGACGGGTGTACGACCCACCGTGCCCCGGCCGGGCGGCCGGGCGGGTGACACCCCGGTGACACGCCGTGACCTGCCGCGAATCTCGGACGGAAGCACCTCCTGTGGTATCAACCGGGCCGTTCGGGGAATGTCACCTCTTATGACGAGCAACCCGAGCGCCGGGGACGGCTCGGAGGACGAGCCCGCGGACGGCTCGGGCCCGCCGCACGACCCCCCGGAGACCGAGGCGGACCGCCGCAGACGGCGGGCCGTCTTCCTGCGCGAGCTCGCCGAGGCCCGCGAACTGCGGGAGCGGGTCCAGCCCCGGCGGACCAAGGAGCGGCGGATGCGCGAGGCGATGCGGATGCGAACCTTCCGGATCTGACACGGCCCGGAGCCGCCCCGACACCGACCGCACACCGCCCCAACGGGCGTTCGGAGCAAATTTCGACCGGCTTCGGACCGCCCCGGCCCGGGTTCGTTGTCCGCCACCCGGTCCTTCCGACACGACCTGCGAAGACGCGCTGCCGAACACCCCCCGCGAGGGCGGGCTTTCTGTCACGATTCCGATGGGACGGTCCGAACAAGCGGACCGCCTCTGGCGCGGGGGCGGCCAGATTTTCGCATTGCCCGTGCGCGCCGACAGCCGAGACCGACGATCTTGGGAGAGTCCCTGGTGGCGTACTTCGCTGCAGTGCTTGCTCGCACCGAGGACGGGTGGGATGTGAGCGAGACGGAGCTCGACGACGTCGAAACCCTGGCCGATCTGGCCGACCTGGCGCGCGACAGCGCCCAGGACGACGACAGCGTCCTGCTCTTCATCGAACAGGAGGACGCCTGGTTCGCCATCGTCCGCGTGGACGGCGAGGAGGACCCGCGGATCTTCGTGTCGGACGGGGCCGCGGCCGCCCGCAGCTCCTACGGATCCATCCTCACCGACGAGTTGGTGGACCAGGCGGGCGAGAGCGAGTTCGGCGACCTGGACCACCTGCTGGACGAGGCCGAGGAGGCCGAGGAGCAGGACGACGAGGACGCCGAGGCCCGCGGCGGCGTCCCGGTCGGCCCGCTCGGCGACGCCCACCTCCTCACCGAGTTCGGCCTCGCCTCCGAGGAGCTGCTCGCGCTCAGCGGCGAGGGCGCGGTGCCGGGCGACGCCCTGGAGGAGATCGCCGAGGCCCTGGGCTGCGGCGAGGTGCTGGAGGCCGTCCGGTAGCGGGGGCCGGTCGGTCCTGCCGGTGTCCGCCACCGGATGCCCGACACTGGATGCCATGCAGCCCGCATCCACCCCGCTGACCGTCCCGCACGTCCCCCCGCTGCCCGCACCCGTCCGCCCCGACCCGGTCCGCGACCGCTGGGCGGCGCCGATGCGCCTCGCCATGGCCGAGGCCGCACTGGCGCCGGCCACCGGAGACGTACCGGTCGGGGCGCTCGTGCTGGACCGGGACGGCGAGGTGATCGGGCGCGGCCACAACGAGCGCGAGGCGGTCGGCGACCCGACCGGGCACGCCGAGGTGGTCGCGATCCGGCGGGCGGCGGAGAAGACCGGAGCGTGGCGGCTGAGCGGCTGCACGCTGGTCGTCACGCTGGAGCCGTGCACCATGTGCGCCGGCGCCATCGTGCTGTCCCGGATCGACCGGGTGGTCTACGGCGCCCTCGACGAGAAGGCCGGCGCGGCCGGCTCGCTCTTCGACGTGATGCGCGACCGCCGGCTCAACCACCGCCCCGAGGTGATCCCGGGCGTCCTCGCCGACGAGTGCGGCGAGCAGCTGCGGGCCTTCTTCGACACCCACCGCTGAGGGCCCGCCGGCCGCCCCGGCGATACGGATTTCGTGACTGCGCCACCCCTCCGGTAGAGTTCCTCTCGGTAGCGTGTCCGAGCGGCCAAAGGAGCACGCCTCGAAAGCGTGTGTGGGGGCAACTCCACCGTGGGTTCGAATCCCACCGCTACCGCTCGAAAGCCCGAGGGCCCGTCCGATCCGGACGGGCCCTCGGCGTTTGCCCCGCCCCCGTACCCGACCCGGCCCCGGCAGCCAGGTGACGGACGGGCACGAAAAACGGCTCCGCACCCCGGGCCGATGACCACCGGTGCCCGGTCCGTACGGAGCCTGGAGGGGGAGCGGTTCGGGGGGACTGACCGCTCCCCCGGCGGAGTCCCACAACCGGCGCCGCGTCGGGGGGGAGCCGCGACGGCCGGTCCCACAGCGGGGAGCTCCGGATCCACGTACCGGGGATTCCTGCCAGATCCGCGGTACACCTCCATCCTGCCGCCCGGCCGTCGACCGGGCACCCGGAGAAAGGCCCCACTCACGGGGACCTTCGTCCCGCCGGCCGAACGCGTCGCACACTTGATAGCCCGTCCGGGTGGATAAGCTGCCCCCTGGCAGGCCGCTCGGGGACCGGACGACGGCGGC
Organism: Kitasatospora sp. NPDC034533; assembly: GCF_055575155.1. Taxonomy (NCBI): domain Bacteria; kingdom Bacillati; phylum Actinomycetota; class Actinomycetes; order Kitasatosporales; family Streptomycetaceae; genus Kitasatospora; species Kitasatospora sp. NPDC034533. The sequence goes on from NZ_JBVITE010000054.1 coordinate 56,567, forward strand.
CCACGGTTCGGAGGAAGGTCACCCGATGGCGCAGGCGAAGAAGATCGGCATCGTCCTCCTGCTCGTCTTCGTGCTCTACTCGATCATCACCTCGCCCTCCCGGTCCGCCGAGCTGGTCCAGCTCGGGTTCGAGGGCATCTCGAACGCGGCCAAGGCGGTCGGCACCTTCATGACCGGTCTGATCAAGTAGCGGGCGGCCCCCGGACGGCCGCCACCCACCGGCTACGGTGTGCGGGACCCTCTTGTCCCCGTCCGCGAGGAGCGGCAATCGTGATCCGGCACCTGGTCCTGTTCAAGCTCAACGAAGGCGTCAGCAAGGACGAGGAGCGCGTGCTCGCCGGCGCCGAGGCCTTCGCCGCGCTCGGCGCGGTGATCCCCGAACTGCGCGAGTGGGAGTGCGGCTGGAACACCACCGAGCGGGACATCGCCTATGACTATGCGATCAACAGCCTGGTCGAGGACCGCGACGCCCTCCAGGCGTACCTGACCCACCCGGACCACCAGGCCGCCGCCGGCCTCTGGCGCGAGTTCGCCACCTGGGTGATCGCCGACGTCGAGGTCTGAGCACCCGTCCGACCCGGCCCCGTCCGAAGCCCGCTCCGGGCCCTTCCCCCGGACGGACCCGGGGGGAACCCGCCAGCCTCCCCATGTGGGGGTCCGGTACGGCCATGGAGGAGCGAGC
>NZ_JBVITE010000054.1:57258-64317 GCF_055575155.1 Kitasatospora sp. NPDC034533
GGGAACGCTGGGGGGTCAACCCCCCCCCCCCCCCCCCCCCCCCCCCCCCCCCCTCCCCCCCCCCCCCCCCCCCCCCCCCTCCCCCCCCCTCCCCCTCCCCCCCCCCCCCCCCCGGCACGTCCCGGAACGATCCGCACGGCGCTCGCCGGCGGGCCCGGGAAGGGCCGAACGCCCGACCAACACACCTCCACCGGGTGCTTGCCCGACGTGTGCCCACCTTGTGATGCTATGACCGGTTTTGCCGGACATGGCGAGGTAGTGAAACCAGCCGCGACACCCGATCCGCAGGGCCCGCCGTTGACGACTTTGGGAGGGGTGAGGTGTCCTTGGACGATGTGCTGGCTGCGATCACCAGCCCGGCCGGCGAGCTCCGGCCGGACCGGCTGCGCGGCCCCGGCGGCCGCCCCGCCGTGGACGTCCGGACGCTCACCCGGGTGCTGTTCGAGCGGCTCGCCGAACTCCCCCCGGACGCCCCCGAGCGGGAGCGCGTCCGGGCCGCCCTGATCGAGGTGAACATCCCGCTGGTCCGCTACGCGGCCACCCGCTTCCGCAGCCGCAGCGAGCCGATGGAGGACGTCGTCCAGGTCGGCACCATCGGCCTGATCAACGCGATCGACCGCTTCGACCCCGGCCGCGGCGTCCAGTTCCCCACCTACGCGCTGCCGACCATCCTGGGCGAGATCAAGCGCTACTTCCGGGACAACGTCCGCACCATGCACGTCCCGCGCCGGCTCCAGGAGCTGTGGGTCCAGGTCAGCGGCGCGATGGAGGAGCTGACGGTGCTGCACGGGCGGGCGCCCAAGGTGCCGGAGATCGCCGCCAGCCTGCGGATCCCCGAGGAGGACGTACGGGCCTGCCTGGACGCCGGGCGGGCGTACAACGCGGCGTCCCTGGAAGCCGCGCAGGAGCACGAGGGCGGGCTCGCGCTGCTCGACCGGCTCGGCTACGAGGACTCGGCGCTGGCCGAGGTCGAGCACCGCGACATGGTCCGCCACCTGCTGGTCCAGCTGCCCGAGCGGGAGCGGCGGATCGTCATGCTGCGGTTCTTCGCCAACCTGACGCAGTCCCAGATCAGCACCGAGCTGGGGATGTCCCAGATGCACGTGTCCCGGCTGCTCTCGCGGATCCTGACCAGGCTTCGGACCGGCAACTCCTGGGAAGAGTGAGATTGCAGCGAGTTACTCCGGCGTGACATCTTGCGACGTTCGGGTTTGCCGTGGACCGTGTTCCGGTATGCAGGGGGAAGGCCCTCGCCGGGAACCTCCGCGCGACGGCCCCCGTTCAACTGACAGTCACAAGGGGGTGGGTGCATGTCCGGAGAGCTGGGCACTGCGGAGATCCACGCCGGCCGGGCCAACGGCACGGCCGTCGCCGAGGATCTGGTCCCGCGGCCACGGGTCGAGCCGCTCCGACCGCCCGGTCCCGGCGCTGGACCGGTGACGCCGCCCGGCTCGGGACTGGACACCCGGACGCTCTCCCGATCGCTGTTCCTGCGGCTGGCCTCGCTGGACCCGGGCAGCACCGAGCACACCTACGTCCGCGACACCCTGATCGAGCTCAACCTGCCGCTGGTCCGGTACGCCTCGGCGCGCTTCCGCAGCCGCAACGAGCCGATGGAGGACATCGTCCAGGTCGGCACCATCGGCCTGATCAAGGCGATCGACCGGTTCGACCCGGAGCGCGGGGTGGAGTTCCCCACCTTCGCGATGCCCACCGTGGTCGGCGAGATCAAGCGCTTCTTCCGGGACACCAGCTGGTCGGTCCGGGTGCCGCGGCGGCTCCAGGAGCTGCGGCTGGCGCTGACCAAGGCCGGCGACGAGCTCTCCCAGCGGCTGGACCGCTCCCCCACCGTCGCCGAGCTGGCGGCCTGCCTGGGGGTCAGCGAGGAGGACGTGGTCGAGGGCCTCGCGGTCGGCAACGCGTACACCGCCAGCTCGCTCGACTCCAGCACCGGCGAGGAGGACACCGACGGGCCGCTGGCGGACCGACTCGGCTACGAGGACCTCGCGCTGGAGGGCGTCGAGTACCGGGAGTCGCTCAAGCCGCTGCTGGCCAAGCTGCCGCCGCGCGAGCGCCGGATCATCATGCTGCGGTTCTTCGGCAACCTCACCCAGTCGCAGATCGGGGAGGAGATCGGGATCTCCCAGATGCACGTCTCCCGGCTGCTCACCCGGACGCTGACCCAGCTGCGCGAGGGTCTGATCAACGAGGGCTGAGCCGTCCGCTGAGCCGTCCTCCCGTCCTTCCGTCCTTCCCGGGGCCGGGCCGGATCTCGTCCGGCCCGGCCCCGGCGCGTCGTCCGGCCCCCGGGGCCGGTCCCGTGCGGAGCGCCGACCGGCCCGCGCGGTGTGATTCAGGCCATCGCCGGGTGGGGGCGCCGGGCCGCGGAATCCGCCCGCCGGACGCCCGTCGGCCACCCGTCCGGCCACCCGGAGCCCGTCCGGATCCCGGACACCGGGTGCGCCGGGAACGGCGTCCCACCAGGGGGGTTCCGGCAGCCTCCGGTGACGCATTCCGTACGCTCCGGAATCCCCCCGACTCGGTATGCTGATCGACGCCGCGAGTGCCTCCATTGCAATTTCGGACTGTCCCGTGGCACAGCACTGCTCGATATTGCATGAACCTGCCCAGCGCGGCGGCGAGTTGTGCAAGAGTGGCATGCGCAACGGCGACAGTGCAGGTGCCCCCGCCCGCCCACTGAGCCACACCCTCGGTAACCACCTGTAGCACTCAGCTTCCGGTTTTTCATTTTCAATTCACTATTTGCGCCACCGGTACGGTTCCGGTCACAATCAGCGCCTTCATGGCCTCGCCATGAACGTTGGTAACAGGTTCGCTGCACTCTCGCCCATTCGGTCTCTCGCACCGCCGTCCCTCGACCAGGATGGGCCCGGGCAGCCTGCTGCCCGCGAACAGCGACACGGGCAGGCGAGCGCTTGAGCAGTGCGACGCCTGCCCCAAGGGGAGGATCACCATGGGTCGAGCGACCCGAAGAGTCGCCGCGTGCGCGGCGGCAGTCCTGCTGGCCAGCGGCTTGCAGACCACCCTGGCCCACGGCGACACCGCGCCGTCCAGGATCGACCTCACCGTCCTGGTCGTCGACGACGGCGGCCCGTCCGTCGCGGCCATCACCGCCGAGCTGAAGAGCCAGGGCACGCCCTACAAGGTCGTCAGCCTCAATGACCCCAACCGTCCCGTCATCAACGCCGCTTTCCTGAGCGACACGCTGAACGGTCAGCCCCGGGGGAAGTTCCAGGGCATCGTGCTGCCCAACGAAAACCCCTTCCCCAACAGTGCCGCGGAGATGACCGCGATCGCGACCTACGAGGCCGCATTCAACGTCCGCCAGATCGACGCGTACACCTGGGCCAACCCGGCGGTCGGCCTGAACTACGCGCAGAATCCCGGATTCGTGGGCACCCTCGACGGATTCCAGGGCGCCACCACGACGGCCGGAACTTCGGGCCCGTTCGGGTACCTCAAGGGCAGTGTCCCGTTCGAGGACAACGACCCGAACGTGAGCGAGAGTTACGGCTACCTGGCCACCCCGCTCGCCGCCTTCCCGACCGGCGCCTCGTTCGTCCCGCTGGTCGACGCGCCGATACCCGGCAGCACCGCGCGCGGTTCGCTGGTCGGCGAGTACACCCACGACGGCCGCAAGGAACTGGTCGTCACGTTCGTCTACAACCAGTACCAGCAGCAGTACCGGCTGCTGGCCCGCGGCATGGTCGACTGGCTCACCCAGGGCGTCCACCTCGGCTACGACCGCAACTACTTCGCCACCCACGTGGACGACGTCTTCCTGGCCGACGACCGCTGGGACACCGTGCTCAAGTGCACCCCCGGCGACGTCACCTGTCCGCCCGGCACCCCGGACGCCGCCAACCCGATCCGGATGTCCGTCGACGACGCCAACCACCTCAAGCAGTGGCAGGCCGCCAACAACTTCACCCTGGACATGGTGTTCAACGGTGGCGGCAGCGAGGACTGGAAGGCCGACCACGAGACGACCGTGGACCCGACGGCGAACCAGATGATCGCCGACCAGGCCGCCTACCGGTGGGTCAACCACACCTACACCCACCCGTACCTGGGCTGCGTCCAGAACGTCACGGTGGTGCCGTGGGTGTGCAGCAAGAACTCCTCGGGCGGCACCGTCTGGGTCGACCAGGCCACCATCTCCGGCCAGATCAAGAACAACGCCGACTGGGCCACCGCGCACGGCCTCCAGTTCGACCCGCAGACCCTGGTCACCGGTGAGCACTCCGGGCTGCTGACCGCTCCCCAGGAGACCAGCGACAACCCGAACCTGGCGCCGGCGCTCGCCGCCAACGGCATCAGGTTCACCGCCAGCGACGCCTCCCGGGAGACCGGCCAGCGGGCCGTCGGCTCCTCCACGCTGACCGTGCCGCGGTACCCGATGAACGTCTTCTACAACGCCGGTACGGCGAAGGAGGAGACCGACGAGTACAACTGGATCTACACCAGCAAGGCCAACGGCGGCAGCGGTGTCTGCGAGAACAACGCCAACTCGACCTGCCTGCCGCAACCGCTGGACGTGAACACCGGCTACCAGTCGTACATCGTGCCGCTGGAGGCCCGGATCGACCTCGGCCACGTGCTGAACAACGACCCGCGGCCGCACTTCGTGCACCAGTCGAACCTGTCCGAGGACCGCATCCTGTACCCGGTGCTGGAGAAGATCCTCGGCACCTACCGCTCGCTGCACGCGGACAACGCCCCGATCGTGAACCTGAGCCAGCGTGAGATCGGCCAGGAGTTCCAGCGCCGGGCGGCCTGGAACGCCGCGATCGCCGCCGGCCAGGTCACCGCCTACCGGGTCGGCAACACCGTCACCGTCAGCGCGCCGGCCGGTGTTCAGGTGCAGGCCACCATGCCGACCGGAACTGCTCAGAAGCTGGCCATCGGGACGGCCGGGTTCGGGTCGTCCTACGCCGGTACGCTCTCGGGTTGGGTGTCCCCGGGTGCGCTGCAGAGCAGCATCACCCTCCAGCTGCCGTCCGCGCCGGCCGCTCCGGCCGCCGTCGCGCCGAGCGTGGCGGCCAAGTCCGTCCCGGCCCCGGCGCCGGCGGACAAGAAGGTCGTGCCGCAGGGCGTCGCCACCCCGGTCCCGGTGGGTCCGGGCGACAACGCCCGCAAGCCGGCTCCGTCGCTCGTCCCCGGTAGCGGAACCCCGGTGCCCGGCAAGGGCGTCGCCGCTGGCACCATCGGTCAGGGCGGCAACGGCGCCAACGGCGACGGCGGCCACGCCGCGGCCGGGAACGGCAAGGCCTCTGGGGGGACGGCCACGCCGAGCAGCGCCACCGGACGCTCCGACCACCGGTAACCGGTACCACCCGCTGGTGGGGCCGGGCCCTCGCCCGGCCCGGCCCCGCCACGGCTCCCGTTCCGGCCATCCAGGCCGGAACCGACGCAAGAACAGGAGGGGGACAGGAATGCGCGTCACCCTGCTCACCGAGGGGACGTATCCGCACCAGCACGGCGGCGTGAGCGTCTGGTGCGACCAGCTCGTTCAAGGCATGCCGGACGTCGACTTCGACGTCATCGCCGTCACCGGAACCGGCCACGAACCACTGGCCTGGGAACTGCCCGCCAACGTACGGTCGGTCACCACCGCACCGCTGTGGGGCCCGGCCTCGGAAGCCCGGCCGCCCCGCGGCAAGGAGATGCGGGGCTTCCTCAACGCGTACGAGCGCTTCCTGCACTCCGTCCTCGATCCGGTCTACACCACCCACTTCGGCACCGAGCTCTACAACTTCGCCGACCTCGCCCGCCGCGGGCTGCTCAGCCCGGCGCTGCGCAGCGAGCGGGCGCTGCGCACGCTCCAGCACGTGTGGACCCGCGACTACCTGCCGACCGCCGTCTCCCGGCCCACCCTGCACGACGCCCTGAACGCCACCGACCTGCTGGAGCACGCCCTGCGGCCGCTCTCGGTCGAGCCGCCCAAGGACGGCGTGGCGCACGCGGCCAGCGGCGGGCTCGCCACCCTGCCGGGGCTGATAGCCGCTCAGCAGTACGGCGTACCGTTTCTGCTCACCGAGCACGGCATCTACCTGCGGGAGCGCTACCTCGGTTACCGCACCGGCCCGTACCGCTGGCCGGTCAAGGCGCTGCTGCTCGGCTTCTACCGGATGCTCGCCGAGGAGAGCTACCGGCAGGCCGCGCTGGTCACCCCCGGCAACCGGTACAACCGGCGCTGGGAGGAGCGCGGCGGCACACCGTCCTCGCACATCCGCACCGTCTACAACGGGGTGGACCCGGCGGCCTTCCCGCCGGCTGGCCCCGAGCCCGAGACCCCGACCCTCAGCTGGGCCGGCCGGGTCGACCCGATCAAGGACCTGGAGACGCTGATCCGGGCGTTCGCCATCGTCCGGCGCGAGATCCCCGAGGCGCGACTGCGGCTCTTCGGCGGCACTCCCAAGGGCGGCGAGGCGTACCGGGACCGCTGCATAGCCCTGGCCGCCGAGCTCGGCATAGCCGACTCGGTGGCCTTCGAGGGCCGCGTCGCCGACATCACCGACGCCTACGCGGCGGGCAACGTGGTCATGCTCTCCAGCATCAGCGAGGGCTTCCCGTTCACCCTGATCGAGGCGATGTCCTGCGGCCGGGCGACCGTCTCCACCGACGTCGGCGGCGTGCGCGAGGCCGTCGGCGACACCGGTCTGGTCGTCCCGCCGCGCGAGCCCGAGCCGATGGCGGCCGCCGCGATCGAGCTGCTGCGCGACGCCGAACGACGCGCCCGGCTCGGCGAGGGCGCCCGGCTGCGGGTGATCGAGCAGTTCACCCTCCGCCAGAACATCGACGGGTTCCGCGGCATCTACACCGAACTCCTGGGCACCGCCCGTTGGATGCCCGGCGGCGTGGTCGCCGTCACCGACCAGGTGCCCAGCCCCGACTGGGACCGGCAGCTGGCCGTCGCCGCTCCTGAGCCGAGCGAGGTGGGCGCGTGAGTTTCCTGAGTCAACCTCTATGCCGCCGGAGCCGTCTCGGGAGTCGTTTTGATCTTGTTGTTGGTCTGGTGGGTGACGGGGTCGTAGG
>NZ_JBVITE010000055.1:0-18263 GCF_055575155.1 Kitasatospora sp. NPDC034533
GCCGGACGGCCACTCCTTGGGAGCCACCAAAGGCAAGCCGCCATCAGCCACATCCGGCCCTCCTGGGCCGCCTAACAACTTACGGAGCCGCCATGACCCAGCTCAGCGCCCCGACCGTCCCCGCAACCCTCACGGCCCCCACGTCCACCACCCCCGTCGACGCGCTCGGCGCCCCCTGGCCGGCCTCGGCGCGGCCCGGCCGGGGCTCCGCCGACCTGCTGGTCGGCGGAGTGGGGCTGGCCGAGGCCGCCGAGCGGTTCGGCACCCCGCTGTACGTGCTGGACGAGGCCGAGGTGCGGGCCCGTGCCCGGGCCTACCGGCGGGCGCTGCCGCACGCCGAGGTGCTGTACGCGGCCAAGGCGTTCCTGTGCAGCGCGCTGGCCGAGTGGGTGGAGAGCGAGGGCCTGGGGCTGGACGTGTGCTCGTCGGGCGAGCTGTGGCTGGCGGTCTCGGCGGGCTTCCCGGCGCAGCGGATCCTGCTGCACGGCAACGCGAAGTCCCCGGAGGAGCTGCGGTCGGCGCGGCGGCTCCGGGTGGGGCGGATCGTCATCGACGGGCCGGCGGAGATCGCCAGACTGGCCGCGCTGGTGGCGGCCGACACCCCGCAGCGGGTGCTGGTCCGGGTGGACCCGGGGAACGAGGGCGAGCACCACGCGGCGGTGCGGAGCGGGGCCGGGCACCTCACGGCGGTGCGGACCGGGGCCGGTGGGCAGAAGTCCGGCTTCCCGGTCGAGGGCGGTGACGCGGCGGACGCCATCGCCCGGGTGCTCGACCAGCCCGGACTCGAACTGGCCGGCCTGCACTGCCACCTGGGCTCACAGATCACCTCGGTCGAGCCGTACCTGCACGCGGTGGACGCGCTGGTGCGACTGCTCGCGGCGGTGCGGGACCGGCACGGCCTGGAGCTGCCGGAGCTGGACCTCGGCGGCGGGCACGGCATCCGCTACCTGCCCGGGGACGACGAACTGGACCTCGCGGACTTCGCGGTGCGGGTGACCGACCGGTTGGCGGTGCGCTGCGCCGAGGCCGGGTTGGAGGTGCCCCGGCTGGTGGTGGAACCGGGCCGGGCGATCGCCGGACCGGCCGCCGTGGCGGTCTACCGGGTGCTCTCGGTGAAGCACACGGCGGGCGGCCACGGCTTCGTCGCGGTGGACGGCGGAATGAGCGACAACCCGCGCCCCGCCCTGTACGGATCGCCGTACACGGTGCGGCTGGTCGGCCGCCGCTCGGAGGCGGGCGAGGCGCGGGCGGACGTGGTCGGCCGCCACTGCGAGGCCGGGGACGTGCTGGTCCGGGACGCCGCCCTGCCGGCCGACCTGCGCCCGGGCGACCTGCTGGCGATGCCGGCGGCCGGTGCGTACCAGCTGTCCATGGCGTCCGGCTACAACCTGGTCGGCCGTCCGGCGGTGGTGGCGGTGAAGGACGGCCGGGCACGGCTGCTGATCCGGCGGGAGACGGTGGAGGACTTCCGGCTGAGGGAGGTCGGCCGCTGAGGGGCGGCCAGGGACGGGCCCCGGGCCGAGCGGCAGAAAAGCAGGTGAGAGGGCGTTCCGGCCTTCGGTAGGGTCCCGTCCGTGACGAACTGGCGTGAGATCTACGACACCGACTGTGCCCTTCCCCCGGGGCGGAACCTGGACGACCTGGTCGCCGAACTGGCGCAGGCCCTGGGGGACCCGGACCCGGAGATCCGCGACGGCTACCCGTACGGGGTCCTGGACGCCTGGATCCGGAGCGGGGTGATCGACGGCGAACGGCGGCTGGCGCTCGGCGACCTGATGGCGAAGCGCTTCACCGATCCGCGGATCGAGGCCCGGACGTTCGCCCCGCTCGTCCTGGCGATGATCGTGGACCAGGGCAGCCTGAGGCCCGAGTGGATCGACGCGTTCGCCGACTGGTACCGCTCGGAGGCCGACCTGCGCGGCCGGGACGACACCCTCGGCTGGCTGCACGCGGTGGCGCACGGCGCGGACCTGCTGGCCGCCTTCGGCCGGCGGCCCGAGGTCGATCCCGGACCGCTGCTCACGCTCGCCGCCGAGCGCCTGCTCGCCCCGACCGACCACCTGTTCGCCGAGCGGGAGGACAACCGGCTCGCCAGGGCGCTCGCCCTGGTCCTCACCCGCCCGGACCTGACGCCGGAGCGGTCGACCGCCTGGCTGTCGGCGATCGGCGACGCCTTCGCCGGGCAGCAGCGCGGGCCGATGCCGGGCTGGGCCTCCAACACGATCCGCACCCTGTTCGCCCTGTACGTCCTGGCGGACCTCGGGGTGCCCACGGAGCGCGGCGGGCACCCCGTCCCGCTCGCTCACGGCGACGCGGTCAAGGCCCGGCTGGCCGAGGTGCTGCGGCCGGTGTTCCCGTACGCCTGAGGAGCCGCGTGGCCGCGTCGGCGGCGCGGGCGGCGCGGTACGTGCGGCAGCCCGCCGACGCGGAGACGAGGACGGAGGCCCGGACTGACGCCGGGGCTTCCTAGCAGGTCGAAGCCACGATCAGCTCGCCGACCAGTTCGGCCGCCGCCGTCCGCTGCTCGGTGGGCAGGGCGTCGTCGGTGACCAGGACGTCCAGCTGGTCGAGCGCCGCGAAGGAGGCCAGGCCGACCGCGTTCCACTTGGTGTGGTCGGCCACCACGACCACCCGGCGGGCGGCGCGGAGGAAGGCGCGGTTGGTCTCCGCCTCGGCCAGGTTCGGGGTGGTCAGCCCGGCCTCGGGGGAGAGGCCGTGGCAGCCCAGGACCAGCAGGTTGACGTGCAGTGAACGGATCGCCTGGTCGGCCACCGGCCCGACCAGCGCGTCCGAGGGGGTCCGGACGCCGCCGGTGCGGATCACCGTGGCGGTGGACGGCGTGCCGTCCTCGGCGGGCTGTTCCAGCAGGTCGGCGATCCGCAGCGAGTTGGTCACCACGGTGAGGCCCTCGACCGCGCGCAGCCGCCGGGCGACCGCGAAGGTGGTGGTGCCGCCGGACAGCCCGACCGCCGAACCGGGCGGTACGAGCGCCGCGGCGGCCCGGGCGATCGCCTCCTTGGCGGGCTGCTCCCACCGCGCCTTGGCCTCGAAGCCCGGCTCGCCGGTGGCCGGCGCGTCGACCCGCACCGCGCCGCCGTGCACCTTGTGCACCAGGCCGCGCCGTGCCAGCGCGTCCAGGTCGCGGCGGACCGTCATGTCGGAGACCCCGAGGTCGCGGACCAGCTCGGTGACCCGGACCCCGCCGCGGGCCCGGATCTGCTCCAGGATCAGCACGCGGCGCTGTTCGGCGAGGGGTTGGACGCTGTCAGCCATCGGAAGGCCTCCTCGGGCCGCTTCTGGTGAATGGTTCTGGTGAGCGGTTCTGATGGATAGTGTCGGAGAGTGTAGCTTTCTGTTTGATTCCACTGGCTTCGCTCGAAGGGAGAGGGCCATGCCCGGAACGTCCCTGACCCGGCCCGGCACCGTCAGGACCGCGACCACCCTCGCGGACGGCCGGCAGCTGATCTACTACGACAGCGGCGCCGCCGCCCCCCGCGACGCCGTGGACGAACGGCCGCTCGACCCCCAGGTCCCCGGCTCGGAGGTCCGGCTGGACCCGGCCACCGGCGACTGGGTCACCATCGCCGCCCACCGCCAGGCGCGCACCTACCAGCCGCCGGCCGAGGAGTGCCCGCTCTGCCCGTCCCGGGACGGGCGGCTCAGCGAGATCCCGGCCGGGGACTACCAGGTGGCCGTCTTCGAGAACCGCTTCCCCTCGCTGGCCGGGGCACCGGATCCGGCCGCCGAGCCCAGCCGCACGGCCGAGGAGCTGTGGACCGCAGGCCCCGGCGTCGGCCGCTGCGAGGTGGTCTGCTTCACCGCCGACCACGACGCGTCCTTCGCCGACCTCACCCCCGAGCGCGCCCGGCTCGTTCTGGACGCGTGGACCGACCGCACCGCCGAACTCTCCGCGCTGCCCGGCGTCCGGCAGGTCTACTGCTTCGAGAACCGGGGCGCCGAGATCGGCGTCACCCTCGCCCACCCGCACGGCCAGATCTACGCCCTGCCCTTCACCACCCCGCGCACCGCCCGGATGGCCGCCCGCGCCGCCGAGCACCGGGCCGCCACCGGCCGCAACCTCTTCGACGACCTGCTCGCCGCCGAACGCGCCCACGGCGAACGCGTCGTGGTCGCCGGGGAGCACTGGACGGCCTTCGTCCCCTTCGCCGCCCGCTGGCCGTACGAGGTGCACCTGTACCCGCACCGCCGGGTGCCCGACCTGACCGCCCTGGACGCCGGGCAGCGGGACGAACTCCCCTCCCTCTACCTGGAGTTGCTCCGCCGCTTCGACCGGCTCTTCGGCACCGGCCGCACCCCGTACATCTCCGCCTGGCACCAGGCGCCGAGCGGGCAGGGTGGCGAACTCGCCCTTCACCTGGAGCTGTTCACCATCCGCCGCACCGCCGACAAGCTCAAGTACCTCGCCGGGGTGGAGTCCGGCATGGACGCCTTCGTCAACGACGTCGCCCCCGAGGACGCCGCCCGCCGCCTGCGGGAGGTGGCCGCATGAGGACGTTCGAGCAGCTGTACGGCCGTCCGGCCGAGGGGGAGTGGGCCTCCCCCGGCCGGGTGAACCTGATCGGCGAACACACCGACTACAACCTGGGGTTCGTCCTCCCGATCGCCCTGCCGCAGGCCGTCCGCGCCCAGGCGGCGCGCCGGGCGGACGGGCGGCTGCGGCTCTGGTCCGCGCAGCGCGGCGGGCCGGTCGTCGACCTCCCGGTCGACGGCCTGACCCCGGGCTCGGCGCCCGGCTGGAGCGGCTACCCGGCGGGCGTGGTGTGGGCGCTGCGCGAGGCCGGACACCCCGTCGGCGGGGCGGACCTCCGGCTGGACAGCGACGTGCCCAGCGGCGCCGGGCTCTCCTCCTCCGCCGCGCTGGAGTGCGCGGTCGCCACCGCGTACAACGACCTGTACGGGCTGGGGCTTTCGGCGCCGGAGCTGGCGTCGCTGGCGCAGCGGGCGGAGAACGCCTTCGTCGGGGTCCCCTGCGGGATCATGGACCAGATGGCCTCCATGTGCTGCCGCCCGGGTGCCGCGCTGTTCCTGGACACTCGCGACATGACGACCCGTCAGGTCCCGGTGGACCTCGCGGGCGCGGGCCTCGCACTGCTGGTCCTGGACACCCGGGTGAAGCACGACCTCGGGGACGGCGCCTACGCCGCGCTGCGGGCCGGCTGCGAACGGGCGGCCGCGCTGCTCGGGCTGCCCGCGCTGCGCTCGCTCCGGCCGTCCGGGCTGGCCGACGCGATCGGCCGACTCCCCTCGGAACTGGCCCCGTTGGTCCGCCACGTGGTCACCGAGAACGCCCGGGTGGAGGACGCCGTCGCCCGGCTGGACGCCGGCGACCTCGCCGCGCTCGGCCCGGTCCTCACCGCCGGACACGCCTCGCTGCGCGACGACTACCGGGTCTCCTGCCCGGAGACCGACCTCGCCGTGGAAGCCGCCCTGGCGGCCGGCGCCCACGGCGCGCGGATGACCGGCGGCGGCTTCGGCGGCTCGGTCATCGCCCTGGTGGACGCGGCGGCGGCCGAGGGCGTCGCCGCCGAGGTCACCGCCGCGTTCCGGGCGGCCGGGCACGCCGAGCCGCGCACCCTCACCGCCGTCCCGGCGGAGGGGGCGCGCAGGCTCGGCTGACGCCCTACGCCCTGTGGGCGGCCGGGCGCTCCGGGGAGGCCTCCGCGAGCGCCCGGGTGACCGCCTCGACCCCGGCGCGCAGTCCGTACACCGGGGTGCCCGGCTGCTGGCGCCAGGACTCGTCGATCCCGCCCGCGTCCACGGTGTCGAAGCCCAACTCGTCGACCAGCGCCCGCACCACCCGCTTGGCCGCCTCGTCGTCCGAGGCCACCGGCACGGCCAGCCGCTCCGGGTCACCCGCCGGACGCGGCCGCTCCAGCAGGTCCTGGGCGTAGGTGCCGTTGAACACCTTCACCACCCGGTGCCCGAGGTGCTGCTCCGTCCAGCGGCTCTCCGTCAGCCCGCCGTCCTCGATGGCGTCGATCCGGCCGTCGCGCTCCTTCGGGTAGTAGTTGCCGGTGTCGATCACGGCGACGCCCTCGGCCGCGCCGTCCAGCAGCCCGGCGGGCAGGTCCGGCACGTTCTTCAGCGGCACCGTCACCACCACGACCTGCGCGCCGTTCGCGGCCTCGGCCGCCGTCACCGCCTTCGCCCCGGTCTCCTCGGCCAGATCCTTGAGCGTCTCCGGGCCGCGGGAGTTGGCCACCGCCACCTCGTGACCCAGCGCCGTGAGCCGCCGCGTCAGGTTGCCGCCGATGTTGCCCGCGCCGATGATGCCGATCTTCATGGGAAGTCCCTCTTCGCGAGTGCTGTGTTCCGACCGTCGCCTTGGGCCAACCACCCGCCCGCCGCTCCGATTCCCGGCGCGGAGGGTGGTTTTCCGGGACCCGGGTTTCCCGCACCCGGGTTCCCCCGACCCGGGGCCGGAGCGGGCCTGGTGCCGTCCCGGCTCCCGCGGCGAGGGTGAACGCCATGAACCACACCTCCTCCCCGGACTCCACCGTCCTGATCACCGGCGGCACCAGCGGCATGGGCCTCGCCACCGCCCGGCACCTCCTCGACACCGGCGCGAGGGTCGTCATCACCGGCCGCGACGACGCCCGGCTCGCCCGCGCCGCCGCCCTGCTCGACGCCGGCGACCGGCTGCTCCCCGTCCGCGCCGACGCCTCCGTCCCGGCGGACCTCGCCCGGCTGGCCGACACCGTGGGCGAGCGGTACGGCCGCCTCGACGGGCTCTTCGCCAACGCGGGGGTCGCGGGCTTCCACCCGGTGGAGGAGGTCACGGAGGGCGAGTTCGACCGGATCGTCGCCACCAACCTCAAGGGCGTGTTCTTCACCGTGCGGCACGCCCTGCCGCTGCTGGACGCGGCCGGCGGCGGCTCGGTCGTCCTCAACGCCTCCTGGACCCCGCACCGCGGCATGCCCGGCGCCGCCGTCTACGCGGCCGCCAAGTCCGCCGTCCTCAGCCTCGCCCGCACCCTCGCCGCCGAACTGGCCGGGCGCGGCATCCGGGTCAACTCCGTGAGCCCCGGCTACATCGTCACGGAGATGTTCCACGCGGCGATCCCCGACCCGGCCGACCACGAGCCGATCCGCCGCCACGTCCCGCTCGGCCGGCTGGGCACGGCCGAGGACGTCGCGGAGACGGTCGCCTTCCTGCTCTCCGGGCGCTCCTCGTACATCACCGGGCAGGACGTCGTGATCGACGGCGGCCTCGTCCCGGCCTTCCCTTCCCTGACCGGCTGAGCGCGACCGGCTGGGTCGGCGCCCGCTGTGCCTGGTCCTGGCAGGACCAGGCACAGCGCCGTCCGTCCGGGTGAGAATCCCTCCCGTGAACCCGAGCAGCGCCCTGAGCGAATTCCTCCGCACCCGCCGCGCCCGCCTGCGCCCGGAGGACGTCGACCTCCCCGACTACGGCGGACGGCGCCGGGTCGCCGGGCTGCGCCGCGAGGAGCTCGCCCACCTCGCGGGCGTCAGCGTCGACTACTACACCCGCCTGGAACAGGGCCGGGTCGGCAACCCCTCCGACGCCGTCCTGGACGCCGTCGCCCGCGCCCTGCGGCTGGCCCCCGACGAGTCCGGCCACCTCCACCGCCTCGCCCGGCCCTCGGCCCGCCCCCGGCGCGCCGCCGCACGCCAGCGCCCGCGCCCCTCCCTGCTGCACCTGCTGGAACAACTCGGTGAGACGCCGGCCGTGGTGATGGGCCACCGGATGGACGTCCTGGCCTGGAACCGCGCCGCCGTCGCGCTGTTCGGCGACTACGGCGCCCTGCCGGTCGAGGACCGCAACATCGCCCGGATCACCTTCCTGGACCCGGCCTCCCGCGAGCTCTACGCCGACTGGCCCGCCTGCGCCCGGGAGAACGTCGCCTTCCTCCACCTGGAGGCCGGCCGCCGCCCGGACGACCCGCTGCTCGCCGAACTGGTCGGCCGGCTCTGCCTGGGCAGCGAGGAGTTCCACCACCTGTGGGCCGAACACCCGGTCGCCGACAAGACCTCCGGGCGCAAGGCCTTCCACCACCCCCTGGCCGGCACCCTCGACCTCGCCTACGACACCCTCCGCCCGGCCGACGACCCCGGCCAGGCCCTGGTCACCTACACCGCCGACCCGGGCTCCCCCTCCCACGACGCCCTGCGGCTGCTGCTGTCCTGGGCGGCCTCGGGCGACGGGCCCGTGGGCCCGGACGGAGGACGGGGTGGTGCTCCGTCATGGAGCACCACCCCGTCCCCGGACCTGGCGGCGGATCAGATCGACTGGTAATAGCCGGCCAGGTCGACGACGAAGTCGATGTCCTGCCAGCCCTGGTTCCAGATGTCGACGATGCCGCCCTTGCCGCCCGGGGTCTGCGCGACGCCCGCGACGGTCTGGCCGGCCGCCCAGTTGAGCGTCGAGGAGACCGGGCGCTGCGGCACGGCCGGGGTGCCGTTCTGGTAGTCGGACCAGAAGTTGGGGTCGGGGGCGACCGAGAGGAAGCCCGGGCCGCTGGTGTTGGTGACGGTGGTGTTCAGCACCCAGCCGTCGACCCGGGGCTCGTGGGTGTCGGCCTCGTGCCGCATCGCGTAGAAGCTGCGGGCGGCCAGCGGGGCGGCCTTGCGGCCCCAGCTGTCCTTGCGGCTGTCGAGGAGCCGCAGCGCCGAATAGCCGGAGACCAGGGCGGAGCGGCTCTCGGGGGTGAAGTAGGCGACGACGTCGAGCACCACGTCGGTCGGCTTCCAACTGCCGTTGCGGATGGAGATCCTGCCGTCCGCGCCCACCGGGACGATCACCGCGTTGGCGACGGTCTGACCGCCGGTGAAGTTCAGGTTCGAGGTGGTCGGCACCGCCTGCCCGGCCGGGTAGGCGGTCAGGTGGCCGGCGTCCTGCGGGTTGGTGGCCGTCAGGTTGAGGGCGACGGCGGTGATGCCGTTCGGCACGCCGTTGCGGCCGGCGATGGCGACGTCGAAGCTGCTCAGCCCGGGCACCTGGCCCACGGGCGCCCCGAGGCCCTCACGGGTGTCGACGGCGCGGGTCTGCGGCACCGCCTTGTAGCCGCTGGCGATGGAGGGCGTGAAGTAGCCGGTGACGTCGGCGAGCAGATCCACCGGCTGCCAGCCCGCGTTGAACAGGTAGACGTAGCCCTCCGTGACCCCCGAGACCACCAGGTTCGGGACGGTCTGACCGGCGACGTAGTTGAGGTTGGACGTGTCCGTGGTCTCGGCCAGGTCCTTCTGGGACGCCGTCGAGACGTGGCCGTCCGCCGTGGCGTTGGTGACGGTGACGTTGAGCACCACCGCCGAGACGTCGGCCGGCACCTGGGCGACCCCGGCGACCTTCAGGGCCACCGTGCCGCGGGCGGGCACCTTGGCCTGGGCGGCGCCGATGCCCGCGCGGGTGTCCAGCAGCCGGGTCGGCGCGTGCGGGGTGAACTCGGCGCCCCTGGTGACGACCTTGACCTGGTTGGAGGCCTCCAGGCCGAGCGTGGTGTCCTTGATCGTGACCTTGATGTCGTACGTGCCGACCGCGGCGTAGCGGTGCTTGTTGGTGCGCGAGTCCGAGGTGGAGCCGCTGGTGAGGTCGGCGGTGTAGGTGTCCGTCTGGCCGTCGCCCCAGGCGATGGTGACGTCGACCGACGAGCTGCCGTAGGCGGAGACGTAGGTCCACAGGTCGAACCCGCGCGAGTCGCCGGCCCTGGCGTCCAGGCTGATGTAGGGGCTCCACGTGCTCTGCGCGCCCTGTGCCGGTGCCGCCAGCCCGGCCCGCCCGTCGGCCTTCCGCCCCTCGGCCTTCGGCGAGACGACCGTCCGCTCGGCGGGGCTGCTGAACGTCCGGCCCGACAGCTCGCGCACCGCGTCCGCCGCGTTCGTGGCGGCCCCGCCCGTGGCGGGTGCCGCCTTGGCGGGAGCCCCCTTCGCGGGAGCCCCCTTCGCCGGAGGAGCCGAGGGCCCCGCCGCCTGGGCGATCCCGGGCGTGATGCCCACACCGGCCGCCACCAGGGCAGCCAGAACCACAACTCGGCGATTGCGCACCGATTCCCCCCACAGACGTGTCAATGGTCGAACACTTGTCGCACTGATCTTGTGCGGGGTCAGCGTACAGGTCGTGCAAGGAGAACCGGACATCAATTGACGGCGCCCGTACGAGGGCCGGCCCGGGGCGCCCGGGCCCGTTCGGGCCGTCGTGGGGCGCCCGTTCCGTCACTCGAAGCGGCTGGGATCCCCGGCCCCGCGCCGGACGATCTCCGGGCCGCCGCCCGAGAAGTCGACGACCGTCGTCGGCACCGTCCCGCAGTCGCCCGAGTCCACCACGGCGTCCAGCACGTGGTCGAGGCGCTCCTTGATCTCCCACCCCTGGGTCATCGGCTCGTCCTCGCCGGGGAGGATCAGGGTGCTGGAGACCAGCGGCTCACCGAGCTCGGTGAGCAGCGCCCTGGTGACGGCGTGGTCGGGAATCCTGACGCCCACCGTCTTCTTCTTCGGGTGCATCAGACGGCGGGGCACCTCCTTGGTGGCCGGGAGGATGAAGGTGTAGCCGCCCGGTGTCGCGGCCTTGACGGCGCGGAAGACGTTGTTGTCGAGCTGGACGAACTGCCCCAGCTGGGCGAAGTCCACGCACATCAGGGTGAAGTGGTGGCGGTCGTCGAGACGCCGGATCGTCCGGATGCGGTCCAGGCCGTCGCGGTTGTCCAGCCGGCAGCCCAGGGCGAAACAGGAGTCGGTCGGGTACGCGATCAGGGCGCCGGAGCGGAGGCTGTCGGCCACCGTGCCGATGGTGCGCGGCTGGGGGGACTCTGGGTGGACATCGAAGTACTTCGCCATTCGGCCGACCCTACGGGATGCCGGCCGCCTATCGGCGCAGCGACCTCGTCCGGCCGCCGATCGGGGCGGTGACCGCGGCAGGCCGCCGGTCGGCGCGGTGACCACGGCCGGCGTCCGGCCGGCGCCGCGTCACCCCGGTGGCCCGCCGCCGCCCTGCCAGTCCGTCGGCGACACCCCGAAGGTCTCGCGGAAGGCGCGGCTGAAGTGGCTGGAGTTGGCGAAGCCCCAGCGCCGGGCGATCCCCGCCACCCCCAGCTCCCCGGCCATCGGCCGCAGGAGGTCCCGGCTGCACCGCTCCAGCCGCTGCGTCCGGATCCAGGTGCCGAGGGTGACGCCCTCCTGCTGGAAGAGCTTGTGGAGGAAGCGGACCGACATGAAGTTCGCCTCCGCGATCCTGGACGGCGAGAGGTCCGGGTCGCGCAGGTTGCGCAGGACGTACTCCTTGACCCGCTCCAGGGAGGCCGCGCCGTGCGAGTCCTGCGCCCGGGCGCGTCCGCTCCGGTCGTCGACGAGCAGCGCCAGCAGGTCGAGTGCCGTGGCCGCGGCCCGGCGCCCGACCGCCTCGTCCAGCCCGTCCGCAGTGCGCGCCATCTGCGACAGGTAGGTCGCCACCAGCGCGGCGCTGCCCTCGGTGCCGCTGAAGGCCGTCGCGGTCAGCGCCCGCAGGTCCCGCTCCGGCACGTCCAGTTCCGTGCGGGGGAAGTGGAAGGAGGTGAAGACGAACCCCTCCTCGATCCTCTCCCGGAACACCCGGGACGAGTCGGTGAAGGAGAACTCGCCCGGTCGCACGAGGGTCTCCCGCCCGTCCTGCTCCTTCACCGCGGTGCCGCGCTCCTGGAGGCTGAGGATGAGCGACGGCGGCTCTCCCGCGGCGATCATGTGCCGGTCACGCGTCATGGTCTGCGGCCCCGCCTCGACCCTGGAGATCCGCACCGGGCCGAGCCGGTGGCTGGTGATCGTCCCGGGCGACGGCACCTCCTCCAGGAACTCCACCGTCATCGGCACGATGGTCCGGGACACCGCCTCGCGCCAGCTCTCCGCGCGCTCGGAGGCCGACAGCTGAGCGGTGGAGAGCGCCACGGGCACCGGATCCCCCTCGGGTCGATCGGCCATCGGCACCGGTGTGCCGTCGGCGCTGGTATGCCTTCGGCTTCAGCCTGCCACCGGGCCCGCGGCGGAGCATCGCGTGAACGTACCGGATCCCGTCACCCGAGAGTGCCGTCCTCCGTGCGGGTCCCGCCGGACTCCTCCGTTCGAACGCGGTCTAGACACCCCCGGGCGTACCCGTGGCGTGCCCGACGGCCTCCAGGATCATCGCCGCCACGGCGTCGGGCTGCGACAGCACGACGGGGTACGGGCCGTCCAGGACGTGTTCGGTGGCCGCCATGCGCTGGGCCATGAAGCGCTGGGCGGTGGGGTTGACCATCCGGTCGGCGGTCGCGATGGCGTACCAGGACGGCTTGGCGGCCCAGGCCGGCGGGCCCGATCTGCCGGTCAGCGCGGCGGAGGTGACGACCGGGCGGTCCGCCGGGGCGCTGGTGAGGGCCGTGGCGATGACCGCGTCGGCCGCCGGGACGGGGGTGAAGCGATCGGTGATGTCCAGGACGCACTCGCCCGCGTCGAGGCCGAACCCGGCGACGTAGCACAGCGCCACCACCTCGTCGGCGTCGGTGGCCGCGTGGGTGATGACCGCGCCGCCGTAGTGGTGGCCGACCAGCACGACCGGGGCGGCGAGCTCGCGCAGCACGCCCCTGAGGTGGGCCGCGTCCTGCTCCAGGCCGAGGAGCGGGGTCGTCAGGACACGCGCGGTCAGCCCGGCGGCGCGCAGCAGCCCGACCACCCCGGACCAGGACGGGGCGTCGGTGAACGCCCCGTGCACCAGCAGGACGGTCGGCGGAACCGTGGTGGAGTCGCGCATGCCAGTGACCTTCGACCGGGCGGGGGAGGGGATGCCACAGCCAATCACACCCGGGTGCGGCGCGGCATCACGTGAACGTACCAAAGAGGTGCTCAGCCCCCGGGCGGGAGGCCCCCGGCCCCGGGCGGGAGGCCGCTCAGCCCTCGGGCAGCGCGGCGACCAGGTTGGCGAGCTGGACCCGGGAGCCGATCGACAGCTTGCGGAAGACGGACGTCAGGTGGGTGTTGACGGTGTGCGGGGACACCACGAGCACATCGGCGGCCGACCGGTTGGTGTGGCCCTGGGCGATGAGGCGCGCGACCTTCTCCTCCGAGGCGGTGAGGGCCGCCCAGCCCTGGACGGGGCGCCGGGGGACCGCCGCCCGGCGGCCGCCGGCGGTCTCCAGGGCGCGCTGCACGCGGGCCGCCGAGGTGTGGGCGCCCGACTCGGCGAACGCGTCGCGCGCGTGCGTCAGCGCGGCCACGGCCCGTTCGTTCCGTCCCGCCGTCAGGAGCACCTGGCCGAGATCGGCGTACACGGCGGCCCGGGCCAGCGGGCGGGGGCTCGCCGCGAGCAGCTCCACGGCGTGTTCGAGCAGGGCGGGATCGTTCTCCACCAGCCCGCGGGCGTGCGCGCCGATGCCCGCGGTGGTCGGCACGCAGGGGTTGCGCCCGGCGTGGTCCTCGGCCTGGGCGGCCAGGTCCTCGGCGAGTTCACGCGCCCCGCCGCGCAGGGACAGCCGGATCGCGGCGGGGACCCAGTTGCGCAGCAGCCGCCACCGCATGAAGGAGCCCTCCCGCTGCACCTGGCGGATCCGGTCGACGGCGAGCCCGGCGTCCCCGTCGGCCTCGGCGTGCAGCGCCTCCAGGAAGCGCACCGCGGCCGTGTTGCCCGGGTTCGGCTTGACGGCCAGCCCCTCCCGGGCGGCGGCCAGGTGCTCGCGCGCCGTCTCCCGGTCGCCGCGCAGCAGGGCGATCCGGGAGCGGATCACCCGGCCGTTCACCTGATGGACGGGCACCCGCACCTCGTTCTCCAGGCGCTCCATGGTCACCAGGTCGGCTTCCGCGTCGTCGAGCCGGCCGAGCCCCAGGTCGTACTGGCCCTGCGCCCAGAGCAGCATGGCCTGACGCGACGTCCCGGCCCGCTCCGCTCCCCGCAGGAGCAGTCGCTCACCGGCCGCGAAGTCGTCCATGTGCAGGTGCGCGACGACCTCCTCGGGCACGAAGGCGGAGTCGATGGCGCTCAGCGCGGCGAAGCGCTCCAGCGCGAGCGCGTTCTCACCCGCGTTCAGCGCGATCTCGCCCAGCCCGGACAGGGCCAGGACGTGCGCCTCCCGGTCACCGGCCGCGGTGGCCTCCCGCAGCGCGGCCTCCCCGGCCGCCCGCGCGGCGACCAGATCGCGGCTGCGGGACAGCGCCAGGGCGCGCAGGGCCGCCAGCCTGGCGCGGACCGCCGGGTCCGCGCCCCCCACGGCGAGCGCGGCCTCGGTCCGGCGGCGCAGCTCGTCGGCGAGGTCCATCGTCCAGAGCGTCCCGCCGAGGGCGGCCTGGAGGCGGCCGAACTCCTCCAGCGGGGGCCGCTCGGCCAGCAGCCGGTCGCCCGTCGTCAGCGCCTCCCGGTCCCGGCCCGCCCGGGTCAGGCCGCGGATCGCCTGCTCGCCCACGGCCCACCTCAACGGCCCCGCCGACGGCACCAGTTCGAGGGCACGGGTGATCAGGTCGGCCGCCAGGCCCGGGGTGACCGGCAGGACGTCCTCGGCCGCCCGGCGCAGCAGCGCCACCGCCTCCCCGTCCCCGGGCAGGGCCCCGCGGAGGATGTGGGGGACCGCGTCGACCGGCGGCCGGCCCGCGGCGACCAGCAGACGGGCGGCCTCGCGGTGCAGGGCCTTGCGGGCCGACGGGGGGATGTCGGCGTAGACCGCCTGGCGCAGCAGGTCGTGCCGGAACACCAGCTGGTCGCCGTCGTCGTCCAGCAGCCCCGCGCGCACCGCCTCCTCCAGCGCCGGGAGCAGCGCGGCGGCCGGCCGGTCGCAGAGCGCCGCGGCGTCGTGGAAGGCGAACCCGCGCCCCAGCACCGCTCCCATCCGGAGGAAGCGCAGGGTGTCGGGCCCCAGGGAGCGGAGCCTGCCGCGCACGCCCACCACCAGCCGGGAGGGCACCGCGTCCTCGGCGGTGCCGGCGGTCCGCAGCCCCGCCAGCATCTCGACCGCCAGGAACGGGTTCCCGCCGGCTCCGTCGAGCAGGTCCCGCACCCAGGTGTCGACCGCCGCGCCCAGGGCGTCGCCGGCCAACTGGCCGATGGCCGCGCCGGACAGCGGCCCCAGGGAGACCGTGACGGTCGGGAGGTGGCCGCTCGCCGCCGCCACCACCTCCTCGGCCGGGCCCGCGGGCTCCCGTCGCGCGGTCAGCAGCCACAGGACCGGCTCGGTCCGCAGGCGGATCGGCAGCTGTTGCAGGGCGAACCGGCTCAGCGCGTCGGCCCACTGCACGTCGTCCAGGCCGATCAGCACCGGCGCGCTGCCCGCCCTGGCCTCGATCGCCTCCGCCAGGCGCTCCACCAGCCAGATCCGCTGGTCGTGGTTCCGGGCGAGATCGGCGAAGGCGTCGCCGGACAGCAGCGGCCGCTCGCCCTGGAGGAGGCTGGCCGTCAGCGAGGAGAGCGGCACGATGTGGTGCAGCTCGTCGGCCTTGCCGAGGCCGACGGAGAATCCCGCCGCCGTGGCCCGGGAGACGACCTCGGCGAGCAGGGTGGTCTTGCCGATGCCCGGCTCCCCCTGGATCAGGGCCAGCCCCCCGCTCCCGGTGCGGGCCACCGAGGTGATCAGCGCCTGGAGCTCCTCCAGTTCGCTCTCCCGGCCGCGCAGGCCGCTACGGGACAGCGGACCGCCTGACCCTGCCATGGACGCCTTCCCGTTCGCACTCGTCCGCCGGAGCCGGGCCCTGCCCGGGCCGGCGGACGGCCTCGCTCTGCCGCCGTTCGCGGCTACCCGAGAGTACGTCCCGGGTCAGGTGGCCGCCGCACCGGGCCGGACGGCCGGCCCCGGTGCGGCCGACGGAGCGGCGATTGCCACAGAGCGATGAAGTTCCGTCGGGAAATCCCTACATCCGTCGGTGGCCGAGGGTTTTGCACGCGGGGAGAATCCTGACCGCGAGCCCTTCCTCCCCGGCGGCGGGCCCGACCGGGGCTCCGCGACCGGCGTGCCGAGAACTTCCGCCGCCACCGCCTCCCGGCCCACCCCGGTCGGGGAGTGCGTCCGTGACGCCACCGGGAACATCGTGTACGGTCGAGCGAATCCCCCGACCCAGGACCCGGACGTGTCGAACGACGACACGGCCCCATCGGGCCGGTCGCGGCGGTGACGCGCCGCGTGCGGCGCCCTCCCGATCACGTCCGGTCACGCCAGGAGCGAAGAGTTGTCGGACCCCACTCCCTCGCAGGCCGGACGCCCGGTGCTCGACCGGGAACTCCAGGAGTTCCTGGACGCCCGGGCCGGAGCGGGGCCGGGCACGGACCTGCCGGACCTCTCCTTCCTCGCCCTGGACAGCCTGCCGAGTCCCACGCAGGACGAGGAGCAGGACGATCCGTACGGCACCGTGACGCAGTGGCTCGTCCTGCCCTGCGGGCCGACCGGGCGGGTGCGGGTCCAGGTGACCAGGCCCGTCGGCGCCGCCGAGCCCAGCCCCGTGGTGCTGTTCCTGCCTGGCCTCGGCTGGTCGCTCGGCGACGCCGACTGCTACGCCCGGCTGGTGCGGGACTTCGCGCTGGGGGCGGACGCCGCCGTGGTGTACGTGGACTACGCGAGGGCGCCCGCCGCGCGCTACCCGGTGGCCGTCGAGCAGTGCCACGCCGTGGCCCGCTGGATCCACGAGCACGGCCACGAGATCGGACTGGCGGGGGACCGGATCGCGGCCGTCGGCGACTGCGCGGGGGCCAACCTGGTGGCGGCGCTGACCCTGCTGGCCCGGGAGCGCGGGGACGTCCGGCTGGTGCACCAGGTGCTGCTGTGCCCGGTGACCGACGCGGACTTCGGCACCCCCTCCTACCAGCGCTTCGCCACCGGCTACTTCCTGCACCGCGCGCACATGCGCCGCTTCTGGGACGACTACCTGCCCGAGGCGCCCCGCCGCTCCGAGCCCACCGCCGCGCCCCTGCGCGCCTCGTTGGAGCAGCTGGTGGGGCTGCCGCCGGCGCTGGTGGTGACCGCGGAGGCCGACGTGCTGCGGGACGAGGGGGAGGCCTACGCGGCCAGGCTCCGCGCGGCGGGCGTCCCGGTGGTGTCGACGCGCTACCAGGGGGTGATGCACGGCTTCCTGCTGGTCGGCGCGCTCCATCCCACCGGTACCACCCGGGCCGCGCTGATCCAGGCGGTCGACACCGTGCACATGGCGCTGCACCGCCGGGCGTGGTGAGGACGGGCGGCGGAGCCCCGGCCGCCCCGCGGTGCGCGGACCGACGGCCGGTGGTGCGCCGTCGGGACAGGCCCCGACGCCGCGCGTTCCTAGCCTGGTGACCGGCTCCGGAACCCACCGGAGCCGAGGGCGAGTTCCCCGGCGCGGGCAGCCGCCGCGCCCGCCGTGGGCGGCGTGCCGGGACCCCGTTGTGACGCGGGCGCCCTGACAGACTCCGGTGATCCGAAGGATTCAGCGATGACGACCCATGAGACGACCGAGAAGACGACCGGTGCGACGACCGAGGAGACGCCCACCGTGGTGCTGGTGCACGGCGCCTTCGCCGATGCCTCCAGCTTCGCCCGGCTCGTCCCCGAACTGCTGGCCGACGGGCTGAAGGTGGTGGCACCGGCCGTGCCGAACCGCACCCTGACCGGGGACTCCGCCTACGTCGCGTCGGTGGTCCGACGGATTCCCGGGCCGGTCGTGCTGGTCGGCCACTCGTACGGCGGCGCGGTGATCACCGTGGCCGGTGCCGAGGAGAACGTCAAGGCCCTGGTGTACCTGGCGGGTTACGCGCTGGAGGAGGGGGAGAGCCTGGCCGAGCTGCAGGGCGGCTTCCCGGACTCCGAACTCGCCTCCGCGCTGGTGTACAGCCCCTTCCCGCTGGACGACGGCGGCGAGGGCACCGACGTCTCGGTGGAGGTCGACCGCCTTCCGGCGATCTTCGCGGCCGATGTCGACCCCGAGCTGGCCCGGGTCCTCGCGGTCTCCCAACGGCCGCTCGCCGCAGCGGCGTTCGGCGAGGCCGCGACCACCGCGGCGTGGAAGCGCAAGCCGTCCTGGGGGATCGTGGCCGGCGCGGACCGGACCCTCAACCCCGACGTCCAGCGCTTCGGCTACCGGCGCGCGGGGGCGACCACCGTCGAGGTCGACTCCTCGCACCTGGTGATGCTCTCCCACCCGCGGCGCGTCGCCGAGGTGATCCGCGAGGCCGTCCGGTCCGTGACCGCCTGACCGCCTGACCGCCTGACCGTCTGACTGCTTGACCGTCTGACCGTCTGACCGGTGTGGGGGGGGGGGGGGGGGGGGGGGGGGGGGGGGGGGGGGGGGGGGGGGGGGGAGGGGGGGGGGGGGGGGGGGGGGGGGGGGGGAAGGGGGGGGTG
>NZ_JBVITE010000055.1:18273-64185 GCF_055575155.1 Kitasatospora sp. NPDC034533
TTCTCCTCTCGTCTTTGCCCCTTGTGTCCTTCCCTCCCCCCTCCCCCCCTCCTCCCCCCCCCCCCCCCCCCCCCCCCCCCCCCCCCCCCCCCCCCCCCCCCCCCCCCCCCCCCACGCCCCGTCACGGCGGCTACAGGGTCCGGCGCACGCCCGCCTGCTGCTCCAGCCGGTGCAGTTCGCCGGCCAGGCCCGAGTGCATGGCGTCCAGCACCGGGCCGCTGCGCCCGATCCACAGCACCTCCTTGCCCCGCAGCTCCTCCAGCATCAGCGCGTAGGCGGCGTACATCGCGACCACCGCGAGGAGCATGCCGAGCGCCCCGGCGGCGTACCCCAGCCAGGTCGCGCCCGAGACGCCGTGCAGACCGGCGACGAAGTAGCGCGGCACGGCGATCATCAGGAGCAGCCACAGCACCTTCTTCGGCCGCGCCACCGAGGCCATCAGGGCGGCGAAGACGGTGAACACCAGGTTCATCACGCCCAGCACCTGCGCCCCGCCCTGCGAACCCGACGCCGTGACCAGGCCGTTGGCCAGCCAGGCGCCGGCGAACCCGCCCATCAGCGTGGCCGCGATGACGTCACGGGCGCCGAACGCGAGGATGCTGACGAGCAGTTGGAGCACGAAGGCGGAGAAGAGGGTGAACGCCACCGCCTGCCGGTGCGCACCGTCGATCAGGCCGAGCTGGAGGCTGCTGGCCACGGCGGAGGAGATGGCCACCGTGAAGAAGCCCAGGGGCATCGGTGAGGCGATGGGCCGCAGGTTGACCCTGGTCATGGCGTGCAGGTACGGCTCGGCTCCGCTGCCGGCCGCCGTCGGGTCCGGCTCGCGCACGAGCCGCTCTTCCCTTGCCACTGCCGTCATCGTCTCGCTCCTTGTTCTCGGTGGTTGGCGTTCTCGGCCCGGCCGCCGGAAGGGCGGCGGCCGGAACCGCCCCCCGAGGCTATGAACGGGGGCGGAGAGGAGTTGTCCCGGTGCGTACGGCCGTTGTCGTGCCGGTGCCCGCGGCCGAGCGCGCGGCGCCGGGCGCCCGCCGCCGACCGCGCGAACGCGCTCTCGTCACCCGTCGCCGTGGCGCACCGCCACCGCGTGGGCGACCGCCGGGGCCCGGGTGAGCAGCGCACGGGCCTCGGTCTCGAAGACGTGGTCGGTGCCGGTGTAACGCCCGTGGTGCTGGGCGCAGTGCTCCGACCAGGACGTCACGGTGAACGTCTCGACGAACCGCTCCGGCCGGGCGGTGTCCCGGTACAGGCCCCAGGTGACCGCGCCCGTCCGGCGCCTGGAGGACTCCACCCTCCGCATCGCCGCGACGAAGGCCGGCGCCCGCCCCGCCCGGACCAGGTAGGTCACGCTCACCAGGACCGGCCCGTCCTGCGGCGCCGGCTCGACGGCCAGCCGGGGTTCGGGCCACGCCTCGGAGAGGGTCGGATCGGCCGCCCCGTCGAGCAGCGGCAGCCGGCGCAGGGACAGCGCCCCACCGAGGAGGAACAGCGCCGCCAGGGCCATCGTCACGGGCACCCCGGCGTGCTGTGCCACCTGCCCCCAGGCCAGCGAACCGACGGCGTTGCCGCCCTGGAAGACGAGCAGGTAGAAGGCCGAGCCGCGGGCCCGCACCCAGGCAGGCAGGGCGACCTGAAGGCTCGCGTTCAGCGTGGAGAGCGCCGTGATCCAGGCCGCTCCGGTCAGCACCAGCGCCAGGAAGGCGAGCGGCACACTGGCGCTGACGGCCAGGGTCACCAGCGCGCCCGCGAAGACGGCCCCGGCGAGCGCCAGCGCGCCGTTGCCGCCGATCCGCCGCGACACCACCGGCAGCACCGCCGCCCCGGCGACCGCTCCCAGCCCCACGGCGCCCAGCAGGAGGCCGTATCCGGCCGCGCCGAGACCGAGGGAGTCGTGGGCGGACACCGGCAGCAGCGCCCACAGGGCGGAGGCGCCGGGCACGAACAGGGCGCTGCGCAGCAGGATCCGGCGGATCCGGGGTGCGCTGCGCACGTACCGGCCCCCGGCCCGCAGGGCTGCGACCAGGTGCTCGCGCTCCTGCCCCGGTCGCGGCGCCCGGGCCTGTCCGGACGGGCGCCAGCCGGCCAGGACGACCAGGATCGCGAGGAAGGACGCGGCGTTGACTGCGAAGGTCCAGCCGACCCCGAAGGCCGCGACCAGGGCCCCGCCGAGGGCGGGCCCGACGGCGCGCGCCATGTTGAGGTTCACCGCCCCCAGCGCCGCGGCCTGGCGCAACTCCTCACGGGGGACCAGCGAGGGCTGCACCGCCTGCCAGGCCGGGCCGTTGAGCGCGTTCCCGCAGCCCAGCAGGAAGGTGAGGGCCAGCAGCGTCCAGGAGCCGAGCAGTCCCGCGAAGGCCAGGACGGCCAGGGTCGCGGCCACCGCCGCCATCGCGGCCTGCATCACCAGCAGCAGGCGGCGGCGGTCGACGAGGTCCGCGAGGACCCCGGCCGGCAGGGCGAGGAAGAGCACCGGCAGGCCTGCCGCGAGCTGGACCAGGGAGACCTGGGCGGCGCCGTGTCCGACCAGCAGCCACTGCGCTCCGACGGTCTGCATCCAGCTGCCGACGTTCGAGGTGAACTGGGCCAGCCAGAGGTTCCGGAAGGTGCGCCGGCGCAGCGGTGACCAGGCCGAACCGGTCGCGCCGTCGCCGCGTCCGTCGTCCTGCCGTCCGCCGTCGCTCCGTCCGTCGTCGGTTCCGGTCATCGACGCACCACCCGCTCGCCTCATCGCACGCTGCCGACGGGAAAGCCCGACGGCGCGACGGTTCGGGGGCGGTCGCGTCGTCGGGCTGTCCCGGGGGAGCCCTCGCCCCCGCCCCGGGAACCCTAGGGGCGATCCGGGCGGCGGTCTTGACCGTCAGCGCCCAGCACTGTGCCGGTGCCGCACGCCCGGTGGCGTCCGACCCCTCCGGTCCCTCCGGTTCACACCGGGTCGTGGGACCGGCGGCGGAGACGCGGCGGCCGGCCTTCGCCGACCACCTCTTCGCGGTGGACGCTCCAGCGCAGGAACAGCAGTGCCGCCGCCGCGATCGCCGCACCGAGCCCGTACACCACGGCGGCGCCGGAGCCCAGGGTGGCGCCGCCGAGCACCGTCCCGAGCCCGATCCCGGCGTAGATGGCCGAGGAGTTGAGCGAGACGACCAGTGGCGCCTCCTGGGGCGCGGCCGCGATCAGCCGGTGCTGCTGCGGCGGCGTCTGGCACCAGCTGCTCGCGCCCCACAGCAGCACCAGCGGTCCGACGAGTGGAGCGGCGCCCGCATGGGCGCCCGCCAGCCAGGCCAGGGCGCCGAGCGCCACCGCCATCGCGGCGTACCCGACGGTCAGGGCGGCGGCCGAGCCCCAGCGGTCGGTGGCCCATCCGGCGGCGAGGTTGCCGATCACGGCGCCGAGGCCGTACAGGAAGAGCATCGGCAGCACCGAGCCCTCGCGGACCCCGACGGCGCCCAGCAGCGGCACGCTGTACGCGTAGGCGGTGTAGCTCGCCCCCATGCCGAGGAGGGTCAGCGGCAGCACGGTGAGCACCGCCGGGCGCCGCAGCACGGCGAGCCGGGTGCGCAGCGGGACCCGGACGTTCCCCGCCACCTGCGGCATGATCGCGCGCAGCACGGCGGCGACCAGCAGGCAGAGCCCGGCGACCAGGCCCAGCGCGGCGCGCCAGCCCAGCCAGTGGCTCGCGGCGTTCCCCAGCGGCACGCCGAGCGCCGTCGCGACGGTCAGTCCGCCCACCACCACCGCCAGGGCGCGGGCCCGCAGTTCGGGGCGGACGAGTGCGGCGCCGACCGCCCCCGCGCTGGGGGTGTACGCGGCCGCGCCGGCCGCCGCGAGGACGCGTGAGGCCAGCAGGGCGCCAAGGTCCGGGGCGAGCGCCGAGCCGAGGTTGGCCAGGCCGAGGGTGGTGAGCGCGGCGACCAGCAGGGTCCGGCGCGGCAGGCGGGCCAGCAGGGTGGCGAGCACGGGCGAGAGCAGGGCGTACGCGGCGGCGAAGACGGCGATCGACTGGCCGGCTGCGGCCGGGGAGACGCGCAGGTCCCCGGCCATCGAGGGCAGGAAGCCGGCCACCACGAAGGCGTCCGTGCCGACGGCGAAGGTGCCCAACGCCAGGACGAGGGTGGCGGACAGCCCGTCGGCGGTCCGGGGCGGCGGTGCGGGAGGAATCAGGACATCGGACATCCAGGTTCACCTCGGGAGTCGACAAGAGCCCGAGGGGTCGTCAAGGAAGCGACGCCCCCGGGGCGTGGGAGGAAAGGGTCAGCCGGTCAGCCGGGCGTAGTGCCGCCGGGTGCGCTCGGCGGCCCCGGCGGGCGCGGCGGCCATCAGGTCGGCCACCGTCTGCCCGGCCAGCTCGCGCCGCCAGGCGAGCTCGGCCCTGCGCATCGCGGTGGCCACCCCGCACGGGCGCCGGAAGTCGTCGCCGGCGGTGGCGGCCCCCTCGGTGCGCTGCCGGATCTCGGTGCAGCGGAAGAGGTCGTCGGGGCCCTCGATGGCCGCGACCACGTCCATCAGGGTGATCCGCTCGGGCGGTCGCCCGAGCCGGAAGCCGCCCCGGGCGCCGGGGGTCGAGCTCAGGACGCCGGCCCGGACGAGCGCCTGCAGGCGCTTGGTCAGGTAGGCGGGCGGCAGGTCGAACCAGGCGGCCAGCCGCGCGGTCGGCACCGGCTGCCCGTCATCCAGCCAGGCCAGCGTGAGGCAGCAGTGCAGGCCCCACTCGACTCCCTCGCCCATCCGCATAACCAGGACACTACACATCCTGGTTCCACCGCGAAAGGCCTGGGCGGCGAGCCGTCGGACCGGCCGGTCCGGGTGGACCGGGCGCCGCGCGGACCGGTCAGCCCGCGCAGCCCACGCAGCCGGGGCACAGCCCCCGGTAGGTGACCTCCGCCTGGGAGACCGCGAAGCCGAAGCGCTGCTCGGCCGGCAGGTCGGTCAGCGGGTCGCCGAGCGGGTGGACGTCGCGGATGGCTCCGCAGCCGGTGCAGATCAGGTGCTGGTGCGGCCGGTGCGCGTTGGGGTCGTACCGCTTGGCGCGCCCGTCGGTGGACACCTCGATGACCTCGCCCAGGGTGACCAGTTCGCCGAGCGTGTTGTAGACGGTCGCCCGGGAGATCTCCGGCAGGCGCTCGGCGGCCCGGGCGTGCACCTCGTCGGCGGTCAGGTGCACGTGCTCGCCGTCCAGGACCTCGGCCACGACACGCCGCTGGGAGGTGAGGCGCCAGCCGCGCCCACGCAGCCGCTCCAGCAGGTCACTCATATCGGTTCACCTATTCAGGTCAAGGGGGAAGACCGGAGTTTACCAATTCACTTCCGGTGTCTTCCGGTTCCCGATCGGATATGGGTTTGGTGTCTTTCTTGACTTGGATTCCGTCCATCGTAGGATCGGCTCCGGCGCTAGCCTGGAGAGAAACAGCAGGAACAGCAGGTACCCCAGGTAGCAGAGAAGACACCGTGATCCGCCTTGTGAGGGAAGGATTCCCATGTCTGACATCCACGATGCAACCGGCGCAGAGGCGAACGCGGAGGGCTGCCCGGTGATCCACGGGCGGGCGCCGCACCCCACCCAGGGCGGCGGGAACCGCCAGTGGTGGCCGGAACGGCTCAACCTGAAGATCCTCGCGAAGAACCCCGCCGTGGCCAACCCGCTCGGTGCGGACTTCGACTACGCCGAGGCGTTCAAGGCCCTCGACCTGCCCGCCGTGAAGCGGGACATCCAGGAGGCCCTGTCGACCTCGCGCGACTGGTGGCCCGCCGACTTCGGCTACTACGGCCCGTTCATCATCCGGATGGCCTGGCACAGCGCCGGCACCTACCGGATCAGCGACGGACGCGGCGGCGCCGGCGGCGGCCAGCAGCGCTTCGCCCCGCTGAACAGCTGGCCCGACAACGCCAGCCTGGACAAGGCCCGCCGTCTGCTCTGGCCGGTGAAGAAGAAGTACGGGCGCTCCCTGTCCTGGGCCGACCTGATCGTCCTGTCCGGCAACGTGGCCCTGGAGAGCATGGGCCTGCGGACCTTCGGCTTCGGCGGCGGCCGGGTCGACGAGTGGGAGCCGGACGAGGACGTCTACTGGGGCCCGGAGAACACCTGGCTCGGCGACGAGCGCTACACGGGCGACCGCGAGCTGGAGAGCCCGCTGGCCGCCGTCCAGATGGGCCTGATCTACGTCAACCCCGAGGGCCCCAACGGCAATCCGGACCCGATCGCCGCCGCCCGCGACATCCGCGAGACCTTCTACCGGATGGCGATGAACGACGAGGAGACCGTCGCGCTGATCGCCGGCGGCCACACCTTCGGCAAGACCCACGGCGCCGGCCCGGCCGACAACGTCGGCCCGGCCCCCGAGGACGCGCCGATGGAGCAGCAGGGCCTCGGCTGGAAGAGCGCCTTCGGGACGGGGGTCGGCGGCGACGCGATCACCAGCGGCCTGGAGGGCACCTGGACGCCCACCCCGACCACCTGGGACAACAGCTTCTTCGAGACGCTGTTCGGCTACGAGTGGGAGCTCACCAAGAGCCCGGCCGGCGCGTACCAGTGGAAGCCCAAGGACGGCGGCGGCGAGGGCACCGTCCCGGACGCGCACGACCCGAACAAGCGGCACGTGCCGATCATGCTCACCACCGACCTGTCGCTGCGCCTGGACCCGGTCTACGGGCCGATCTCCCGGCGCTTCCTGGAGAACCCGGAGGAGTTCGCCGACGCCTTCGCCCGCGCCTGGTTCAAGCTGACCCACCGTGACATGGGCCCGGTGGTCCGCTACCTCGGCCCGGAGGTCCCGAGCGAGCACCTGCTCTGGCAGGACCCGCTGCCGCAGGCGGACTACCAGCAGATCGGCGCGGCCGACGTCGCCGACCTCAAGCGGCGGATCGCCGCCACCGGCCTGTCCGTCTCCGAGCTGGTCTCCACCGCCTGGGCGGCCGCCTCCTCCTTCCGCTCCAGCGACAAGCGCGGCGGCGCCAACGGCGGCCGCATCCGGCTCCAGCCGCAGATCGGCTGGGAGGTCAACGAGCCCGACAAGCTCGCCACCGTGCTGCGGGCCCTGGAGGGCGTGCAGCAGGAGTTCAACGCCCAGTCCGGCGACAAGCGGGTCTCGATCGCGGACCTGGTGGTGCTGGCGGGCGGCGTCGGCATCGAGCAGGCGGCCAAGGCGGCCGGTCTCGCCGTCGAGGTGCCGTTCGCGCCCGGCCGGGTGGACGCGCCCCAGGAGCTGACCGACACCGAGTCCTTCGCGGCGCTGGAGCCCAAGGCGGACGGCTTCCGCAACTGGGTCGGCAAGGGAAACCGGCTGCCGGCCGAGTACCTGCTGCTCGACAAGGCCAACCTGCTGGGCGTCAGCGCGCCCGAACTGACCGTGCTGGTCGGCGGCCTGCGCGTGCTGGGCGCCAACCACGGCGGGTCCGCGCACGGTGTGTTCACCGAGGCCCCCGGCGTGCTGACGAACGACTACTTCGTCAACCTGCTGGACCTGGACACCAGTTGGAAGGCCACCTCGGAGGACGCGCACACCTTCGAGGGCCGGGACGCCTCGGGCCGGGTGAAGTGGACCGGCACCCGCGCGGACCTGGTGTTCGGCTCGAACGCCGAACTGCGGGCCGTCGCCGAGGTGTACGCGGCGGACGACGCCAAGGAGAAGTTCGTCGAGGACTTCGTCGCGGCCTGGGTCAAGGTCATGAACGCGGACCGCTTCGACCTCGTCTGATCGAGTCCGGACGGCGGGAGCCCGGGTGGTCGCTCCACCACCCGGGCTCCCGCCGTCCGTCCCGACAGGGACCCGGCCGGGTCCCTGTCGGGACGGGGCCGGCCCGGCCCGGTCCGTACACCGCGAGCGCCCCGGAACACGGGTGTCACCGAGGCGCTCGGCATGACCCCGGCGCGGACCCGGGTGACGGCGGGCGGGGCCGGGTGCGTGCACCCCGCCCCGCCCGCTCCGCGTGCGGTCAGGCGCCCCGGTCCGCCTCCGCCTTCTTCTCGGCCGCCCGGACCTCCTCGATGAAGCTGTGCTCGTCGATCCGCTCGACCGAGGCCCCGTGCCGGGCGGCCAGCCCGTCCGCCGGATCGGGCGAGGCCTCCCGGACCTCCAGGGCGAGCAGCGCCCCGCCGTCCGGCACCCGCGGCGAGAGCACGATCAGCGCCGCGCCCGCCTCGCTCGCGTAGCGCTCCTCGGCCGCGTTGCCCAGCGCCGCGCCCGCCGCGAAGCCGAGGAACGCGCCCACCGGCCCGCCGAGCATCCCCACCAGGGCGCCCAGCAGCCCCGAGCCGACGGTGGCCACGCCCGCGCCCCGGCCGAAGGTGTCCTTCGCCTCCAGCAGGCCGTCGGCGCTGCGCTCCAGGGCCGCGGCGAACCGCAGTCCGGGCAGGTGCTGCGCCTCGTCGAAGGCCGGGCGCCAGCCGTCGGCGTCGGGGAAGGTCAACAGGACGACGTTGTGCTGGTCGCTCATCGCACTCCGATCGGGACGGGGGCACTCGGGTCTCCATCCTCACCTCCGGCGCCCGCCCCGGCCACAGGAGCCGCCCCGGGCCGCTCGGGGCCGCGCCCGGTGGGGCCGCCGCCGAGCGGTACGCCCGTCCGGTCGTCCGGGCACCCGCCGGACGGTCCGCCCGGAATCGAACATCAAGGACCGCCCCGGTGGTCGACCGCCACCAACTCGCCGTCGCCGACACGGATTTACCCGGATCGAGTGAGACCGCCCGGGACACGCCGGACGGCCCCGCGGACCGCTGCCAGGATCGGGGTCCGCACCCGGCAGACCGCCCCGCAGAGTGCCCACCGGCACCGCTGCCGACCCACCACGCCCACCCGGCGGTGAGGGCTGCCCGCGTGCGGATCCACCGCGGCCACCGGCCGCCGTAGCAGGGAGGAACACCGTGTCCCAGCAGGTCGTGAAACCCGAGGAACCCAGGGCCACCGAGGACGGGAGCGAGACCGAGCACGGCGAGGAACTGCGCCTGCGCTACCCCGGCGACCGCCGCGCCCAGGCCGCCGCCTCGATGTCCGCGAGCGCCATGCTGCGCCGCCTGCCGCACCTGGTGCGCCGCGCGATGACGCTGGCCTGGGCGGCGGACCGGACGGCCACCGTGCTGCTGCTGGTCTGCCAGGCGCTGGCCGGAGTGTTCGGGGCGCTCGCGCTGTTCGCCACCACGGGCACCCTGGGCGCGCTGCTGGTGCCCGGCCCGGTCACCGACCACCTGCGCACCGCCGCCCCCTCGCTGCTGCTGCTCACCGTCTCGGCCGCGCTGCGCGCCGTTCTGGGCATCACCGTGGTGGGCCTGTCCGGGCGGGTCGCGCCGCGGATCACCCGGGAGGCGGAGCTGGCGCTGATCGCGGCCGGGTGCGCCGCCGAGCTGAAGGCGTACGACGAACCCGCCTACAACGAGCAGTGGGAGGCCGCCGACCGGGGCTCCTCCACCACGCCCGACCTGCTCTCCAACGCCCAGGACGTGATCGCCTCCACCGTCTCGCTGGCCGCCGCCGCGGGCGTCCTGGCCACCCTGCACCCCTGGCTGGTGCCGCTGCTGCTGCTCGGCTCGGTGCCGACCGGGGTGGGCGCCGTCCGCTCCGCCCGGATCCACTACCTGGCGGCGGTGGCCACCGACGAGGAGCGCGGGGCGCTGCGCGTCTACCGGTGGTTCCTGATCGACAAGACCCGCGCCGACCAGGTCCGTTCGGACCAGGTCACGCCGTTCCTGATGGCCAAGTACCGCCGCGCCGAGGAGAAGATCATCGCCTCCGCGGACCGGGCGACCAGGCAGGCCGCCAAGGTGTCGCTGCTGGCCGCGCTCGGCACCGGGGCGGGCAGCGCGCTGATCTGGGGCACCCTGCTCTACCTGGTGGCCAGCGGCCGGATCGACCTGGCCGCCGCCGGCACCGCCACCTTCGCGCTGCGCACCGCCGCCACCGGCCTGCACGGCCTGGTCGGCCACGGCGCCCGGCTGTACCGGATGGGCCTCTACCTCGACGACTACTTCACCTTCCTGGACGAGGCCGGCGGCCACCGGATCCGGCGCGGCTCGCTGGTGCCGGACGCCCCGCGGTCGGTCGAGGTGACCGACCTGGTCCACACCTACCCGGGCGACCAGCAGGAGCCGGCGCTGCGCGGGGTCAGCATGACGCTGCGGGCCGGCGAGGTGGTCGCCGTCATCGGGCAGAACGGCAGCGGCAAGTCGACCCTGCTGAAGCTGCTCGCCGGCCTCTACCTGCCGCAGTCCGGCCGGATCACCTGGGACGGCGTGCCGGTGGAGGAACTGGACGCGGACGGCATGTGGTCCCGGGTGGCCCGGGTACCGCAGGAGTTCGCCCGCTGGCCGCTGGGCGCCGCCGAGAACGTCCACCTCGGCCACCGCACCGACCGGCTGATGGCCGACGTCGAGGAGGCGGCGGCGCGGACCGGCTTCGACGAGATCGTCGCCCGGCTGCGCTCCGGCTGGCACACCCTGCTGGCCCAGGGCTGGTGGGGCGGCGCCGAGTTGTCCGGCGGCGGCTGGCAGCGCGCGGCGGTGGCCCGGGCGCTCTACCGCACCGTGCGCAGCCCGGGCCTGCTGATCCTGGACGAGCCCACCTCCGACCTGGACCCGCGCGCCGAGCACCGCATCCTGCACGCCCTGCGCGACCTCGCGCCGGGCCGGATCA
Organism: Kitasatospora sp. NPDC034533; assembly: GCF_055575155.1. Classification (NCBI taxonomy): domain Bacteria; kingdom Bacillati; phylum Actinomycetota; class Actinomycetes; order Kitasatosporales; family Streptomycetaceae; genus Kitasatospora; species Kitasatospora sp. NPDC034533. The sequence continues at coordinate 28,887 of NZ_JBVITE010000055.1, forward strand.
CCCTGCTGGTCACCCACAACATCGCCAACGCGGCGGTCGCGGACCGGGTGCTGGTGATGGACCGGGGCCGGATCGTCCAGTCCGGCACCTGGGCGGAGCTGGCCGCCCGCCCCGACGGCCTGTTCCGCGAACTGCTGGACCTCCAGCGGGACCGCGCGGTGCCCGCCCAGCGGACGGGCGCGGGGGAGGAGGGCTGACCCGTACGGCCGCGGAAGGGCCCCGCGACGCCGCGGGGCCCTCCTGCACGGGTGGAGCCGGACGGGTCAGTGGTAGGTCGTCGTGACGGTGACGCCGCCGAAGCCCTGCTGCCCGTAGAGGCTGAAGTACACCCAGCCGGACGGCGGGTCGTCGATGGTCAGGGTCTCGGCGTTGCCGGCGCCCGCGGACCTGGCCTGGTAGGAGCCGGTGGTGGCCCAGCCGCCGCCGTTGTAGTAGAGGTCGGCGTTGCCGGTGCCGCCGCTGGTGGTGATGGTCAGCTGCCGCACGCCGGCCGGCAGGTGGAGGAAGCTGTAGGCGTAGTTCCCGGTGGTGGCGGCCACGTCGTCGCGGCGGCAGTCCTTGTCGTACTGCCGGGTGTCGGCGGAGGTGCACAGCGGGGCCCGGTCGACGGGCAGCGAGCCGCAGTCGTCGGCCGCGCAGGCCCTGAGCCAGCCGGCGAAGTCGGCGTCGTAACGGGTGCCGATGGTGGTCTTCAGCAGGGTGCGGGCGCCGTTCCAGTCCCCGGCGCGGTACTCGGCGAGCAGCGCGGTGACGTCCTGCGGGTGCGACTGGAGCATGTAACGGACGGCCAGGTAGCCCCAGTTGTAGACCCGGGTGGAGTCCGCGTTGTCGTAGGTGGTGTCGAACAGGGTGCTCAGCGCGTACGTGCCCTTGCCCGCCTGGGTGACGGCGGCGTCGTAGTGCGCGCCGCGGTAGCTGTAGGAGACGTACTCCGCGAGGCCCTCGACCCACCAGACGGTCGGGGTGGTCATGCCGGCCTCGAAGTCGCCGTACATGTCGTAGCGGCCGTCGAGGTAGTGGGTGTACTCGTGGTTGAGGTTCCAGATCTGGAACGCGGGGCGCAGCCAGGAGGCCTCGTGGGCGATGAAGCGGGCCTGGTTGCCGGCCTTGGACGGGTCGCCCTCCTCGTACATGCCGCCGTTGTCGACGTCGATCTTGTACATCTCCCAGGCGTACAGGCTGTAGTCGTAGTAGTCGTCGAAGACCACGACCTCCAGGGAGGTGTTGCGGTCGTCGGCGACCGGCCCGTCGTCCTTGACGATCCCGTGGAAGAACGCGTCCTGCCGGACCAGGCTGGTGCAGGTGTCGGCGAGCTGTTGCGCGGTCATGTCCTGGGCGCGGATCCGCAGGTTCGCGTTGCAGGCGTGGTCGACGGTGAGCACCAGCGGGACGAGCTTGGCGGGTACGTCGCAGGTGCCGTAGTACGAGCAGTTGCCGGCGTCCTTCTTCTCCGTGAACCAGAGCAGGTTCATGGTGAGCGGACCGGTGTTGCCGACCAGCGGGTAGCGGTTGATCAGGTCCTTGACGATCGGCCGGCCCTGGGCGCGCAGCGCGTCGTCGGCGACCAGGTTGCCGAGCTGGATGCCGATCCTGGTGACCGGGTCGGCACCGTTGATCAGGCCGCTGTTGCGGGTGACGAAGGAGGCGACGGTGGTGGCGAAGGACGGGTCCGCCCGGAGGGCGGCGGTGAACTCCGGCAGCTCGAAGCCGCGCTCGATGACGGTCTCGGTGTTGGCGACGGCGGTGGCCATCGAGCCGGTCCAGGCGCCGGTGTAGTCGTTCAGCAGCCGCTTGACCACGCCGGTGTAGCGGGCGTTCTCCCGGGCGCTGTCGATCAGGGTGACGGCCTCGGCGAGGACGGCGCCGTTGGCCTCGGTGACGTCCCGGCTGTGCGGGGCGGCGTGGAAGGCGTCCAGCGCGCCGCGGACGGCGGTCCTGAGGCCGTCGCCGTACGGGCCCACGTCGTCCGGGTGGTACCACTGCACGTAGTAGCCGGCCCGCAGGAAGAGCACCAGCTGCCCGGCGGAGGTGGAGTTGTCACCGGGGTAACCGGCGGAGGTGTCGCGCAGGGCGTCGGCGACGGTGGTCATCTGGGCCTCGCCGAAGGCGCCCTTGGCGTCGTTGCCGGTGAGCTGGAACAGCGAGTCGACGCAGTCGAGCCCGGCGGCTTTGACCTTCTGGACGAGGGCGGCGCCGGACGTGCCGGTGAAGGCGGAGACGTCGCAGGCGGCGAGCTGCCGGGTGGCCGGGGAGGTGCCGACGGAGCTGCCCGCCGTCGGGGCGGCGGCCCTGGCCCGGGGGTCGGAGGCGAGTGGGCGGGCGTCCTCGGGGGTGTCGGGGGACTTGGGGACGGGGATCGTGCGCGGCGCGGTGGGCGGGGACGTCGTCGCCGACGAGGCCTGCGCGGCCCTGGTGGTCTCGGGGGCGGCGTTCGCCTGCGGGGAGAACAGGCCGAGGGCGAGGAGGAGGGCGGTGCCGAGCGCGGGCAGCCCGCGCGCACCGCCCTTCGCTATCCGGGAGGGACGCATCTGTGGGGCCTCCGGGGCCGTTGAGGGTGGGGGTGGCCGTGCGCGGCGTGGGGGCACCACGGCCTGATGTGTGACATGTAAAATGGCACAGAGCTGGACGCGGAGGGAAGACCCGGGAACGGATTGCCGGTCGGCGGAGCCGAAATGTTCGGCGAGGGGCACGTGACCGGTCCGGCCGGAGCGCCTGGTCGGGTCGCAGTGCCTGGTCGGGCCGGAGCGCCCGGTGGGCCGAAACGCTCTCAGGCGCGCGCGTACGGCCGGGGGGTGAGCGCCGCGAACTCCAGCGGGGCCGACGGGTCCACCGACAGGTCCGCCGGCGCCGGCGCCGCGCCCGAGCGGACCAGCAGGTCTCCGACGGCCGCCACCATCGCGCCGTTGTCCGTGCACAGCCGCAGCGGCGGCACCCGCAGCGCGATCCCGGCCGCCGCGCAGCGCTCCTCGGCCAGCGCCCGCACCCGGGAGTTGGCCGCGACCCCGCCGACCACCACCAGGGAGCCGATCCCGTGGTCGAGGCAGGCCCGGACCGCCTTGCGGGTCAGCACGTCGGCGATGGCCTCCTGGAGCGCGGCCGCCGCGTCCGGCACCCGGGGCTCGCTCCGGGACTCGACCCAACGGGCGGCGGCGGTCTTCAGCCCGGAGAAGGAGAACGCGTACGGGTCGTCCTTCGGCCCGGTCAGCGGACGCGGCAGCCGGACGGCGGCCGGGTCGCCGTCGCGGGCCGCGCGGTCGATGGCGGGGCCGCCCGGGTAGGGCAGGCCCAGGATCCGGGCGACCTTGTCGAAGCACTCGCCGGCCGCGTCGTCCAGGGTGTCGCCGAGGTGGACGACCGGGTCCCGGGCGAGGTCGCGGACCAGCAGCAGCGAGGTGTGGCCGCCGGAGACGATCAGCACCACGCACGGGTCCGGCAGCGGCCCGCCGTCCAGCGCGGCCGCCGCGACGTGCCCGGCGAGGTGGTGCACGCCGTACAGCGGGACGCCGAGCGAGAAGGCGTACCCCTTGGCGGCGGCCACGCCGACCTGGAGCGCCCCGGCCAGCCCCGGACCGGCCGTCACCGCCACCGCCCCGACGTCCGCGAGGGTGAGCCCGGCCCGGTCCAGCGCCTCCCGGACCACCGGCGCCATCGCGTGGACGTGCGCCCGGGCGGCGATCTCGGGCACCACCCCGCCGTAGCGGGCGTGCTCGTCCATCGAGGAGGCCACCGCCTGCCCGAGCAGCACGCCGTCCCGCACCAGGCCGGCACCCGTCTCGTCGCAGGAGGATTCGATGCCCAGCACCACCGGCGACCCTGTCACAGTCACTCACCCTTGTCACTCATTACACGGAACCGGTGACCATTGTGCCCGACGGGGCGTGAGGAATAAGCAGGAGCCCATGCTGCGCTCCTGCAACTGATACGCAATAGTGTTGTCCCGGCGCGATCACCACCGTCCACCATCGTTCAACCCACCGAAAGGGGCCGTGTCCTGATGGGCACCTACTCGCTTCCCGACCTGCCGTACGACTACTCCGCGCTGGAGCGGGCCATGTCGGCCGAGATCCTGGAGCTGCACCACTCCAAGCACCACGCCGCGTACGTCAAGGGCGCCAACGACACCCTGGAGCAGCTGGCCGAGGCCCGCGACAAGGAGCAGTTCGGCGGCCTGGTCGGCCTCCAGAAGACCTTCGCCTTCAACCTGTCGGGCCACGTGCTGCACTCGCTGTTCTGGCAGAACCTCTCGCCCGAGGGCGGCGACCGCCCCGACGGCGAGCTGGCCGACGCCATCACCGAGCACTTCGGCAGCTTCGAGGCCTTCAAGAAGCAGCTCACCACCGCCACCACCGGCGTGCAGGGCTCCGGCTGGGGCATCCTGTCCTGGGAGCCGCTCGGTCAGCGCCTGATCATCGAGCAGGTCTACGACCACCACGGCAACGTCGGCCAGAACACCACTCCGCTGCTGGCCTTCGACGCCTGGGAGCACGCGTACTACCTCCAGTACCGCAACGTCCGCCCGGACTACGTCACCCGCCTGTGGGACGTCGTCAACTGGCAGGACGTCTCGGCCCGCTTCGCGGCCGTGAAGAGCGCCTGACCCCGATCGGGTGACAGCCGGCCCCGGACCGGTCGGGCGGTCCGGGGCCCCTCCCCATCGTGCGCTCCCGCCACGGGAGTTGACGCCGGACACAGCCGGTGCACCCCGCCGCAGGCTGGACGCCACCCGCCGTTCGCCTGCCGGTCGCGTGGTCTCCCTACGCTCGCTCGGAACACTGCCGGTGACCGGCCGGCGACGGCCTCCCGGCCCGTCCGCTGCCGCGGTCGCCGCTGGTGCAGCCGTGTCGCTGCCGCCGAGGTGGCCGCTGCTGCCGCTGCCGAGCGAAAGGGCGCCCGATGGCCCCGCGTCTCTCCCTCGTCGTCCCGATCCACAACGTCGAGCGCTACCTGCGGGAGTGCCTGGACTCGATCGCGGCCCAGACCTTCGAGGACTTCGAGTGCGTCATGGTCGACGACGGCTCGACTGACGGCGGCCCCGCCATCGCCGAGGAGCACGCCGAGCGGGACCGGCGCTTCCGGCTGGTCCGCCAGGAGAACCAGGGCCTGGGCGCCGCCCGCAACACCGGCTGGCGCCACCTCACCCCCGGCACCGAGTACCTGGCCTTCGTCGACAGCGACGACGTCGTGCCGCCGCACGCCTACCAGCTGATGATCAGCACCCTGGGCGACACCGGCTCCGACTTCGCGGCCGGCAACGCCCTGCGCCTGCGCACCAGCGGCCTCACTCCCTCGCACGCCCACCGCCGCCCGTTCCGCGAGACCCGGCTGGGCACCCACGTCAGCGAACTGCCCGCCCTGGTCACCGACCGCACCGCCTGGAACAAGGTCTACCGGCGGTCCTTCTTCGACGGGGCCGGCCTGCTCTACCCCGAGGGCATCCTCTACGAGGACGCCCCGGTCAGCGTGCCCCACCACTTCCTCGCCGAACGCGTCGACGTCCTCGCCGACCCGATCTACCACTGGCGCGTCCGCGAGGACGGGGACCTCTCCATCACCCAGAAGAAGACCGACCCGCGTGGCCTGGCCGACCGGGTCCGCTCGATGGAACTCGTACGGGAGTGGCTGCTCGCCCGCCCCGAGCCCGCCTTCGCGGAGCACCTGCGCGCCTACGACCGCAACTGCCTGGTCGAGGAGATCCCGATGTTCTTCTGGTCCGTCCCCGACGGCGACCACGCCTACCGCGCCGCCTACCAGCAGCACGTCGGCCGCCTCCTGCGCGCCATCGGACCCGAGGCCCAGGCGGGCCTCAGCCCCCAGCTGCGCCTCAAGTACCGCCTGACGACGGCCGGGCGGATGAACCGCTTCGTCGCCCTCCAGCGGCTCCACCGCGCCGTCCGCCGCACCCGCCAGGCCGTCGGGCGCCGCTGAGCGGGCTCGGACGGAGGCGGCCCGCCGGACCGCCTCCATGCGATCACGGTCGGGTGGTCAGATCGTGATCGTGTTGCCGCAGTACGTCCACCACGGGCTGGCCGGCGGGGTCCAGCCGAGCCACTTGAAGCCGCAGATCGTGATGCTGTAGACCTGCGGCTGGAACTTCTTGGCGGTGGCCTGGCCCTGCGACACCTCCAGCGTCCCCGCCTCGCCTCCGTTCCAGGACGTCGAGACGTGGACGATGCCCTTGTCGAAGTTGCCCTTGTCGGTGTAGATCCAGACCCAGCCGCTGGAGCAGTTGTCCACCTGGACCTGGATGTTGTCGTAGCGGTAGTACTTGGTGCAGCCGGCCGTGGCGGCGGTGCTCGCCGCGGCGGGGGAGGCCGACACGGTGGTCAGCGCGGCCACGGCGAGGCCCATCGCGCCCGCGGTCTTCGCCAGCTTGCCGGACAGTACGTTCAAAGTGACAACTCCCATGATGTGGTGCCGGCATGTCTGCTCTGCTCGCCGGGTGCCACCACTGTGCCGTCGCGGCCGCGGGAGTCACATCAGTCATTTGACCTCTCGCTCGCGGGGCAGTCAGATGACTGAACCGCCCTCGAAGGCCGGTCGGCAGGCCCAGGTCAGGGCTTTGGCATGATGGGACCCGTGCCCGGCCGGTCGCGGCCGCGATTCTTCGAGGTGTGGGAAGCATGGCCGGCGCACGTCGACCGGCGTGCCGGGTCGGCGTGCGTGTGCGACGACAGCAGCCGTCCGGCCCTGTCCACGGGCCGGGAGACCGTCCCAGGACGGCGAGGAGCCTGTCGATGCTTCGGGTGGCGGAGGGCGGGAACGGAAGCCCGCGCCCTGGGAGATCCACTCGGAGAGTCGAGATCCAGGTGCCGCAAGTCGACCTGAACGGTGCGATTTCGGAACGGCGGGGGCGGCGATGCCCCGGCTCTCCGGAGGGCGGGGAGCCGGGGCGCGCTGTCACGGTGTCACGCGACGGCGGTCACTCAGTTGCCGATCGCGCCGCCGCCGACGGCGTTGCCGGCCGGGCACTCCAGGGCGAAGTTGTGCTGGCCACTGAAGTACGCGTTGGAGATGTACCGGTAGCCGTCCGAGCAGTCGACGAAGACGCGGTAGCTGCTGCCGCTACAGGTCTCGTAGAACCAGGGCCCGTTGAAGGCGTAGTTCCAGCAGTTGAGGGCCAGCTGGGTGGTGGGGCCCGAGGGGTTGGACACCCCCACGATCGAGTCGGTGGCCTTCGGGCTGTCGGGCGTGGCCATCGCCGGCGAGATCGAGAGCTGCTGGCCCGCGACGGTGACCACCGGCTCCGCCGCGTTCGCGACCGGGCAGAGCCCGCCGGCGGCGGCGATCGAGAGCATCAGCGTGGTGCCGATCGTGCCCAGGGTCCTTCTGAATGCCATGTCGTTGCGTTTCCCTTCGAGGAAAGGCTGGAGGTTGCTGCATCGACAGGGGGCGCCCGCCTGTGGATCGGCCCTGGATCGCCAGGGCGGAAGCCACGTTAGGCGGGTCGGCGAGGAGTGGACGGGCGGGCGCGCCGGATGATACTCCGTATACGCTTGATTGCTTCGGACCGGTTGCGGGTCGGGCGGTCCGCTGCTCCCGGGTCCCCTTCCCGGCGAGGGCGGCCTCGCTCCGGGCCCCGGGGAGGCGCCGGAGCGAGGCCGGTGGTGCCGCTCCGATCAGGAAGTGCCGAAGAAGGCGTCCAGGATCCGCTGCGCCGCGAGCCCGGCCGGCAGTGTCCCGGCGCGGACCCCGGCCTCCAACTCCTCGGACAGCCGCCGCACTTCGGGGTTCTCGTGCAGCCGCGCGTACAGCTGGTCGTGGACCATCGCCCAGGTCCACTCCACCTGCTGTTCGCGGCGCTTCGCCGCCAGGGTGCCCGTCGCGTCCAGCACCTTGCGGTGCTGCTGCAACCGCTCCCAGAGCGCGTCCAGCCCCGTGCCGTCGCGCCCGCTACAGGTCAGCACCGGTGGCGTCCAGGCCGCGTCCGGCGCCTGCAACAGCCGTAGTGCGCCCGCGAGTTCGCGGGCCGCCGCGCGGGCGTCGGTCTCGTGCGGCCCGTCCGCCTTGTTGACGGCGATGACGTCCGCGAGCTCCAGGACGCCCTTCTTGATGCCCTGGAGCTGGTCCCCGGTCCGGGCCAGGCTGAGGAGGAGGAAGGTGTCCACCATCCCCGCCACCGCCGTCTCGGACTGGCCGACGCCCACCGTCTCGATGAGCACCACGTCGTACCCGGCGGCCTCCATCACCACCATGGACTCCCGGGTCGCCTTGGCGACCCCGCCCAGCGTCCCCGAGGTCGGGGACGGCCGGACGAACGCGGCGGGGTCGACGGCGAGGCGCTCCATCCGGGTCTTGTCGCCCAGGATGGAGCCGCCGGTCCGGCTGGACGTCGGGTCGACGGCCAGCACCGCCACCCGGTGCCCCGCCCCGGTCAGCATGGTGCCGAAGGAGTCGATGAAGGTCGACTTGCCGACGCCGGGCACACCTGTGATGCCGACCCGCACCGCGCCGCCCGCGTGCGGCAGCAGCCGCTGGAGCAGTTGCTGGGCGAGCGCGCGGTGGTCGGGCCGGGAGGACTCGACGAGGGTGACGGCGCGCGCGATCCAGGCGCGCGAGCCGTCGAGGACGCCCGTCACATAGCTGTCGAGGTCGATCGTCCGTGGAGGCATGCGATCAGACCATCACAGCGAGTGGCCGAGGTCGGCCGCCAGGGACTTCAACAGGTCGTACGCCGCCTCGGGGATGACCGTCCCCGGCGGGAAGACCGCCGCCGCGCCGGCCTCGTACAGGGCGTCGAAGTCCTGCGGCGGGATGACCCCGCCGACCACGATGGTGATGTCCTCCCGCCCCGCCGCGGCGAGTTCGGCGCGCAGCGCGGGCACCAGCGTCAGGTGGCCGGCGGCGAGCGAGGAGACGCCGACGATGTGGACGTCCGCCTCGACGGCCTGGCGGGCGACCTCGGCCGGGGTCTGGAACAGCGGGCCGACGTCGACGGTGAAACCGAGGTCGGCGAAGGCGGTGGCGATCACCTTCTGGCCCCGGTCGTGGCCGTCCTGGCCCATCTTGGCGACCAGGATGCGCGGGCGGCGCCCCTCGGCCCGCTCGAACCGCTCGACCAGGTCGCGGGTGCGCTGGAGGGGGGCCGACGGGCCCGCTTCGTCTCGGTACACACCCGAGATGGTACGGATCTGGCCGGAGTGGCGTCCGTACACCTTCTCCAGGGCGTCCGAGATCTCGCCGACGGTGGCCTTGGCCCGGGCCGCGTCGACGGCGAGGTGCAGCAGGTTGCCGTCCAGCGAGCCGCCGCGCTGGGGACCGGCCTCGGCGGCCCGGGTCAGCGCGCGCAGGGCGTCCTGGCAGGCGGCCTCGTCGCGCTCCTCGCGCAGTCGGCGCAGCTTCTCGATCTGGCGGGCGCGCACCGAGGAGTTGTCGACCTTGAGCACCTCGATCTGCTCGTCGCTCTCCACCCGGTACTTGTTGACGCCGATCACCGGCTGGCGGCCGGAGTCGATCCGCGCCTGGGTGCGGGCGGCGGCCTCCTCCACGCGCAGCTTGGGGATGCCCGCGTCGATGGCCTTGGCCATGCCGCCGGCCGCCTCGACCTCCTGGATGTGCTCCCAGGCCCGCGCGGCGAGGTCGTGCGTCAGCTTCTCGACGTACGCGGAGCCGCCCCACGGGTCGATCACCCGGCAGGTGCCCGACTCCTGCTGGAGCAGCAGCTGGGTGTTGCGGGCGATGCGGGCGGAGAAGTCGGTGGGCAGCGCGAGCGCCTCGTCCAGCGCGTTGGTGTGCAGCGACTGGGTGTGGCCCTGGGTGGCGGCCATCGCCTCGACGCAGGTGCGCGTCACGTTGTTGAACACGTCCTGGGCGGTGAGCGACCAGCCGGAGGTCTGCGAATGGGTGCGCAGCGAGAGGGACTTGGGGTTCTTCGGGTCGAACTGCTTGACCAGCTTGGCCCACAGCAGCCGGGCGGCGCGCAGCTTGGCGATCTCCATGAAGAAGTTCATGCCGATCGCCCAGAAGAACGACAGCCGCGGCGCGAAGGCGTCCACGTCCAGCCCCACGTCCAGGCCCGCGCGCAGGTACTCCACCCCGTCGGCCAGGGTGTAGGCCAGCTCCAGGTCGGCCGTCGCACCCGCCTCCTGGATGTGGTAGCCGGAGATGGAGATCGAGTTGTACCGGGGCATCTTCTGCGAGGTGTACGCGAAGATGTCCGAGATGATCCGCATCGACGGCTGCGGCGGGTAGATGTAGGTGTTGCGGACCATGAACTCCTTGAGGATGTCGTTCTGGATGGTCCCTGCCAGCTTCTCGGGCGGCACGCCCTGCTCCTCGGCCGCGACGATGTACAGCGCGAGGATCGGCAGCACGGCGCCGTTCATGGTCATCGACACCGACATCTTGTCCAGCGGGATGCCGTCGAACAGCTGGCGCATGTCGTAGATCGAGTCGATCGCCACGCCCGCCATGCCGACGTCACCGGTGACGCGCGGGTGGTCGCTGTCGTAGCCGCGGTGGGTCGGCAGGTCGAAGGCGACCGACAGGCCCTTCTGGCCGGCCGCGAGGTTGCGGCGGTAGAAGGCGTTGGACTCCTCGGCGGTGGAGAAGCCCGCGTACTGGCGGACGGTCCACGGCTGGTTGACGTACATGGTCGGGTACGGCCCGCGCAGGTACGGGGCGATGCCGGGGTAGGTCTCCAGGAAGTCGAGCCCGGCCAGGTCGGCGCCGGTGTACAGCGGCTTGACGCCGATTCCCTCGGGGGTGTCCCAGAGCAGCTCGTCGACGTCCTTGCCGGTGGACTGCCGCCAGGCGGAGCGCCACTGGGCGTCGGAGCCGTCGGCGGCGGCGCCGTCCAGCCCGATTCCGGTGAAGTCGGGGATCATCGGTCCGCTCCGATCTGGTCCAGCAGGGAGGTGAGGACGGCGACCGCGTCCCCGCCCGCGTGGATGAACTCGTCCACTCCGGCGGGCGGTTCGGCGAGCCGCCCGGCCAGCAGCACCCGGGCGGCGCCGGCGGCCTTCAGGGCCTCGGCCACCTCGGCGGCGTGCTCGGCGTACAGGGCGTCGCTGGAGCAGAGGCAGGCGACGGTGGCGCCGGAGGCCCGGAACGCCTCGGCGAAGGCCGCCGGGTCGACGGACTCGAACGGGACGGTCGCGATGCCGCCGGCCCGGAACAGGTTGGCGGCGAAGGTGGTGCGCGCGGTGTGCGCGGAGGCGGTGCCGATCGAGGCGAGGAAGAGGGCGGGGCGGGCGCCGTTCGCGGCCAGCAGGGCGTCCGAGCGGTCCCGCAGCGCCTCGTAGGCCTCGGCGCGGCGCACCTGCGGCAGCCCGCCGCCGAGCCCGGCCGGGGCCGGCTCGCGGACCAGCGGCTGCTCGTCCAGGTGCGGGAACTCGCTGACGCCGGTGATCGGTTCGCGCCGCCTGGCGAGGCGGACGGAGCGCTCCGCCCAGGTGGCGGCGATCCGCTCCTCGACGAGGCCGGACTCCAGCGCGGCCCGCAGGCCGCCGGCCCGCTCGATCTCCTGGAACCAGGCCCAGGCGGCCCGGGCCAGCTCCTCGCTCAGCCGCTCGACGTACCAGGAGCCGCCGGCCGGGTCGATCACCCGGGCCAGGTGGGACTCCTCCAGCAGGATCGCCTGGGTGTTGCGGGCGATCCTGCGGGCGAAGGCGTCGGGGAGGCCGAGGGCGCTGTCGAAGGGCAGCACGGTGACGGCGTCGGCGCCGCCGACCCCGGCGGCCAGGCAGGCGACGGTGGTGCGCAGCATGTTCACCCACGGGTCGCGGGCGGTCATCATCACCCGGGAGGTGACGGCGTGCTGACGCTGGGCCGAGGCCTCGGGGGAGGCGCCGGACACCTCGGCGACGCGGGCCCAGAGGCGGCGCGCGGCACGGAACTTGGCGATGGTCAGGAACTGGTCGGCGTCCGCCGCGTAGCGGAACTCCAGCTGGCCGAGCGCGGCGTCCACGGAGAGCCCGGCGGCGGTCAGCGCGCGCAGGTAGGCGACGCCGGTGGCCAGCGAGCAGCCCAGCTCCTGGGCGGGGGAGGCGCCGGCCTCGTGGTAGGGCAGGGCGTCGACGGTGAGCGCCCGCAGGCCCGGGTACCCGGCGGCGCAGCGGGCGGCCAGCGCGGTGGCCTCGGTGAGCAGGGCGTCGGTCCGGTCCATGGAGCCGGTCCGGGCCTGGAGGCCGAGCGGGTCGGCGCCGAGGTTGCCGGCGGCGGCGCCGGGGGAGACCTCGCGCTCCTCGTACAGGGCGAACAACCGCTCGGCGGCGGCGGTGAATTCGGGTCCGGCGTCGAGCGCCACGGAGGCCAGGTCCAGGTACACCCCGGCCAGCGCCTCGGGCAGGGCGTCCACCGGCAGGCCGGCGCCGCCCAGTTCCAGCCAGAGCGAGCCGACGCCGTGCTCCAGGTCGGCCAGCACGGCCTCGTTGGCGCGCCGGCGGTCGGGGTCGGCGTGGCGCTGGCGCACGTCCCACCCGGCGACCGCCGAGCCCTGCGGCCGGCCGCCGCGGACGAACGGCGGGAAACCGGGGTAGCCCGGGTCCGCGGCGGTGTCCTCGGCGGTGTAGAGCGGGCGGGCGCTCAGCCCGTCCTGGAGCCGGGTGGTGAGCGCCTGCTCGGCGGCGGGGCCGTCCTCGGGCTGGGCACCGGACTTGCGCAGCACGCCCTGGACGAGCTGCTGCCACTGCTCACGGTGCGCGGCCGGGAACTCGGCTGCGAGGGGGAGCCCTTCGGGCGGGACCTTCATGTGCGCAGGTTAGCGCCCGTTCGCGGGGCCGCAGGAGGGGAATTCCGTGTGACCTTTCCCTCGGTCGGGCCGGTCGGAGCACTCTCCCAGGTGGGGAGTGCCAGGGGTGCGCGGGGCGGCTGACACCAGGGGTGGATAGGGGTGTCACGACGGGGGGCGGGACGGGCCCGAGGACGCCCGGGCGTGTCCGGTCATGTCCGGTCCTGTCCGGGCGTCAACGCCGATGGGACGGAAAGCGATCGATGTCCCGTCATGTTCCCGATGCTTCATGATCAGGGGGATTGCGGAACCCGGGTCCTCATCTATTAAGTTACTTCGAAGAAGGTGGGCGGGGCAGTACCCCCCCGTTGCTCGTCCTGCCCGCCTTCGTCGTCCCCCGATTCCCCCGAAGGAGAGCCGAGCTCCATGGGAAAGCGCCGCAAGCCCAGCCCCCCGAGCAGGGCCCGCATGGCCGTCCTCACCACGGCCATGGCGGCCGGTGGTGCGGTCCTCGCGTCCGGTACCGCCCACGCCGAACCGACCCCGAGCCTCGCCTCCGTCAAGGAACAGGTCGACCAGCTCAACGAGCAGGCCGAGCAGGCCATCGAGAAGTACAACGGCTTCCAGGAGAAGCAGCAGAAGCTCCAGGGCGAGGCCAACCAGATCCAGGAGAAGGTCGCCCGCGGCCAGGAGGCGATGAACGAGCTGCGCACGCGGCTCGGCGCGGTCGCCGCCGACCAGTACCGCACCAACGGCATCGACCCGTCGGTCCAGCTGATGCTCGACTCCGACCCGTCCGCCTACCTGGAGCGCGCCGCGGTGCAGAACCAGGTGTCCGACTCCCAGGCGAGCCTGCTCAAGCAGGCCCAGGACGAGCAGCGCAGGCTCGACCAGGACCGCGCCGAGGCCACCGCCACCCTGGCGGCGCTCGACTCGGTGGGCACCCAGCTGGCGGAGCAGAAGAAGGACATCCAGACCAAGCTGGCCGACGCCCAGGCGATGCTGAACAAGCTCAGCGCCGAGGACCGCGCCAAGATCAACGCCCAGCAGAGCGCCGAGAAGGCCAAGGCCGAGGCCCAGCAGGCCGCCTCCGCCGCCGCCTCGGACGCCAAGGCCCGCGCCTCGCGCGGCGCCGACCGCCCGGACATGAACGCCCCGGTGCCGGCCGCCAGCGGCCGGGCCGCCACCATCATCGCCTTCGCCCAGGCCCAGCTCGGCAAGCCCTACGGCTGGGGCAAGAGCGGCCCCGCCAGCTTCGACTGCTCCGGCCTCACCAGCCAGGCCTACCGCGCGGCGGGCGTCACCATCTCCCGGATGTCCCAGGACCAGTGGAACGACGGCCCGCACGTCGACCGCGCCAACCTCCAGCCCGGTGACCTGGTCTTCTTCTACAACGACATCCACCACGTCGGCCTGTACATCGGCGACGGCAAGATGATCCACGCCCCGCGCACGGGCAAGAACATCGAGGTGCTGCCGATCTCCGCGATGCCCTACATGGGCGCCGTGCGTCCGGCCTGACCCAGCACGCCCCGGCGTCCGGTGGCCCGCTCCCGCCGCAGCGGGAGCGGGCCACCGTCGTCGGAGCGCGGACGGCCCCTCAGAGGGCGGCGAGGCGCCGCAGCAGGTGGGCCGGGTCGGTCAGGCCGCAGGCCTGGCGGACGGCGGCGTCATGGGCGGCGGCGAGCGCGTCGAGGCGGGTCAGCCGGGCGCGGCCCTGGCGGGAGAGGTGGGCGGTGATCCGGCGGCGGTCCTGGTCGCCCTGGCGCCGGTAGGCCCACCCGGAGTCGGCCAGCGAGTCCACCAGCCGGCTCAGGCTGGCCTGGGGGATCAGCAGGGACTGGGCGAGTTCGCCCATCGCGTGCCCCCGGCCGTCGGCGAGGGCGCGCAGCAGCCGCCACTGGTCGACGGTGCAGCCCTCCTCGGCCAGGGCGGCGGCGAGGCCGCCGGAGAGCCTGCGGTGGGCCAGGGTGACCAGCTCGACCAGCAGCGGCTCCGGGGCGGGCGAACCCGCGGCGGTGTCGGGGCCGCGGCCCTCGATCTCCGGCGCGACACCAGCTGCGGTCATCGAACCCCTCCCCTTCCCGGCCTTTGCCGATATCAGCGGTACGACGATACTCGCACTGTGAGCGTCGAGGTGAGGATGATCGATCCGCTCGATGCGCTGCACTCGGCACGGGAGGAAGCGGCGTTTCGGGTGGGCCTCGTCGTGCCGCAGTCCGGCCCGCTCGGGCTCACCGGGCCGTCCGCGCTGGACGGCGCGCTGCTCGCCGCGCACGAGGTCAACGCGGGCGGCGGCGTCCTCGGGCGCCCGCTGGAGCTGGTGCTGGTGGACGGCGGCGGCGCCCCGGAGCCGGTCGCCGCCGAGGTGCGGCGGCTGCTGGACGCGGGGGCACTGGACGCGCTCGCCGGGTGCCACACCAGCGACGTGCACCGGGCCGTCGAGACGGTCGCCGCCGGCCGTACCGCGTACGTCTTCACCCCGCCGCACGAGGGCGGCTCCCGGCTGCCCGGAGTGCTCTGCACCGGCATCGATCCGTCACGCCAACTCGGCCCGGCCGTAAGGGAGCTGACGGAACGTCACCGGATCGCCCGATGGGCGCTGATCGGCAACGACTACATCTGGCCGCGCTCCGTCCACCGGGCCGCCGAGCGGCTCGCCGGGCGGGCCGGCGCCCGGGTGGTGCTGGAGCGGCGGATCCCCTTCGGGGCCGTGGAGGGGCTGCTCGAACCGCTGCTGGACGAGCTGCGCGCCGCCCGCGCGGACGCCCTGCTGCTCAGCCTGATCGGGCGCGACCTGGTGCACTTCAACCGGGCGCTGCGGCGCAGCGGACTGGACCGCCGGCTGGTGCGCCTCTCCGGTGCCCTGGAGGAGAACGGGCTGCTCGCCCTCGGCGGCGACGACACCGGCACGCTGTACGCGGCGATGCCCTCCTTCGCGACGCTGGCCGAGGAGCGCCGGCAGAGCCTCGCCGAGCGGCACCGGGCGCTGTGCGGGCCGTGGGCGCCCGTCCTGGACGCGTACGCGGTGGGCCTGTACGAGGGCCTCCACCTGCTCGCCGGCCTGGCGGCCCGGCGGGCGCTGGCCCCGGACGGCCTGGTGGCGGCCGCGGGCCGGCTGCTGCGCCGCGAGGGCGCGGGCCGGGCGCCGATCCACCTCGCCCGGGCCGAGGGCCTCGGCTTCACCGTCCTCGCGTAGTCGCCGCGCGTAGCCGTCCTCGCGCGGCCCCGGCTCCCACCGCCTCCTCGGAGGCGCTCCCTTCTCGCCAGGTGAAACGTCGGAACAAAACCCTTCCATTTGGAAATAGCTGCCTCTACAGTCTCTCCCCACCACCCCCAGGGTCGTCACGGAGAGAGAACACCATGGCCGACACACCCGCTCCCCAGGGCATCGAGAGCTACGGCTACCAGCAAGAGCTGCGCCGCTCGCTCGGCTTCACCGACCTGCTCGTCTACGGGCTGGTGTTCATGGTGCCGATCGCACCGTTCGGCATCTTCGGCGGCGTCTTCCAGGGCGCCGGCGGCATGGTCGCCCTGGCCTACGTGCTCGGCATGGTGGCGATGATGTTCACCGCGCTGTCGTACGCCCAGATGTCCCGGGCCTTCCCGATGGCCGGCTCGGTCTACACCTACGCGGGCCGCGGCATCGCCGCCCCGGTCGGCTTCCTGTCCGGCTGGATGATCCTGCTCGACTACGTGCTGGTGCCCGGACTGCTCTACCTGATCGCCGGCGTCGCGATGAACTCGCTGGTGCCGTCGATCCCGGTCTGGCTCTGGCTGATCGGCTTCGTGCTGCTCAACACCGTGGTCAACTACCTCGGCATCGAGACCACCAACAGGGTCAACAAGGCGATGCTGATCGGCGAACTGGTCGTGCTGGCGCTGTTCGTGGTGGTCGGCGTCATCGCCCTGGCCGACGGCAAGGGCCGGGGCTTCGACTTCACCCCGCTGTACAACTCGCACACCTTCTCCTGGAGCCTGGCCTTCGGCGCGGTCTCGATCGCGGTGCTGAGCTTCCTCGGCTTCGACGGCATCTCCACCCTCTCGGAGGAGAACCGGGACTCCGCCAAGGCCATCGGCCGCTCGATGGTCGCCGCGCTGCTGCTCGCGGGCACCCTGTTCATCGTCCAGACCTGGGTCGCCTCGCTGCTGGTCGCCGATCCCGACGCGCTGATCCGGGACGGCGATCCGAACGGCACCGCCTTCTACGACGCGGCCCGCACCGCCGCCGGCGGCTGGCTCGCCACGCTCACCGCCGCCTCCACCGCCGTGGCCTGGGGCTTCGCCAACTCCCTGGTCGCCCAGGCGGCCACCTCGCGGCTGCTGTTCGCGATGGCCCGCGACCGCCAGCTGCCCTCCTTCCTCGCCAGGATCCACCCCACCCGCCGGGTGCCGGTCAACGCGACCCTGCTGACCGCCGGGATCTCGCTGGTGCTCGGCCTCTACATGGCCTCGCGCGAGGACGGCATCACTCTGCTGAGCACCCTGGTCAACTTCGGTGCGCTGACGACCTTCCTGGTGCTGCACGTCGCCGTGGTCGTCCACTACCTGGTTCGCAAGCGCAGCAAGGACTACTGGCGGCACCTGATCGCCCCGGCGATCGGCTTCGCGATCCTCGCGTACGTGGTGGTCAACGCGAACATCGCGGCCCAGCGGCTCGGCTTCGTCTGGCTGCTGGTCGGCGGGATCGTGCTCGCCGGGCTGATGGCCACCGGACGCAAGCCCCGACTGGCCGTCACCGAGGCCGACACCGCCGTCGGCGTCCACGCCGATGCGGACGCCGAAGCCGACGCCACTACCGTGAACACCGCCGCCACGAACGGCACCGCCAGCGCCAAGGAGAAGCAGTGAGCCTGCCCGAGATCGTCAAGCTGTCCCCGACCCCGGAGGACTACTCCTACACCTTCGGCGGCCGCGCCCCGCTGGTCACCGTCCAGCCCGGCTCCGTCATCGAACTGACCACCGAGGACTGCTTCGGCGGCAAGGTGCGCGGCACCGGCGACCTGCCCAGCCAGGTGTGCGTCTTCCCCTACCTCAACCCGGTCACCGGCCCGGTCGCGGTGGCGGGCGCCGAGCCCGGGGACGTCCTCGCCGTGCACTTCGTGGAGATCACCCCGGCCCGGGACCACGGCATCTCCAGCACCTTCCCGCACTTCGGCGCGCTGACCGCGACCCACAGCACCGCGATGCTGCACCCGGCGCTGGAGGAGCGGGTCTGGATCTACGACCTGGACGTCAAGGCCGGGCTCTGCCGGTTCCGGGCCCGCAACAGCGAGTTCACGGTGGACCTGCCGCTCGACCCGATGCACGGCACGGTCGGCGTCGCCCCGGCGGCCGGGGAGGTGCTGGCCTCGATCACCCCCGGCGCGCACGGCGGCAACCTGGACACCCCCGAGATGCGGGCCGGCACGACCGCCTACTTCGGGGTCAACGTCGAGGGCGGCCTGCTGGCGATCGGCGACGGCCACGCCCGCCAGGGCGAGGGCGAGGTGTGCGGCACGGCGGTGGAGGCGGCGATGCGCACCACCGTGATCGTCGACCTGGTCAAGGGCGGCGGCCCGGCCTGGCCCCGGCTGGAGAACGACGACTTCCTGATCAGCACCGGCTCCGCCCGTCCGCTGGAGGACGCGTTCCGGATCAGCCAGCACGACCTGGTCGGCTGGACCGGCGAACTGCTCGGCCTGGACCAGCTCGACGCCTACCAGCTGGTCAGCCAGGCCGGGCTGGCGCCGGCGGCGAACGTCTGCGACACCAACTACACGATGGTCGCCAAGCTGCCGAAGAGCCTGCTCGGCCGGGCCCGCGCCTACGACGGGGTGCACGAGCGCCTGCGCGAGAGCGCGGGGGCGTACCTGCGGCACCGGTAGCCGGAGCCGGAACGCGCGGAGGTTCAGGCGTGGAGCCGGACCGCCCGGAGGTTCACACGCGCGGGTCAAACTAGCGGCAAATCTCACGGACCCCCACCCCGGGCCCGTCGGCCCCCGCCCGCCGACGGGCCCGCGGGGGTGTGCCCGGGGCGGGGCGCGGCGCGCGGGGCGCAACCGTACGGGGTGTCAGCCCGCCGCCCGCGACCTCACCCGTTCGAGGGCGTCGAGCAGGACCGAGGCCTCGGCTCCGCTGATCCGGTCGACGAAGTGGAGCAGCGCGCCCGCCCGGTCGGGGCTGGTCTCCAGCGCCTGGTGCATCAGCCGGGCGGTGTACTCCTCGCGGGTGCAGGTCGGTTCGTACAGCCAGGCGCGGCCGACCTTGTCGCGGCGCAGCCAGCCCTTGGTGTGCAGGATGTCCGCGACCGTGGTGACGGTGGTGTACGCGACCGCCCGCCCCTGCTGGAGGTCGTCCACCACCTCGCGCACCGTGGCGGGCCGGTGCCAGGACCAGAGCCGGTCCATGATCTCGGCCTCCAGATCGCCGAAGCCCCGTAGCACCGCCCTCAGTCTCCCTCGCCGAGCCGGGCCACCGACCACCGGCGCCCGGCGCCCGGGGGCCGTAGCCCGCCGGAACGCGGCCCCATGGTACGGCGAGGGCCGGGCGCCCGCCCCGCGGTGAGGGGAACGGGCGCCCGGCGGGCTCCGGGTGGTGGCCGGGCGGTGCTCAGTGCGTGTCGAAGCCGTGTCCGACCCCGGTGACCGGGGGAGCCGGCTCAGCCGGCCCGACGGCCCCGCTCGGCGCACTCGGCCCGACCGGCTCGACGGCCTCGGCTCAGGACAGCCGCCGCCCGAGCGGGATGCGGGAGCGGGTGAACGCCGCCGCGACCAGCCCCGCGGCCACCGGCAGCACCAGCACGATCAGCAGCAGCTCGGCCCAGGGCGCGGTGACCAGCGTCGGACCGGCGCCGAAACCGCCGCCACGGGACTTCAGCAGCCCCACCGCCGGTACGAAGCCGTTGACGGCCCCGAGCAGCGCGCCCAGCAGCGCGATCAGCGCGCACTGGAGGCCCGCCATGGTCCGCCGGATCCGCGGCGGAGCGCCGACCGCGGCCAGGGTGGCCTGGTCCTGCCGGGAGTCGGCGGCCGCCAGCCCGGTGGCGATCCCGGCCGCGCCGAGCACGACCAGCCCGGCGAAGCCGGTGAGCGCCAGGGTCAGCGCGTCGCTCTTCGGCTGGTACCCGCGCTCCACCCGCAGCTTGGCGAGGCGGTCCAGCTGGACGGCGGCCGCCTCGGCGCGCTGCTGCGCCTTGCGGTCGGGCGGGGTGGCGGGCAGCCAGACCGAGCCGGTCGGGCGGGCGGCGAGGTCGAGCCCGAGCGCGGGCAGCGCCGAGGGCGCCACCAGGCCCTGGGCCAGCTTGGCGGCGGCCGGGTCGTCGACCAGCACCACGTCCACCGGGACCTCCCGCAGGTCGGGCTTGGGCACCTCACCCGGCCGCACCGGGACGCCACCGCCGCGCAGCAGCAGCACGGCCTTGCCGTCGGCGTCCACCGCGCTCCGGTCGAAGACGAGCAACTTGCCCGCCGCCAGCGCCCGTTCGGCGGCCGGATCGTGGACACCGAACAGGTTGTGCAGCACGTTCACGTCACCGGCGGCCAGGTGCGGCGGGGCGACCAGGCCGTGCCGCACCTCCTGGCCCCTGAGCTGGACGGTGCTGGAGCAGTTGTCGCAGAAGCGGTACTCCACCTCGCCGAGGTCGCCGCGCGGGCCGAGCCCGGCCAGCTGCTTCTCCAGCTCGGCGCGCTCCTCGGCGAGCCGCGGTCCGTCCTGGTGGCTGATCAGCTGGACGGCGCCGTACGGGGCCTCCGGCTCGTAGTCGCGCCGGTTCTCGGCGTCGGTGCTGGTGGTGTAGACGCCGATGGCGACGGCGCCGGCCACCGCGGCCATCACGGCGGCCACCGCCGGAGCGGTGCGCGAGCGGTGCCGGGCGGAGTCGCGCAGCGCGAGCCGGGGGCCGAGCGGGAGCCGGCCGGCGGCCCGGCCGACCAGCGCGACCAGCATCGGGGTGCACAGCAGCAGGCCGAGTTCGGCGCTCACCGAACCGCCGAGCACGGTCAGCACCCGGGTGTCGTAGCCGCCCGCGCCCGGCTGGTCGCGCTTGACGGCGCTCGCGCCGTACAGCGCGAGCCCGGCACCGAGGACGACCAGCGCCACACCGGCGACGGTGACCCAGCGGCTGGGCCCGCGGACGGTGTCCCGGCCGGTGAGCCCGGCGGTGACACTGCGCCGGGCAGCCTGGAACGCGGGCAGCGCGGCCGCGAGCAGCGCGGTGAACAGGCCGATACCGGCGATCGCGACCAGGTCCAGCGGGCGCACCGCGAGGTGCCCGAAGCGCACGCCGCCGACCTGCTCGATCACCGGCCGCAGCACCGACACCACCGCCGTCCCGAGCACCACACCGAGCACGGCGCCGACGCTGCCCAGGACCGCCCCGCCGCCGAGCACCACCGCGCCGACGTGGGCACGGCTGCCGCCGGCCGCGCCGAGCAGGGCGAGCTGGCGGCGCGAGCGGCTGGCGCCCACCGCGAAGGCGGGCCCGGCGAGCAGGGCGACCTCCAGCAGCGCCAGGCCGCTCACGGTGGCGACGACAATCCTGGTGTTCCGCTCGGGCGTCGGGTCGCTGTAGCGGTACGAGTCGCGGTAGTAGGGGACGGCCCGCTCGGGCGGCGGATCGAGGGCCACCGAGCGCGCGGTCAGGGTGTAGCCGTGGGCGTTGAACTGCTGGACCTTGGCCCAGTCGAGGACGGCGCCGGACGGCAGCCGGACCAGCCATCCGGAGCGGGTCGCCGGGGGCTTCTCCGCGGTGGGGCCGCCGGCGGCCGGGGCGGCGTTCAGCGGGTCGATCAACTCGCCGGGCCGGGCGACGAGTTCGACCCGTCCCAGCTCGCTCGGGTGCTCCACCACACCGGTGATGGTGTAGCTGGTGCGCTCCAGGCCCTGGAGAGTGGTGGTGGCGCCGAGGCCGAGGCCCGAGCGGTCCAGGAAGGCCCGGGTGGCGGCCACTTCGTGCGGGGCGCTCGGGGCGCGGCCCTCGACCAGGTCCAGCCGGCCGCGCCAGATCGGATCGCCGAGGTCGGCCTCGGTGGTGAGGGCGCGGACCAGGCCCTCGGGGGAGGTCGCGCCGGCCTCCGGACCGGGCCGGGCCGGGGTGAGCGCGCTGCCGGGCGGCAGCAACGAGCCGATCAGGGCGACCGGGTCGGTGCCCGCGCCCTTGCGCTGCTCCTCCGTCGGCGGCTGGTCCGGGCGGGGCGGGACGGAGAAGGCGCCGTCCTCGGCGATCGGGGCCTGCTCGACCGTGCGGCCCGGGTCGAGCGAGGTGACCAGCGCGTCCGCGCCGCCCACCACCCGCTCCACCCGCTCGGCCGGGGTCAGCTGCCCGCTGCGGTGGACCACGTCGGCGCCGGTGACGCCGAGCACGGGCAGCGCGATCATGGCGACGATCAGCGCGCTGCGGCCCTTGGCCCGCAGGGCGTCACGGCGGGCGATCCGCAGGGCGACCCGCCAGGCTCCGAGCCTCAACGCGCCACCTCGCCGAACGTGCGCACCTCGGCGAGGCGGGCGGAGGAGCGGCGGCCGGGGGCCTCCGAGGAGACCGCGCCGTCCCGCAGGTGGACCACCCGGTCCGCCCAACTGGCGTGCGCTGCCTCGTGGGTGACCATCATCGCGGCGGCTCCGGCGTCGCAGCGGGCGCGCAGCACGGCGAGCACCGCCTCGCCGGTGGCCGAGTCGAGGGCGCCGGTGGGCTCGTCGGCGAGCACCAGCCGGCGCTCGCCGATCAGGGCGCGGGCGATCGCCACGCGCTGCTGCTGACCGCCGGACATGTCGTCCGGGAAGCGGTCGGCGAGTTCGCCGATGCCCAGCTCCTCCAGCGCGGCCAGCGCCTCCCGGCGGGCCCGGCGCCCCGGGACGCCGTCGAGCTCGCGCGGCAGGGCGATGTTCTCGGCGGCGGTGAGCGCCGGGATCAGGTTGTAGTCCTGGAAGACGTACCCGATCGAGCGCCGCCGCAGGTCGGCGAGCTTGCCGCGGCCGAGGCCGCCGAGCGCGACCCCCTCCACCAGGACCTCGCCGTCACTGGGCTGGTCCAGCCCGCCGGCCAGGGTCAGCAGGGTGGACTTCCCGGAGCCGGACGGGCCCATGACGGCGACGAACTCGCCCGGGTGGACAGCCAGGTCGATGCCGCGCAGGGCGTGCACCTCGGCGGCGCCCCGCCCGTGCACCCGGGTGACGTTGGCCAGCCGCAGGACGGGCGCGGGGCGGGCCGGATCGGTGTGGGACACACTTCCCCCTCGTGAGTTGCTCGACTGCATATGTCGGTGAACTGTATATACCGGAAGACGCGCTATCGGCCACCTCGGTTCACGAACGGTGGCCAGGATCCGGCCGGAGCCCGGCGCGGTACGGCGACCGGGAACCGTCGTCCTGCGCGCCTACCCGGCGGGCGCGACGGCGCTGGTCATCATCGAGCTCGACCGGACCGCCGACCGCGCGTCACCGCCCGTCCCCGCCCGTCCCCCCTCCTCCCGTGAAGGAGGTGCCGTCGTGCACACCCTGAGCACCGTCGACTTCCTGGTCCGGCTCGCCACCGGCGTCGCCTGCGGCGCGCTGATCGGCGTCGAACGCCAGTGGCGGGCCCGGATGGCCGGCCTGCGCACCAACGCCCTGGTCGCCGCCGGGGCCACCCTGTTCGTCCTGTACAGCGAGGCCGTCGTCGACACCGGCAGCCCCACCCGGGTCGCCTCGTACGTCGTCTCCGGCATCGGCTTCCTCGGCGGCGGCGTCATCCTGCGCGACGGCGCCGGCGTACGCGGCCTCAACACGGCGGCCACGCTGTGGTGTTCGGCCGCCGTCGGGGTGCTGGCCGCCTCCGGCAAGCTGGAGTTCGCCGTCCTCGGGACGATCGCCGTGCTCGCCGTCCACCTGGTGCTGCGCCCGGCCGGGCGACTGCTCGATCGTGCCCCGCAGTCCGGCAGCGACCCGGACTCCACCAGCCGCGCCACCGTCCACCTGGTGTGCGACCGCAAGTCCGAGACCCACATCCGGGCCCTGCTGCTCCAGGCGCTCGCCGCCTCCGGGCTCGCCCCGACCGGGCTGCGCGCCCGCCGCGCCGACGACGGTGACGCCGCCAGCCTGCGGGCCACCGTCGCGATCACCGGGCAGGTCGCCCCCGCGCTCGAACAGGTCGTCACCCGGCTGTCGTTGGAGCCCGGCGTGCGGGACCTGCACTGGCACCTGGAGGACGAACCGGAGGACCCGGGCAATCGGGCGCTCGCCTGAAGGAGTAGAACGGAAGGCCCGTCACCCGAACCGTCTGGAGGAGCGATGCCGACCCCCGACCCGAAGCACGGGCCGCTGGTGCCGATGCTGCTGGTGCTGACCGTGGTCACCGGAGTGGTGGACGCCGTCAGCTACCTCGAACTCGGCCACGTCTTCGTCGCCAACATGACCGGGAACGTGGTGTTCCTCGGCTTCGCGCTGGCCGGCGCGGCCAACCTCTCGGCCACCGCCTCACTGGCCGCCCTCGCCGCCTTCGTGCTCGGCGCCCTGGTCGGCGGCCACCTCGCCCGCCGGCTGCCGGGCCACCGAGGGCGCCTGCTGACCGCCGCCGTCGCCGCCCAGTCAGTGCTGGTCGCGGTGGCCACGGCCCTGGCGGCGGCGGTCGGCCACACCTCCGACCCGGCCCGCTACACCCTGATCGGGCTGCTCGGCTTCGCGATGGGCGGCCAGAACGCGGTGGTCCGCGCGCTGAAGGTGCCCGACCTCACCACCACCGTGCTCACCATGACGATCACCGCCCTCGCCGCCGACCGCACCGGCTCCCGCCGCCTGGCCTCCGCCGTCTGGATGTTCGCCGGCGCGCTCCTCGGCGCCCTCCTGGTCCTCCACGCCGGTGTTCCGGTGGCGCTCGCGCTGGCCCTCGCCCTGCTCGTCGCCGTCGCCGCCCTCACCCACCGCGCGGCCAGGGCCGTCCCGGCTCCGGCCTGGACCAGGCCGCTCTGACCGCGTGCCAGGGCCCCGCGCCGTCGTGCCGGCGGTCGGCGGTCGTCCACCGGGCGGGGATCTCCGGCCGGGCCTGGACGCCGCACGGTCGCCCACGGGGCGCACGGTCGCCCACGGCGCCCCCGAAGGCGTCCATTCCCCGGGGGTGTCACCGGCGGCTGACGGGGCGGCCGTCCCGGATCAGTCCTCCTGGCGGTGGCCGGCGCGCCCGCTCCAGAGGGGTTCGAGGCGGGCCCAGTCCTCGGTCCAGGCGGCCTCGGCGCGGCGGTCGAGGGTGTGGAGGCGCAACCGGACGCCCAGGGCGAGGAGGGCCAGCAGGGTCAGCAGGGCGCCGGCGCCGGTGCAGGCGGCGGAGACGGCGAGGGCCGTCCGGCCGGCCGGGGGAGCGGAGACCTCGCCGTCCTGGTCGATCCAGAGCGGGATGTGACTGCCGGTGACGGCGGACCGGGGAGCCGGGACGGTGCCGAGGTGCTCGGTGCCGTCGGGGGTGGTCCAGACGGCGTCGACGTCGATCCGGCTGTTGTAGCCGCCGGAGAAGCGGCTGCCGGTGACGGCCAGGTGCTCCGGGGTGCTGCGGACCACGGCGTCGACCTGGGCCAGCCGTCCGCGGTCGGCGTCGGCCCGGGGCGCGGTGGAGCGGTAGAGCAGCAGGGCGCCGCCCGCGGACAGCGCGACGGCGAGCACCGTGCCGAGCACGGCGGCGAGCCAGGCCCGGGCCCGGGAGCGGTCGACGGGGCGGGCGAGCGGTTCGTGCCGGGCGCCGAAGGTCCGCCGCAGCTGACGGCCGGCGCGGCGCGGGAGCGACGCGGGCCTGGCCGGACGGGGGGTGCTGGACACGGTGAGGACTCCTCAGGGGCGGGGGGACACACTGCGGTTCCGCCCCCAATGTCCACCCGTCGGCCCCCCGCGCACAAGAGTCGTGCGCGCTCGTAGGGTCCTTCGTGTCGGCGGCTCCGGCCGGGTGGGGCGGGCCCTGGCACCGCCAGGGCCGCTCGGGCCCGGAGCCGGGACGTTCGGCCCTCGGCAGCCGCGCTCCGCTGCGGCAGGCTGGGGACCGGCGGCGCCCCCGTGCCTGGGCGTCGCCGTGGTCCGGTTCGACCGTGGGGGCGCCGGGCCGAGGTGCGGGGCAGGGGGTGGTCGTGGGGGCCACCCCCTGCCTGCCCCGCACCGGTCCTCCCGATCTCCGTCCTGACCGCCGCCCGGCTGGACGCCCTCGCCGCGGAGGTGACGGCATGACAGCGGTGATCGAGGCCCGCGACGTCGCCCTCGCCTTCGGCGAGACCCCGGCCCTGCGCGGGGCGAGCCTGTCCGTCCAGGCCGGCGAGGTGCTCGCCGTCATGGGCCCCAGCGGCTCGGGCAAGTCGACGTTGCTGCACTGCCTGGCCGGCATCCTGGTGCCCGACGCCGGGCAGGTGCTGTTCGAGGGGCAGCGCCTGGACACCCTGCCGGAGGCCCGGCGCAGCGCCCTGCGCCGGGACCGCTTCGGCTTCGTGTTCCAGTTCGGCCAGCTGGTGCCGGAGCTGACGGCGGAGGAGAACGTCGCCCTGCCGCTGCTGCTGAACGGCGTGCGCCGCGCCGCCGCGCTGGCCGAGGCCCGGCCCTGGTTCGCCCGGCTCGGCCTGGACGGCCTGGAGAAGCGCCGCTCCGGCGAGCTGTCGGGCGGTCAGGCCCAGCGGGTCGCGCTGGCCCGAGGACTGGTGGCCCGTCCGAAGGTGCTGTTCGCCGACGAGCCGACCGGCGCGCTGGACTCGCTGACCGGCGAACAGGTGATGGAGCTGATGGTCGCCTCGGCCAAGGAACAGGGCACCACCGTCGTGCTGGTGACCCACGAGGCCCGGGTCGCGGCCTACGCGGACCGCGAGGCGGTCGTCCGCGACGGCCGGGCCCGCGCCCTGTCCGCCGGAGCGGTGGCCTCGTGATCCCCTTCTCGCTCCGGCTGGCCGTCAGCGGCGGTCGGGAGGCGGTGGCCCGGCTGCTGATGATCGCGGCGGCGGTCGCGGTCGGGGTGGGGCTGCTGCTGTCCACCTTCGCCACCCTGAACGCCCTGGACCGCGCCAACGAGCGGCAGCTCTGGATGAACACCGGCGTCCGGGGCGCGACCGCGACGGCCCCGGTGGACCCGCTCTGGTGGGGCGCCCGGATGGACTACTACCGGGGCAGGACCGTCTTCCGGGCCGACCTCGCCCCGACCGGGCCCACCTCCCCGCTGCCGCCCGGCCTGAGCCGGCCGCCCGCCCCCGGCGAGTACTACGCCTCGCCCGCCCTGGCGAAGCTGCTGGCCGAGGCCCCGGCCGCCGAGCTCGGCGACCGTTTCCCCGGCCGGTTAGCCGGCACCCTCGCCGACGCCGGGCTGCCCTCGCCGGACACCCTCGCGGTGGTCGTCGGCCGCACCGCGGACGAGGTCAAGGCGCTGCCGAGGGCCGTCGCCGTCACCCGCGTCGCCGACGCGCTGCCCCGCACGTGCGACGAGGACTGCTACGGCGTGGGCGTGCACGGGGACCGGATGGTGCTGGTGCTCACCGTGGTGGCCGCCGCGCTGATCTTCCCGGTGCTCGTCTTCATCGGCACCGCGACCCGCCTGTCCGCCGCCACCCGGGAGCAGCGCTACGCCGCGATGCGCCTGGTGGGCGCGACACCCGGCCAGGTGTCGGTGATCTCGGCGGTGGAGTCCACCCTGGCCGCGGTGGTGGGCACGGCCGTCGGCTTCGGCCTGTACGTCGCGCTGAAGCCGGTGGTGGCCGACGTGCCGTTCACCGGCGACCGCTTCTTCGCCGCCGACCTGGGCCTGCACCTGACGCAGGTGGCCGGGGTGGTGCTGGGCGTGCCGGTGGCGGCCGCCCTCGCCGCCCGGTTCGCGCTGCGCCGGGTCACCGTCTCGCCGCTCGGGGTCGCCCGCCGGGTCACCCCGAAGCCGCCGAGCGCCTGGCGGCTGGCGCCGCTGGTGGTCGGCCTCGCCGAACTCGGCTACGTCATCGGCCGGCGCCCGGCGTCCGTCAACGCGCAGGCCCTGGTGTACCTGACCGGCTTCGTGCTGGTGATGCTCGGCCTGGTGGTCGGCGGTCCGTGGCTCACCATGGCGAGTGCCCGGGCGGTGGCCCGGCGGACCAGCAGGCCGGCCTCGCTGATCGCGATGCGCCGGCTGGCGGACGACCCGCGAGCGGGCTTCCGTTCGGTCGCGGGCCTGGTGCTGGCGCTGTTCGTGACCACCGGGACGCTGGCCATCATGAGCACCATCAACGCCAACCAGGGCATGCTGAACGGCGCCCCCGAGGTGCGCAAGGCGGTCGTGGACACCTCGTTCGGGAGCGGGCCGCACGAGGAGGTGCTGCCGTCGGTGCCCGACGGCGTGCTGGCGCGGGCCCGGGCCGTTCCCGGGTTCAGGGGGATCGCCCTGGTGCACGACAACCCGGCCGGCATCGGCGTGCCGGAGCTCGGCAAGCCCGGGCTGGTGCCCGCGCTGGTGAGCTGCGCGGAACTCGCGCAGACCCCGGTGATCGGCCACTGCGCGCCCGGCGCCGAGGTCGCGGTGGTCGACCCGATCCACCTGGTCTCGCTGGTGGACGCCGCCGACCAGGAGTGGCCGGCCGCACCGGTGCCGGCGGCGGAGGTGGCCGGGCTCCCGGTGCGGATGATCTACGCGACCACCGACGGCTCCACGACGGCCAAGGAGCGGCTGCGAACCCTGTTCACCCGGGAGTTCCCGCACTACGAGGCCCGGTTGGCCGAGGACTGGTCCTCCGCCGCGCAGAAGAAGCTCCAGGGCTGGCGGCAGCTGGCGAACGCGGTGCTGCTGACCACCCTGCCGGTCGCCGGGTGCAGCCTCGCGGTCAGCGTGGTGGCCGGGCTCTCCGACCGCCGGCGGCCGTTCGCGATGCTGCGGCTGACCGGGGCGCCGCTGCGGCTGCTCCAGCGGGTGGTCGGGCTGGAGAGCGCGCTGCCGCTGCTGGTGGTGTCGGCGCTCGCGATCGGGACGGGCTTCGCCGCAGCGGCGATGTTCCTCAGGGCGCAGCTGGGGTACGACCTGGTCTCGCCCGACCTGACGTACTACGGGCTGGTCGGCTTCGGGCTGGCCGCCTCGCTCGGGATCATCGCCTCGACCCTGCCGCTGCTGCGGCGGATCACCGGGCCGGAGGCGGCCCGCAACGGCTGAGCGCCCGCCGCCGCCCCGCCGTCCGCCTCAGCGGGCGACGGGGTAGCCGTGCGTCCCGGCCGCCCGCCGTACGTCCAGCTCCGGCAGCCAGCTGCCGAGCACCAGCGCGGACGGGTAGAACATCGGCTCCGGCAGCGCGTCCACCGGGAAGCGCTCCCAGCCGGCGCAGGCATGCGGCTCGGTGACGAGCGCCTCGGCGAGGCTCGGCGGCGCCAGCACGGCGGCGGTCAGCCGCGGCCGGCCGAGCTCGTGGTCGAGGTGGACGGCGAGCACCCGCATCCGCTCGGCGGGCAGCACGATCCCGGTCTCCTCGGCGAGTTCGCGGGCGGCCGTCCGCTCGAAGGACTCGCCGAGGTCGACCTTGCCGCCGGGCAGGCTCCAGGTGGGCGGCTCGCCCGCCGTGATGCGGCGGCCGACCAGCACCCGGCCGTCCCCGGTGGGCACGATGACCCCCGCGCCGAGCAGGGGTGCGGCCGGTGCCGGGGTGGCTGCTGCGGTGGATGTCGCGGTCAACTCGCCGTCTCCTTCAGTCGGGCCCAACTCGCCTCTCCCTGGGGGTCACCAGTTGGCGCGCTCGTAGTCCTTGAGGAAGCAGCCGTACAGGTCCTCGCCGGCCTCGCCGCGCACGATCGGGTCGTACACCCTGGCCGCGCCATCGACCAGGTCGAGCGGGGCGTGGAAGCCCTCGTCGGCGAGGCGCATCTTGTCGGGGTGCGGGCGCTCGTCGGTGATCCAGCCGGTGTCGACGGCGGTCATCAGGATGCCGTCGGTCTGGAACATCTCCTGCGCGCTGGTGCGGGTGAGCATGTTGAGCGCGGCCTTGGCCATGTTGGTGTGCGGGTGGCCGGCGCCCTTGTAGCCGCGGGAGAAGACGCCCTCCATCGCGGAGACGTTGACGACGTACTTGCGGCGGGACGCGGAGGCGGCCATCGCCGGGCGCAGCCGGCTGATCAGGATGAACGGCGCGGTGGAGTTGCAGAGCTGGACCTCCAGCAGCTCCATCGGGCCGACCTCGGAGACGGTCTGCACCCAGCTGTTGGTGTCGGCGAGGTCGGGCACCAGGCCGCCGGCGTCGATCGCGGTGCCGGCCGCGATCCGGGCCGGGGTGGCGGAGCCGGTGACCAGCGCGAGCGAGGTGACGTCCTCGGCGGCGATCCGCCGCGCCTCGCCGCCCGCCTGGTGGGGGAGGGCGGGCAGGTCGACGCTGCCGCTGCCGAAGCGGCCGATCGTGGTGGCCTGCGGCAGTTCGCCGGCCGGCAGCGGCGCGGACTCGGCGGCGACCAGCTCGCGGTAGGACTCCGGCGGGCGGCGCACGGTCTGCGCGGCGTTGTTGATCAGGATGTCCAGCGGGCCGTCGGCGGCGACCTCGTCGGCCAGTGCCATCACCTGGGCCGGGTCGCGCAGGTCGATGCCGACGATCTTGAGGCGGTGGATCCACTCGGCGCTGTCCGGCATCGCCTTGAAGCGGCGGATCGCGTCGTTGGGGAAGCGGGTGGTGATGGTGGTGTGGGCGCCGTCGCGCAGCAGCATCAGCGCGATGTACATCCCGATCTTGGCCCGGCCGCCGGTGAGCAGCGCGCGCTTGCCGGTGAGGTCGGTGCGGGCGTCCCGGCGGGCGCGGTTCTTGACGGCGCAGTCCTGGCAGAGGTTGTGGTAGAAGGCGTCGACCTCGACGTACCGCTTCTTGCACGTGTAGCAGGAGCGGGGGCGCTCCAGGATGCCGGCGATCTCGGTGGTGGTGACGGTGGTCAGGCCGAAGGCGCCGGCCGTCTCGTCGTCGATCCGGGTGGGCGCGCCGGTCGCCGTGCGGGCGGTGACCTCGCGGTCGTTGGCGGTCTTGCGGGCCCGGGTCTCCTGGCGGCGGCGCTGCTTGAGGGTCCGGAATATGCCGCCGACGGCCTTGCGGACGGTGATCGCGTCCGGGTGGTCCACGTGCAGCCCGTCCAGTTCGGCGAGCACCTCCAGGCAGAGCCGCAGCCGCTCGGGGTCGAGGCCGGGACCGTAGTCGACCTCCTCCTCGGTGCCCTCGTCCTGGCCGTGCTGGATGTCCGTCTGCCCGATGCCCACGCTTGCTGTCGCTTTCCCGTCCGCCACGCCCGTTACCGCGTGAAGCCGTGCCCGTTACCGCGTGAATGCTACGGGAGCGGTCCCGACCAGGGCGAAAACCGGACGTCGGAGGGGGTCTTTGGAGGATCGTCCAGGTCTACGCGTGGAGCATTGATCACGGTTTGTGGACAGCCCCAGCAATGCTCTTCGAACTGGCTTTTGCCCCTGCCCTCGCGGAGAATCGAACGCTGGGTGCCGGGCGCCCGAGTGCGCTCCGACGGCCTCGCCGCAACCGCACCCGAGGTGTACTTCCTCCCAGCCAGAGAGCCCCTTCATGCGTTTCCTGAACGACCTCAAGCCCTCGTACGACCTGACGTACGACGACGTCTTCATGGTCCCCAGCCGTTCCGCCGTGGGCTCCCGGCAGGGCGTCGACCTCTCCTCGCAGGACGGCACCGGCACCACCATCCCGCTGGTCGTGGCCAACATGACCGCCATCGCCGGGCGCCGGATGGCCGAGACCGTGGCCCGCCGCGGCGGCCTGGTCGCCATCCCGCAGGACATCCCCACCGAGGTCATCGCCGAGGTCGTCTCCTGGGTCAAGCAGCGCCACCTGGTGTTCGACACCCCGATCACCCTCGCCCCGGGCGCCACCGTGGCCGAGGCGCTGTCGCTGCTGCCCAAGCGCGCGCACGGCGCCCTCGTGGTGGTCGAGGACGGCAAGCCGGTCGGCGTGGTCACCGAGTCCGACTGCCACGGCGTGGACCGCTTCACCAGCCTCGCCGACATCATGTCCCGTGAACTGCTCGTGCTCGACGAGGACATCGACCCGCGGGCCGCCTTCGACAAGCTCACCGAGGCGCACTTCAAGCTCGCCCCGGTGGTGGACGGCGAGGGCCGGCTGGTCGGCCTGCTCACCCGCAAGGGCGCGCTGCGCGCCACCCTGTACACCCCGGCCGTGGACGCGGACGGCAAGCTGCGGATCGCCGCCACCGTCGGCATCAACGGCGACGTCGCGGGCAAGGCCGCGGCGCTGATCGAGGCCGGTGCCGACGTCCTCGTGGTGGACACCGCGCACGGCCACCAGGAGTCCATGATCAGCGCGCTGCGCGCGGTGCGCGGCCTGGACCCGAAGATCCCGGTCGTGGCCGGCAACGTGGTCTCCGCCGCCGGTGTCCGCGACCTCGTCGAGGCCGGCGCCGACATCCTCAAGGTCGGCGTCGGACCGGGCGCGATGTGCACCACCCGGATGATGACCGGCGTCGGCCGCCCGCAGTTCTCCGCCGTGCTGGAGTGCGCCGCCGAGGCGCGCCGGCTCGGCAAGCACGTCTGGGCGGACGGCGGGGTGCGCCACCCGCGCGACGTCGCGATGGCGCTGGCCGCCGGTGCCTCCAACGTGATGATCGGCTCCTGGTTCGCGGGGACGTACGAGTCCCCGGGCGACCTCCAGACCGACGCCGACGGCCGCCAGTACAAGGAGAGCTTCGGCATGGCCTCGGCCCGCGCGGTGAGCAACCGCACCGCCCAGGACTCCTCGTACGACCGGGCCCGCAAGGCGCTGTTCGAGGAGGGCATCTCGCACTCCCGGATGTTCCTGGACCCGGCGCGCCCGGGCGTCGAGGACCTGATCGACTCGATCATCGCCGGGGTGCGCAGCTCCTGCACGTACGCGGGTGCCAGCACCCTGGAGGAGTTCCACGAGAAGGCGATCGTGGGCGTCCAGAGCGCGGCCGGCTACGCGGAGGGGAAGCCGCTGCACTCCAGCTGGGCCTGATCGCCGGGGGCTGCGGCGGCGCTCCCGGCCGCTGCGTCGGTCGCGGCTGCGGCGTCGGTGTCGGCCGAGGCTGCGGCGTCGGGCGCGGTTGCCGGGTCGGCCGAGGCTGTCGGGGCGGTCGCGGTTGCCGTGCCGGTCGTGGTTGCCGTGCCGGTCGGGTCGGGCGTGCCGGCCGTCCGGCTCCTCGCCTCGGGGAGCCGGACGGCCGTGGTCTGGGCGGCCGTGGTCTGGGCGGGGGCGGGCGGCTCGCCGTAGGGCCCGAGCGGGATCAGCAGGGCCCGGCCGAGCAGTGCGACCGAGCCGTCCAGCGCGGTGGCGAAGGTCCGGGCGGCGCGCGGCAGGTGCCGCAGCTCCCACAGGGCCTCGACGGCGTCCCAGGCGCCCTCGCGGGCGGCCTCGACCGACCAGGCGCCGAGGAGATGGGTGAGCGGCTCGGCGAGCTCCAGCAGGTCGGCCCCGGGCAGCAGTTGCTCCCGGGCGGCCGCCTCCACCCGGGAGAGCACCCCGTTGATCCGGTGGTAGTCCGCCCGGAGGTCGGCCGGCTCGCAGCACCGACGGCGGCAGGTGTCCACGACGGCGAGCGGCAGGTCGTGCTGGATGTGGGCGTTCATCCCGGCCAGCGCGAACTGGAGCGGGTGCACGCCCGGGTGGGCGCGCAGCGCGAACAGCGGCCGCCAGCACGCGGGCGGCCGGTGCCCGGCCGCGTCGGCGGCCACGGCCCGCAGGTACCGCCCGGCGAACACCACGTCCAGTTCGGCCACCGCGGGCGGATCGCCGAAGTACCCGCCGCGCAGCCGGTCGCGGACCGCCGCCGTCACGGTGAGGTAGAGCCGGTTGAAGACCGCCACCCCGTCCGCCGGGGGCAGCAGCGCCCCGATCTCCCGTAGCCGGCCCACCACTTGGCCGACCGTGGCCGCCCTCGTGCCCGCCGCTTTCGCGAGCGCCAGGTCCGCGCCCGCCGCCTTCGCGTGTGCCAGGTCCGTGAGCGTCGCCGCCTTCGCGAGCGCCGGGTCCGCGCCCGCCGCCCGTGCGCTCGCCGCCTTCGTACGATCCACCGCCGTGCCGGGCATGTGCCGCCCTCCGATGCCGATCGCGCATTGATCGCATCATCGTGGCAGCGCGGACCGGTATCCGGCGTGCGCGGTGCACGTCCGCCGAGCCGGTGTCACACGATCAGGCTGATCCCGGCCGGGAGCGAAGCCGGGGCGCTGGCATCCTCGCTCGGAGTATTTTGATCCTATTGTCCGA
Organism: Kitasatospora sp. NPDC034533; assembly: GCF_055575155.1. Taxonomy (NCBI): domain Bacteria; kingdom Bacillati; phylum Actinomycetota; class Actinomycetes; order Kitasatosporales; family Streptomycetaceae; genus Kitasatospora; species Kitasatospora sp. NPDC034533. The sequence goes on from NZ_JBVITE010000055.1 coordinate 62,694, forward strand.
TTCATCACCTGCTGTCATGATCTGTGGTCATGATCAACCGCCGCACCCTGATCGCCGCCCTCGCTTCGGCCCCGGCCCTCGGCACCCTCGGTGCCGCGGTGGGGAGCACCACCGCGAGCGCCGCCGCCGACCGGTACCCCTCCAACACCGCCCTCTACGCCGACCCGGCGCTGGTGGAGGGCGTGGACTACGGCCTCCGCTACCGCCGGCACCTGATCGACCACCAGAGCCCCCGGGCCCGCGTGCCGTTCGCCCGGACCACCGTCATCGCCCCGCACGGCGGCGGCATCGAGGGCGGCACCTCCGAACTGTGCCTGGCCGTCGCGGGCTACCACCCGGCCGACCTCGCCCCGACCCCTGCCACCGGCCCGGTGCACGACTTCTGGATGTTCGAGGGCCTGCGCCCCGTCAACAACGGCGAGCTGCACGTCACCTCGACCCACTGCGACGACGGCGTGGCCCGGGCGATGTGCGGCGGCAGCACCAACGTGCTGGCGCTGCACGGCTGCACCACCGCCCAGGCGGGCCTGGAAGCCGGTGCCCAGGCCGTGCTGGTCGGCGGCCTCGACCAGGCCTTCCGCCAGTACCTGATGGAGGAACTGGCGGCCGCGGGCATCCGGGCCGTGGCGGCCTCCGGCGAGGAGGAGATCGCGGGCACCTCCCCGGAGAACATCGGCAACCGCGGCCTGCTCGGGGTGGGCGCCCAACTGGAACTGACCGCCGAGCTGCGGTCCGCGATGTTCGCCCCGGGCCGGAACACCCGCGCCGAGCGGGCGGCCAGCACCCTGCCGCTGTTCTGGAGCTGCACGACCGCAGTCCGGACCGGGATCCAGCGGCTGGAGGCCGCCCGGCCCGCCCTCTGACGCCTGATGCCAGGGTGCGCGATCCATGACGCCGGGGTCGTCCTGGCCCTCAGCCCGTTCCGTGGCCCGGTCAGCCCAAGCGGTACTCCAGCACGTAGGTGTGGGTGCCGGACTCGTCGATGGTCAGCTGGAACTCCCCGGTGATCCCGGCCAGCTCGCCCGCCCCGGTGCCCGGCACCACGCGTATCGCCACCCCGGTCGAGTCCCAGGCCGCGTGCTGGAGCACGAACGAGCCCTTGCGCCCGTCCAGTTCACCCGTCACGTGCTCCACCGCGACGTACGAGGCCGGGCCGCCGGAGGCGTCGCCGACCGACAGCATCCGCACCTCGCCGTGCCCCGTCAGCCCGCCCGTGAAGGTCTTGGCGATCCGGAGCCGCCCGAAGGACGCGCCCTCGTGCTGCTCCGTCTCCACCGGTTCGAACGCCGTCAGCTCGAACGACCCGCTCGCCCTGCTCCCCATGGCACCATCCCCTCGTCGATCCCCGGCCGACGGCCGACGGGCTCCCCGCCGACCTGGACCGACCCTTGCACACACCACTGACATTGATGCTGATACTCAGGTTCCGGTGGTCGTGGCTCAGCCACTGACTGACGCCCTGCTGGGCTGTCCTCAAGTTGTTCTGTCCGGC